>JAEUVR010000437.1 GCA_016786785.1 Chitinophagaceae bacterium
GCGGCAAATCGAAGGATATCGAGGATGCGGTTTCGGCCGCCGATAAGGCGCGGACGGCATTCATGCGGTCTGAGCATGTGGTTTCCGATAAACAGATATTAGCGGCTGTGCTTCAGCGGTTCTATACGGATATAGATCAAAACCAGCATCCTATTGGGTTTTATTCTTCCCTTAAAAAAGATTTCGGCGACTTGAATGATCCCGTAACCTATAAAAAATATGCCGACTATCTATTTGACGCGAGCTTTCTGCTGGATAGCCTCCGCTGGAAATCCTTTGTGAAGAACCCTGATGGCGCGGTATTACAAAGCGATCCGGCCTATGGCGCAGCCAGCGCCTTCCTGAAAAATTTCCAGGGCAAGTACCTGCCTTTGCTGCAGCAGTTTAATGAGAAAAATAATGAAGCCGGCCGATTGTACCTGGAAGGCATCCTGCTAATGGATACGGTAAAAGCGAAAAAATTATATCCCGACGCTACCATGACCATGCGCGTTAGTTTCGGGAGCGTTAAGGGATATGAGCCAAAGGATGCCGTAATCTATGATTATGCGACTACCATGAAAGGCGTCCTGGAAAAATACAAGGCGGGGGATTATGAGTTTGACCTGGACCCGAAGACCAGGGAGCTGGCGCTTAAAAAAGATTTCGGTCAGTATATAGATAAGCAACGGAAGGACCTGGTCGTGAATTTTATTACCAACAATGATATTACCGGGGGAAACTCGGGATCGCCGGTGATAGACGCCAATGGAAACCTGATCGGCCTTGCCTTTGACGGCAACTACGAAGCGCTAAGTCATAAGATCCTCTTTGACAACGCTTATAACCGGACCATCTGCGTCGATATCCGGTATGTTTTATGGTGTATTGATAAGATAGGCGGCGCCGCTAACCTGATCCGGGAACTGAAGATCGTTAAGTAGGCGTGAAAGCCCGCCGCCGAAAATTAAGAACGATAGCCTCATGGCGGGGAACTATTGCCAAAACGCTATATCACCGCCTGGATGTTGCTTTCTGTGACATTAAGATCATTTATCCTAATTAATGCTATAGGTAATATTGCCGTCCTTATCATCTTTTAGCGAGATGCCCAACGCCTGTAGCTGGTTGCGTATTTTATCGGAGGTAGCATAGTCTTTTTTTGCCCTTGCTTCCTTTCTGAGCTCAATCAGGAGGCTCAGTACGCCGTCCAGTTTGCCTTCGTCTTCTGCATTTTCATCGCGCAAGCCCAATATGTTTTCGATATACTCGTGAAAATATCGTTGCAGCATTTCCAGGGTAGTCGCTTTTAATACATTGGGCGAAAGATGTTTGTCCCGGATGGCGTTAATAATGGGGACCAGCTCAAACAGGTTGGCCAATACTTTCGCAGTATTAAAATCATCGTTCATGAATTCGTCCAACTGGAGCAGCATTTTTACCACTTTTTCGTCCAGCTGCTGATCGAGCCCTTCCGATCCGGAAGGAGGGGACAGCTTGTTCAGCGCCTCATAAGCTTCCCATAAACGTTTAAGCCCTTTTTCAGCCGCCTGCAATGCTTCGTTGCCAAAGTCAAGCGTACTCCGGTAATGCGTTTGCAGGATAAAAAAACGGATCGTCATGGGGCTGTAGCCTTTTTCCAGCAAGGGGTGTTGGCCATTGAACATTTCCGTGAGCTTGATCTGGTTGTTATAGCTCTTTCCCATTTTCCTGCCGTTAATGGTGATCATATTGTTATGGATCCAGTAACGGGCGGGCATATGTTTATTGCAGATCGTGCTTTGGGCTATTTCGCTTTCATGGTGAGGGAATTGAAGGTCCATACCGCCTCCATGAATATCGAATTCTGCGCCGAGGTATTTGCTGCTCATGGCCGAACATTCGATATGCCATCCGGGGAAGCCTTCTCCCCAGGGGCTGTTCCAGCGCATGATGTGTTGAGGCGGCGCTGATTTCCAGAGCGCAAAATCCTGTTTATTCCGTTTTTCATCCTGCCCTTCCAGGCTGCGGGTGGTCTCCAGCAGATCGTCGAGGTTGCGGCCGCTGAGTTTGCCGTAAGGGTAATGGGCGGCATATTTTTTCACGTCGAAATATACAGATCCGTTTACCTCATATGCGTATCCTTCTTTAATGATCTTCTGGATCATATCTATCTGTTCCACGATATGGCCTGTTGCAGTAGGTTCAATACTCGGTTCGAGGGTATTGAGCTGTTTCATGGCCCAGTGGAAGAGGTTGGTGTATTTCTGTACCAGCTCCATGGGTTCCAGCTTTTCAAGCGTTGCCTTATCGGCGATCTTGTCCTCAGCCTCCCTTCCTTCTTCCTCAAAATGCCCGGCGTCGGTAATATTGCGCACATATCTTACCTTATAACCCAGGTGCAGGAAATAACGGTAGATGATATCAAAAGTAATATAGGGGCGGGCATGGCCCAGATGGCTTTCGCCGCTAACGGTTGGTCCGCATACATACATCCCCACATGACCGGGAGTAAGCGGTTCAAAAGTTTCTTTTTGCCGGGTATAAGAGTTATGGACTTTTAGTAAAGACATGCGCTTTGCTTTAACAGGGCTGCAAAAATATGGAATCAATGCCAGTATTAACAGGGAGGCTCGTCTAATCGCAGATATTGAGAAAAATTTATATAAATACCTTGCCCGCATGAAGCTCCCAACAAGCTGCGCTTGCTGAAGCTATTGTACGGTATTGCGCAGTTTTATATCGGCAATTACCGGGTAATGTTCTGAATAGGGCAGTGGTTGGCAATTGTATTGCAGCGCCTCCCATCGATCGTCGATCATGATATAATCGATACGAAGCGTGGGGGAGATATTGGAAAAAGTGCGCCCGATGCCGCGACCCGCTTCAACAAAGGCGTCCTGTCGTTTTCCTTTTATGCGAAAATAGGTATATGAGTTAGGCACATCGTTAAAATCGCCGCATATGATGGTGGGATAGGGGCTTTCGTCGAGGTGTTTTCGAACGATATCCACCTGGTCGCTTCGGAATTTATAGCCCTGCACCAGTTTTTTGACCACTGATTTAGAGGCTTCCAGTATGCTGTCCTGCGCATTTTTGATGATTTCCAGGTTATGGTAATCGGTTTTATGGAAGAGCACGGATTGCAGGTGGGTGGTAAAGATCCGGACCTTCTGCCCGTTTATATTGATGTCGGCGCCAATCAGGCTCTCCGCGGCTTTTAGGCTTTTAGGGCCGGGATAGCGGATATGGATGGAATCATCGATAGGGTATTTCGAGTAGATGGCCACTCCTGTCTGGAAGCTTCCTTTCCAGCCGATATAATCATATACGATATGATGATAGGGGTAGCCCAGCTCGGTAATATCTTTTTTGTTGTTGTAATCTCTTCTGGGCGTGTTGGGTTCGAGGTATTCCTGGAAGCAGATCAGGTCGGGGTTCTGTGAGCGGATAAAATCGAACATTTTTTTCCGGTAGATAGGTCGTGATCTGTCCTCTTTTGTCTGCTCATCGAACCAGGTAACATTCCAGGTCATCACCCTTAATGTTCCCGGCTGCCTGGTTTCGGTATATTTCTTAGCAAAATGAAAACCTATAAGGGCCCGGATATTGGAATAACCCAGAATCAGGGCAGCAAGAGGCAGGAAGACCCATTTTGAGCGGAACAGCGACCAGAGTATTAAAAAACCAATGACGATCAGCAGCAGGAAGGGGAAGCTCAGTCCCAGTAAGGCGATAAACCACCATTGTTGCGGATGGAGAAATGCGTTACAACAGGCCAGCAAAAAAAGTACGGTTGTAATAATATTGGCGGTTACAAATGTCCGCTTGGTAAATTTCCAAAAAACAAGGGTCATGCTTAAAATTACAAATGTTCCTCTTCGGATGCCCGTTTCAATATCTCTTTTTCTTCATCTGATAGAAAGCGATAGCCCTGTTGATTGATCTTATCGAGGATCTCATCAATTCTTTTCTGGGTCACGTTAGCTGTTTTTTTATAAGGATGGGAACCCTTGCTATCGTAATGCAGTTCTTTCCGGGCGGTTTTTTTCCATTCTTTTTTATCCGGGTTGAACAGGTCTGCCCACCAGTCGAAGAACCGGTTCATCCAGAGGCTCCAATCGCGACCCTTGCGCAGTTGCCGGACAAAAATAAAACCCATTGCGGCTCCCCCCAGGTGGGCAAGATGACCGCCGCCGTTCTGGCCGGTGATGCTGGCGAAATCGATGATCACAAAAATAACGGTAAGTACCCAGAGCGGTATGCCGCCATTAAGCATGGGCAATATCCGGAAATCCGGCGCGAGAGTGGTTGCGGCGATGGCGATGGCCATGACCCCCGCAGACGCGCCTTCCAGGGTTTTGCCCTCAATTTGCGCAGCCAACACGGGGAACAGGTTATTGACCAGGATAAAAATAAAGGCTCCGGCCACGCCTCCATAAAGAAATAGGGGGATAATCTTGTTATTGCCTGCAAGATCCTGGAGAATAAACCCAAATGCCCATAGCCATAAAAGGTTGCCCAGCAGGTGAAACACCCGGTCGTGCATGAACATATACGAGATAATGGTCCATGGGCGGGTAGACAGTTTGTCGACCTCGGCCGGTAAACGGAACCAGTCGAATATATTTTTATAAAATGCCGATTCTGCCCATCCGGAAAGATAATAGGCAATATAGATGAACTTGAAAATACAGAAAACAATAGTGAGGATCGCCAATAGCAAAACGAGAAAATTACCATTCTGCCCCAGCGTCATTCTTTTCCTATATCGGTCCTTTTGTAACAAAGAATTTTTTTATGAAATTACAAAACGATTCTGAGAACCTTTTTCAACAGGTTAAATATTAACCTGATTAACGAAAAAAACCTGTTCCCGGTTGCATTTTGTTAATAAAAATGTCTTCGGTTTTTTCTATTCCAGTATAGTACAAGAAGGAAGCCAACTAAGGCCCCGCCCAGGTGCGCCCAATGCGCCACATTGTCTCCCGCCGAGTTCTGCACCCCCAGCCATAGTTCCATTGCCGCATAGATCAGCACAAACCATTTTGCCTTGATCGGGAATAAAAAATAAACATACAGGAGGCTGTTGGGGAACAGGTAGCCAAATGCCGCCAGGCAGCCGAAAACTGCGCCGGATGCGCCTACGGTGGCGGTGTTGACCTTAAAGGTAGGGGAATAAAGAAGCTCTTCCTGCTGGCTTGCCGGCAACTGCCTGAAGATCTCCATTACCTGGGACATCTCCATATATAAGACGCCCAGATGTAGCAAGGCAGCTCCCAGTCCGCAGGCCATATAAAAGATCAGGAAACGTTTTGACCCCCAGACGTTTTCCAGCATGCTGCCAAACATCCACAAGGCAAACATATTAAAGAATATATGCGTGAGACTGCCATGCATGAACATGTGCGTGATGAGCTGATGAGGGCGGAAATAAACCGAATGTACATCATGTAAGGCAAACAGGTTTTCCATTCCGTAGGGGCCAACATTGCCAAATATGTTTTGCGCAAAAAACACCAGCGCGTTAATAATGACCAGGTTTTTGATCACCGGCGGAATTGCCTCAAAATTTCTCATCCTGATATCTGCCATCCAATAAATTTTAGGCGCTAAGATCGGAATGTTTGCGGTATTGGGAGAGCATTAAGCCATAATTCCGCGATACCCTCTTTAAATGCCCTTGTCGGGGTTCATTGCTTTGCTGTTCTTTGTGGCGGTTATATTCCTCTTTACCGGGGAAAGGCTTAAGTATATATTAATCTTCTGCCATTCGCGGCGTGGCATTCCATACCAATTTAAAAAGTTAATACGACCTTCTTACTGCTCTTGTCAGGCAGCAATGGATTCCGGTCTTTATAGCCCGGCTGGTTCACGCAGCTTCAACTGCACTACATTTTCAATATGGAGCGTATGAGGGAACATATCCACCGGCCGGACCCTGGTCACGGCGTACCGGTCATTTAACAGGCTAAGATCTCTTGCCTGCGTAGCCGGATTACAGCTTACGTATACTATCGTCGGCGCCTGCATATCAAGAATTTTTCGCACCAGCTTTTCGTGCATGCCGGCGCGGGGAGGGTCGGTGATGATCGTGTCGGGCCGTCCGTTGGCTGCAAAAAAATCATCTGTGCATATATCGGTAACATCCCCATGGAAGAAATGAGCGTGATCAATTCCGTTCATCAGTGCATTTTCCCTGGCGTCTTCGATGGCTTCGCCGATCATCTCCACGCCTATTATCTTAGCGGCATTGCGGCTTAGAAATATTCCGATGCTCCCGGCGCCGCAGTACAGGTCGTACACCGTTTCATATCCTTTCAATTCGGCAAAGTCGCGGGTAACCTGGTACAGCTTTTCGGCCTGCGCGGTATTGGTTTGGAAAAAAGATTTTGGCCCTATCTTGAACCGGAAGTCTTCCAATGTTTCAATAGCATATCCTTTGCCGGAATAGATGATGGGGGAGAGGTCGTGCAGGCTGTCATTTCTTTTACCGTTGATGGTGTACAGCAGGGTGGAGATCTCCGGAAACTTATTGCGTATATGATCGAGCAGTCCCTCGCGTTTTTCTTCCTGCTCGCGGCCGAAAACAATATTTACCATGATCTCGCCGCTACGGCAGATGCGCAGTTGAACTGTTCTCAAGCAGCCGGCATGCTCCTTAATATCATAAAAGCTGCAATCCTGATCCAGCGCGTATTGTTTGATAGCCAGCCTGATGCGATTGGTAGGCTCTGCCTGCAGGTGGCATTCGCGGATATCCACTACCTTGTCAAATACGCCCCGGGCATGAAACCCTGCTACATTCTGGCTGGCGCTGATATCGGCGTTATGCAGTTCTTCGCGCAGCAGAAATTTTTTATTGCTGAAAGTGTACTCGATCTTATTGCGGTAGCGCGTTTCGGGATAAGCGCCCAATATCGGTTCAAAAGGCGGCAAGGAGAGTTTTCCTATGCGCTGCAGGTTGTCCGAAACCTGCTTTTGTTTGTACTGCAGTTGTTTTGCATAGGGCAACATCTGCCATTGGCAACCGCCGCAGACGCTAAAATGTTCACAGAACGGCGCCACCCGGCTTGCGGCATACTGGCGATAGGATATAGGCCTGCCTTCGCCCCAGTCTTTTTTGTTTTTGGTCAACCGGATATCCACGATATCGCCCGGAACCGCTTCTTCGATAAAGATCACTTTGCCGTCTACCCTTGCAAGCGATTTTCCTTCGGCGGCATAATCTTCCACCAATACATTCTCCAGTACAATGTTTTTCTTTTTTCTCACGGGGCAAAGATATAGAGATAGGGGAATTATTAAATGGCGGCATGAACAGGCGGTGCGCCGGTTCTAGTTTGCCAGTTTGTAATTTGTGTTTCGCCCGTTTTCGTTTGTCTGTTGTAGAATGCCTTTTTCTACTAAGTCTTTTATATCTCTTAGCGCTGTGTCAGTAGATGTTTTGGTGATTTTTGCCCATTTTGAGGTCTGCAATTTACCTTCAAAACCATCAAAAAGTTTGTTGAGCATTAGACGTTGTCGTTCATTTAGAAGAGTATGTTCATGCAGTTTCCAAAACTCGGCTTTATGCAGTATTTTTTGCGTGGTGTTTTCGGTAGCAAGCATTGCATTTTTCAGGCAATGTAAAAACCAATCAAGCCATTCGGTAATATCGCCCGAACCATGTTGTACTTTTTGTAATATTTCGTAATACTGTTTGCGTTCTATTAGAATTTGGCCAGACATACTGTAAAAACGTTCGCCGCTATTCTCGGCGCGGGCAAGCGCCATATCGGTTATTGCCCTTCCAATTCTGCCGTTTCCATCATCAAATGGATGAATGATAATAAACCAAAAATGCGCAATGGCGGCTTTCAATACAGGGTCAAGCGTATTGTCGTTATTGAACCAATCTAAAAACCTGTCCATTTCTTTTTTTACAAGCTCGGGCTTTACGGCTTCGTAATGTACTTTTTCTTTACCCATAGCGCCGGAAACCACTTGCATATCGCCTGTTCGGTATCGTCCCACTTCTATTTTATATGGTCACCCCTACCAGATAGTATTCCTATATTTTGATCACCAGGATTAAGTCTCTCCGTAGTATGGATGGGGCTTGGTCCGGGGTAATCATTTGGATCAAAGTTTCCATAATCCCAAATGTACACTGCTTTATCCGAGTTGTTACTGGCATTGAGACCCTTATGGCAATTTTCGGATTCTTTCCTGCACCGAGAAGCCATCAAACTACTGGATAAACATATTATCATCCAAATACGAAAAAGGTTTTTCATTGTATTGCTTTTTTAATAGGTATACTGAAGACAAAGTGTTTGATAAAGATATTTCAACTGGATTTGATGCGCCAGCGCCTTCTGGAACATAATTAACGAAATACCTGGGTCGGGCTTCCCGAAATAATCAATAGACATTTGAACACCTGCCTGCTATTATCAATTTTCCGGCAGGTAATTCTCCTATTTTATCTTCTTGCCTATTTTATCCGTAGAATAATTCTCTTTTATATTTATAGTTAAATAGTCTGTATTTGATTTTACATCTTTAAATTTAATAGCATCCGGTTTATAAAGAATCGCTCTATACTCTTCAGAATATTCTACTATATCGAAGTTTTCCGGTAGATTATTTACTATATCATATCCGCCTTTCTCTCCTGTGGAGCTTCCTTGATTTCGTACTATCATTTTATTGGGAACATCACTGGAAAAATAAATTGTCAGGTACTGCGTATTCGTCGTTTTGATATAGTTAGTAGGTTTAAATACCCCATAATATTTACCGGGAATGACGTAACATTTGTCGCCAAGACGCTTCCATACTGTAATGCACTTGTTCTCTGACAGACAATAGAATGAACGGGATTGGTCTAACCAAGTCAATAACGCCGCTAAAAAAAATAGAACAGCGCATATCATTTTAAGTAACGTCTTTACCATTTTAATCACATTGGCCCAGGATCGGGCGGGGTTAAGGCTTCTTTCCTTCCCCGTATTTTTTTTCTGCGGCCTTGGCTTTTTCAAAATCCAGCACAACGCCGTTGATACAGTACCGTAAGCCGGTGGGGGGAGGGCCGTCTTCGAAAACATGACCGAGATGCGATTTGCAACGGCCGCACATCACTTCGGTACGGCTCATCCCATGCGAATGGTCGGGCTCATAGATAATGCTTCCCTTGGTAATGGGCTCATAAAAGCTGGGCCAGCCGCAGCCGCTTTCAAACTTGGTATCGCTGCGGAAAAGAGCGTTTCCGCAAACGGCGCAGTAATAGGTTCCTATCTCGCTAAAATCTTCATATTTGCTCGACCAGGGGCGTTCCGTTCCTTTCTGCCTGGCGATATGGAAAACGTCTGCAGGCAGTATCTTTCTCCATTCCTCATCATTCAGTTCCACCTTGTTGTTATCGGTGCGGGAATATGCCGGATTGGCCGGCTTTTTACTTGTATCCATAGTTTGCTGTGCTTTATGTTGCTGTTCTTTTTCAGGCGAAGGCGTTTGAGAAGAGCTGCATTGTTGTAATCCAGCCATCAGCAGTAACCCGGTTATGAGATAAATGACTTGTTTCATACTTAACGCTTTACAAATGGGTATTGTCGCATTTTTAACCTGAGCATACTCATGGTCTGGATAAAAGGCACCGCTTCCTGCAAATTTACGCTCTCAGGCTGAGTGGATAACGGTTTATCTTGGATCGCTTAAGACCTTTTTATAGCCGGATTATTGAATTGTTAAAGGATTTTTAGCGCATCTACACTATATTTACCGCGATAAACGCTCATTTTATGGGGATTCTATTCATTAAACAAGATGATCTGCGATAATGTTTAATCTTATTTTATTCGGTCCCCCGGGAAGCGGTAAGGGAACCCAGTCTGAAAAGCTCATTGATAAATACGGACTTATGCACCTC
>JAEUVR010000445.1 GCA_016786785.1 Chitinophagaceae bacterium
GCCCTGGTGATGACCTTTGTAGACCAGGGAAAACTATCCCTGGACGACCCGGTGAGCAAGTACCTGCCCATTTATTCAAAATACGCAAAAAAGTACCTTACCATCCGTCATTGCCTGGCCAATACCACCGGGCTTGAAGGAGAAAAAGGGGGCGTCCAGAAATTTTTCCAGAAAACAAAGTTTACCCTGCTGGAAGAGCAGGTGAACTCCTTTGCTTCAAGCCGCGAGATCGTCCATAACCCCGGAGAAGCATTCAGTTATAATAATATCGGATCCAATATCGCCGGGAGAGTGTTGGAAGTGGTAGGCAAGAAACCCTTCGACCGGCTGATGCAGGAAAGGATATTCAGGCCGCTGGGCATGAAGAGAAGTTCTTTCTCCATGGATATGGCGGTGAACCCTGCCTCGGGGGCGGTATCCACGCCGTTGGACTATATAAAATTCCTGGCCATGCTGTTGAACAAGGGAAGCTTTAAAGGTAAAACCATCCTTAGCGAAGCCGCAGTAGCAGAGATGCAAAAAATACAAACCAACGGAGTTCCCTCCGTTTTTACGCCAAAAGCGGCAGAGGGTTTCGATTATGGGCTGGGCGCCTGGATACAGGAACAAAACGATAAGGGAGAAGCCATCATCCTCAGTAGCCCGGGGCTATCGGGCGGATGGCCCTATATCGACAACCTGCGAAAATATGCCTGCATTATTTTTGTTCCTTCCAAAGGCAAGGAAGAACCCAAAGAACCTTATCTGCAAATTATGGATGCGCTAAGAGATCGTTTTTAATCGGGTTTGCATGAAGTGGAATACCGAGCTGCTTGTAGGTCATGCTTGAACACCTAAGCGTATATTATATCTAATTTGGCGCTGAGATTATTGTGCAGCGCCTTAGCGCCGTACAAATACTGTTGTATAGATTCAAAAAATACAAAAACGTTTTTTTTGAAAAATAAACATGCACAAAATATTATCAGAGAAAAAATGAGAAAGAGAAGGAAGCTAATCTACCTAAGGTATCTGTAAATGGAGCGCGAATAGTTGACCAGGATGAGATACAGAGAATATTAAAAGAATTAGGGTTGTCAAATTAAATAGCAAAATGAAAGTTATACTTGTAGTAATAATATTGCTCCAGCCATTAATTTTTTTTGGGCAAGATGTGTTTATAAAAAAGGTAATTAATGAAGATAAAGCACACTTAGTTATTGGAATGAAAAACGGAGACAGCACAGATTGGTATTTTACAGGCTGCTCTTTCAAAAGTATTACTTTATTACCCGATACTATAAAAATGCGTCTTATCGGCGAGTTGCTTGATTATACTTCTGATACTATAATGTGCAATAATTCTATATACAATTTATCCGGTCGTTATACCGTAATTAGGGAACAGCCATTAAGCAGACAATATAATTTGCAGGTTGATGCGTTAGTACTAATAAACTACATTGCTTTATCAAGTAAGGCCTTTTATTATTCACCTTATCCATTGTTGTACGACAAGGAAACTGGAAAGGAAATTTGTTGCAATAACGAAGGGCTTATTACAGTTATAGCAATATATAAAAAATGGTATCTTGAATTAAAACAGAAAGGATTTAATGATTATTGTTATCCTCTTTGTGATAAAAGATATGAATGGTTTGCCAGCAAGTTTAAGCAACAGAAATTTAAAGACTATCCTCAATGGAATAATTTTTTTGATTGTAAGGAAATAGAATAAATACAAAATCCTGGCACGGTTGTACTGTTAGGATTTTTCTTTTTACAGTGCAGCGATATTTTTTTGACAGAACTGATATATCTGGGGCGGCGTTTTAACAAATCACGTAACTAATTGAGGTAAGCTCTCAGTCGCCGACTATGACAGAAATTTTAAAAAATATGGGCTTTCTAAAATAAGTATTTACGACAAAAAGCAATAAACACCCAATGTTACCGAGAACTTGGGTTAATTGCTATACGCTTTAGTGGTTTTAGCGTCAGATAATTAAAGAAATATGAAGAAGCTAATAACTTGTCTCCTTATACCGCCAGTTATTTTTTGGGTTTCTTGCACAGGCCAGAAGGGAATCGGTAAAGAGTATGTTTTAAATGACCTGCCAATGAGAAATTTGCATTTAACTTTTAACAAGGACTCTTCTTATAAATTAATAAATCAAAAAGAAGGGTCGGTATTTTCAAGTTCAGGGAAATGGCAATTGATTGATAAGCGTTCATATTTAATGATCAATCCTTATCGTTTAGAGAACAAATGCGATACAGTAAACCGAGCTATGAAGGAAGGAGAGCAAATTAATTATGATCAAATGCGGGAACTCGGTTCTTCTTATCTATTCCCTGCTATAATGATGGATACCGTGAGGTTCTCTAAAAATTACAGGTCTTTAACTTTAAAAGGATATAAGTTTGGTAGATAACAACAAGGCCACAGCGATCGCTATCGCCACCACCCAATACAATTTTGCAGGCCGCCCCATCACGATCCTACACCGCTAAAGTCAGCGGGCTCTCCCTCCCGTTTTTTTTAAAGAGCACTCAAGCTCAGCAATACCGCAGGAATAACTTATAATCTTCGGGGAGCAACCATGCTCTTTTAGTCCGACGCCGGATTGCCTAAATAAAATGGTTAACCAGGTTCTCGAGCCATTCCTGTTTTCCGCTGATCTGCCTGGGTTCGCCGTTGGTATGCGCAAAATTTCGCAGATCCTCCAGCGTTAGCTTTCCTTCTTCAAACTCCTTCCCCTTGCCGCTGTCGAACGAGGCATAACGTTCTGTGCGGAATTGTTTATAGGTCGATTTCTCTAAAATATCATTCGCAATCGTCAGGGCGCGGGCAAAAGCGTCCATACCGCCGATATGCGCCAGGAACAGGTCTTCCAGGTCGGTAGAATTTCTTCTTGTCTTGGCGTCGAAATTAATGCCGCCGTCGGTAAAACCGCCCGATTCCAGGATGATCAGCATCGCTTCAGTGAGCTCGTTCAGGTTTACCGGGAACTGGTCGGTATCCCATCCGTTTTGATAGTCGCCCCGGTTAGCGTCCATGCTGCCCAACATACCCGCATCGGCGGCAACCTGCAGCTCATGCTGAAAAGTATGGCCGGCAAGGGTGGCATGGTTCACTTCTATGTTTATCTTAAAATCCTTATCCAACCCGTACTGCCTTAAAAAGCTTATAACCGTAGCGCAGTCGTAGTCGTATTGATGCTTGGTAGGCTCGCAGGGTTTGGGCTCGATAAAAAAGGTTCCCTTAAATCCTTGTTTTCGCGCATAGTCGCGCGCCATGCCCAGGAATCGTCCCAGGTGATCGATCTC
>JAEUVR010000300.1 GCA_016786785.1 Chitinophagaceae bacterium
AGCAAATGCAATTTTATTATGCGCATTTGTCTTTCTGTTTTCCTTGTTTTTATGCTTGCTCATTCCTTTGCGAACTCCATGCAGGACTCCCTATACCTGAGTCTGAAAGGCAAGAATTTAACCATTGCTGAAATATTCAAAACACTGCGCCAGCAAACTGGGTTGGTTGTATTTTATAATAACGACTTACTGAACGACCAGGAGCGGATGGATATTGATCTCGAATATGCCGAAGTGAAGGAATTGATGGATTATATCACAAAAGGTAAGGAGTTAACTTACCAGATAAAAGACCGTTTTATTCTTCTTCAGAAAAAAGCGGCGACTAAGAATGCTTCGAATAGCGCCGACAGATCCGGGCAGTCGAAAACCATTGAGGCTCTGGTCAATTTTATTGTGACGGGCGTGGTCAGGAATGAAAACGGAGAAGCATTGGCCGGCGTAAGCGTTCGCCTCAAAGGAACGCAGTTGGGAGCTACGACAGGATCCAATGGCGCATACGCGCTGAACTTGCCGGACGGGTCGGGTACGCTGGTGTTTTCATACGTAGGTTACGTGGTAAAAGAGCTACCGGTAAATGCCAGGACTAAAATAGATATCGTTTTGTCGGCAAGCGACGCGTCGCTTGACCAGGTAGTGGTGATCGGTTATGGCGCTCAGGCCAAAAAAGATTTGACCGGCGCTGTCGGTTCTATAGGCGCCGCCGAGATCCAGGATAAGGCCATTCTTAATTTTACAGAAGCAATGGCCGGCCAGATCGCCGGCGTACAGGTACAACAGACCTCGACTGCTCCGGGCGCAGGGATGAATATTAAGATCAGGGGCACTGGTTCGCTGGGTAATGCCGGCAATAACAATATGCCCTTGTATGTTGTCGACGGGGTGCCGCTTGATAATGATGTTTCTAGTCGTTCAGCGATGGGCGCCGCTTCAAGCTCGCCGGACGTTCCCGATAATCCCCTGGCTGCGCTCAATCCGGCCGATATTGAATCTATCAATATCTTAAAGGACGCTTCGGCTACCTCTATTTATGGAGCAAGGGGTTCCAATGGGGTGGTGCTGATCACAACAAAAATGGGCCAAAGAGGAAAAACAGTGATTATGGCTAGCGTAAGCGCGGGTATGCAACAGGTTGCTCATCAGATACCCATGCTGAATACTGCCGGATATGTGGAAAGACAGATTGCGATAAGAAATTATGGGCATGTTTACCTGAATGGCGTACGCCGGCCTGGAAGAGATGAATCCGATCCCAATTCCGAGAGGGCGCTGGGAAATAAGATTCCCAATGAATACAAAAATCCCTCCCTGCTTCATGATATCAACTGGCAGGATGAGGTTTATCGGAATGCGCCCATGACCAATTATCAATTGTCGGCTTCCGGCGGAACGGGTAATATGCGGTTTTATATTTCCGGCAACTACATCAACCAGGAAGCGTTGAACATAAACAAGGGCTATAAAAAATACTCGCTCCGGGGTAATATAGATGCAGATATTACCAATAAGATCAAGGTGGGATTCCGGATCGCGCCTTCTTATAGCATCAATGATATCGGCGCTTCAGGCGGGCTCACATATTATGGCGGGCTAAATGTAGCTATTGTTACTATGCCGCCGATCTACCCGGCGTATAACCCTGATGGTACTTTTGCTACTCGCGCTGACATGCCGCTGACCTATGACGACGGAACCGCTCCGACTATCCTGAACTTTACCAACCCTGCGGCCATGAGTGCGCTGTATAAAAGCCAGATGAAACGCTTCAATACGCTGGGAACTTTC
>JAEUVR010000059.1 GCA_016786785.1 Chitinophagaceae bacterium
GCAAAACCTTGAGAATACGCGTAAGAGAGTGGATGCCGGCGCCCTGCCTGAATTGAACCTGGCGGAGCTGGAGGCGCAACTGGCAAGAGACAGCTCTACGCTGATCGCTTCCAACAATTCGGTGCGGCAAAACATATTACAATTAAAAGCTTTACTTAATATAGATGCGGGGGCGCCGTTTATCGTGTCTTTGCCTCCGTTAGCGCAGATCCCGATTCTACCTCTTGCGGAACTGCAGCCCGAAGCCGTATATAATCTCGCGCTGGTCAATCTTCCACAGCAGAAAGTAAATGATCTCAGGATACTGGCGGCGAAAAAATTCGTGCAGTCGGCCAGGGGGCAGATGTATCCGGCTTTTTCGCTGTTTGCGGGACTGGGAACCAATTATGCCAATAATAAAACGCCGGTAATAACGCGGCAGCCCACGGGTTCCCTGGATACCACGGGCGCAAAAGTGATGGTAAACGGCGCCTTCTATGATGTGGTGACGCCGGGATTCACTAACGTGGTGACTACCCATGGCGTTCCCTTTACCACGCAGATAAGCGATAATTTTCGTCAGAATATCGGGATACAGATGAATATTCCTTTGTTTAACAATGGTTCGGCCCGTACCGCCTGGGAGAGAAGCAAGCTGAATGTAAGTTCTTATGAATTGCAGAAAGACCAGGACCTGCTAACCCTGAAACAGGATATTTATAAAGCGTATAATGATGCGGCAGCTTCTTTGCAACAATACAGCGCCGGTAAAAAAAGCGTGCAGACTGCCGAGAAAGCTTACCAGTTTGCGCAGAAAAGATATGAACTGGGATTGTTGTCTACCATTGATCTGCTAACCAACCAGAACAACCTTACGCGGGCGAAGGTAGAATTGTCGCAGTCGCAGGTAGACTATGTGTTTAAATTAAAATTACTGGAATTCTATAAGGGCGAGGGCATGAAGCTGGAGTGAGAGAAGATTCAAAGCCCGGTTATCTGGCAACGTGAGCGTAAGGTTTAGCGTATGATGCGGCAACCTGCTGCGGCTATCAAAATCGCGAAGTTGCTACTGGGTATGACTAGCTGATCGAATGCTTGCATAGCCAGCGGCAAAAGCAGTCCTGAGAACTAAAAACAATATAATTTCGCAGCATGAGTAAAAAAATGGTCTGGACGGTAATCGGTCTCGCTTTGTTGATCATTTTGCTTATTGTCCTGAAAAAAGCCGGTTTGTTGGGGGAAGATGAAGCCGTTAAGGCGACTGCTGAAAAGGTGGAGGTCCGCACCATTATTGAAACCGTTAATGCCAGCGGGAAGGTTTATCCGGAGATAGAAGTGAAAGTGAGCCCGGATATTTCCGGGGAGATCACCGAGCTGAATGTGAAAGAAGGCGATAGCGTACGCAGGGGCGATGTGCTGGCAAAAATATATGCAGATATTTATACCACCCAGCGTGATCAGGCGGCGGCGGTTGTGCATCAGCAGATGGCTACCGTGGAAAATAATAAGGCGATGCTGCAGAGCCTGCAATCTGCTTTGGAACTGGCGCAGCTCACTTTCGACAGGCAGAAACAACTATTAAGCGAGAAAGTGATCTCCCAGGCAGAGTTTGAACAGGCGCAAAATACGTTGAAGAACGCTCAGGCCAGTTATAATGCGGCGGTGCAGGGGATAAGAGGCGGCCAGGCCGGCGTGGCCAGCGCACAGGCAAACCTCGAAAAAGCCAATAAGGACCTGAGCAGGACCGCTGTGCTGGCGCCTATGGATGGGGTGATTTCTTTATTAAGCGTGAAAAAAGGAGAGCGCGTAGTGGGCAACTCGATGATGGCCGGAACAGAGATGATGCGGATCGCCGATATGAGCGCTCTCGAAGTAAGAGTGGACGTGGGAGAAAATGATATTCCCAAAGTGCATCTCGGCGATTCATCGCTGGTGGAGGTAGACGCCTACCCTAACCGAAAATTCAAGGGGCTTGTAACGCAGATTGCCAGCAGCAGCGTACTGGCATCGCAAACCGTCACAACGTCTACCAGCGACGTGACCAACTATAAAGTATATATCAGGTTATTGCCCTCGTCTTACCAGGATCTGATCGATCCTCAAAGGCCCAGGAATTTTCCTTTCCGGCCTGGAATGAGCGCCAGCGCAGATATACAGACCAAAACAAAAGCCAATGTTTTGGCGGTTCCCATTAACGCCGTTACCACCCGTGAAAAAGGAGAAAGCAAGGCGAAGGGCGCGAAAGACGATACGCGCAGCGAAGAGGGCCTGCAGGAAACAACCCGCGGCAGCCTCTCGACCGACCTGGATGAAGTGGTGTTTGCCGTTCAGCCTGACGGAACAGTAAAAAAGAGAGTGGTTGCCACCGGCATACAGGATATTAACTATATAGAAGTAACCCAGGGAGCGGATACAAGCATGTCGGTGATCACGGCGCCTTATAACGTGATCAGCAAAACCCTTAACGACGGAATGAAAGTGAAAATCGTTCCGAAGGACAAATTGTTTGCGCCGGCGAAAAAATAAGCCTGCCGTTCCGGATGAACCTAAATGACTCTCCTCATATTTTTTCGAAAGGCAGCAATGGCTCTTTCTCAAATTGAGCGCGTCGCCTGGGATGGGAGCGTAAAAACAGCCGCTTCCCGAAAGAGCGCAAAGGCTAAACCTTATTTTTCTTTCTGTACTTTTGAGAAAAAGATCTCTGATGCAATTTGGAATAATCGGAAGCGGCACCTGGGCTACGGCATTGGCAAAAATATTGACGGACAATGGCAATACCATTCACTGGCTGATCAGGAACGAACAATTGCTTAATAGTATCATGAAACGCCGGCATAATCCTAAATACTTAAGCGCGGTATATTTTAATACCAGCCTGCTTCAGTTATACACGGACGTGAATGAAATGCTGGTCAACTGCGACCATGTCATCGCGGCGACGCCTTCTGCCTTTATCATAGATATTCTGCAGGAGGCAGACAAAAAAGCTTTTGAAGGCAAAAAGCTGATCTCCGCTATTAAAGGGATCCTGCCGAAGGATAATATGTTGCTGAATGATTTTTTGAACATAACATTCGAAATGCCCTTATCCGATTATTTTACGGTTATGGGCCCCTGTCATGCCGAGGAAGTGGCCGCTGAAAAACTGTCTTATCTCACTTTTTCCGGAATAGATACTTTGTACGCCAAACGGATCGCCGATTGTTTTGTAACGGAATACATGAATACCTCGGTCAATGAAGACGTGATCGGCGTTCAGTTTGCGGCAGTGCTGAAAAATATTTACGCTTTGGGAGCGGGTATTGCTCACGGACTGGAATACGGCGATAATTTCCTGAGCGTCCTGATCGCCAATTGTGCAGATGAGATGGCGGGCTTTCTGAAAAAAGCGGGTATTCGCAATATGGAAGTAGGCGTACATGCGGAAGACCAGCTCACGCATAAAAAAAGTCCTAACTACGCTGCCTCGGTCTACCTGGGCGATCTGTTGGTTACCTGTTATTCCCTGTTCAGCCGTAACCGTACGTTCGGAAATATGATCGGCAAGGGATACTCCGTAAGCTCCGCCAAATTGGAAACAGATATGGTTGCGGAAGGATATTATGCCAGCGAACGTATCTTCTCTATCAATAAAAAGGTCCAGGCCGATATGCCTATCGCCGGCGCTATATACAGGATATTGTGGGAGAACCTCTCCCCGCGGGAAGGATTTAAACAGATCGAAGAGGTATTGATCTGAAAATTTTGAAGAAGCTAGGTCGGTCTCAGCTCGGTTATATTGCGCTCCAACGCAATGATGCGACCGCGCTTCCTGCGCAATCAATCGTTCTTAACTCGGTTGTTATATTGTGCTCCAACGCACAAAGGGGATGGAAACCAGGAAAGCTCAGCTATCTTTCTGAATGCTCATTAGCGAGTTTAAGAAGCTGCAGGTTTGAGGTCAGGCAGGGGCGATTATTATTTTGCTTGCTCGAAGCGCTCCGGCAGAGCGAATATTGTCCGAAGCCGAAGGATCGATTATCATTAAAAAGCAAAAGCTGATCAGCGAAATAGCAGTACATGCAGGTCTGAGGCCAGGAGGCTCAATTATCTTCCTGGCTTGCGGATGCTCGTGTATGCGCATTTGGTATCGAATCAATACTAATATGTCTTTGGTGTTGTGAATGCTCAGGCATGCGACGTTCGGGAGCTATGATCAGCTCCCTTTTCTGAGGGATCCGGGGGGTCGGCAAATAGCTCGGCGGCGACGCGGTCGGCAAATAGCTTTCCCTCGCGGGAGAGGACCAATCTGTGCCCGGTTTCCAGAAGCCAATTTTTCTGTATCAGCTGGGCGGCGCTTTTGTCGAGCAATGCGTAAAAATCCTTTCCGAATTTTTGTTCCACATGCCGCCTGTCGGTTCCCTCCATTGTCCTGATGGAAGTCATCACGTATTCATTGTACTGTTGCTGTGCGGTCAGTTCTTCTATCTCAAAGGGAATATTGTTTCTGGCGAGCGCTTGAATATATAGCGCGTTATTGGCAATATTCCATTGCCGGGACCTGCCGTTAAAGGAATGGGCGGAGGGCCCCATCCCGATATATTTTGTTCCTTTCCAGTAAGCGCTGTTGTGCCGGCTTCTTTTCCCGGGAAGCGCCAGGTTGGAGATCTCATAATGTTCGTATCCCCGGCTTTGTAGTATATCGGTCATCATAAGAAACTGCCTCGCCTGATCCTCATTGCTAACGTCTGAAACCTTCTTCTTCCTGATCAGGAAGTCCAGCGCCGTACCCTGTTCAACGGTCAGCGCGTAACAGGACAGGTGCGGGATGTCCATATCGGCGGCCCTGTACAGGTTATCTTCCCATTTATCGTCCGGGAGCGTCGGGGTTCCATAGATCAGGTCAATGCTGATATTATCGATCCCTGCTTCCTGCGCCCAACGGATACAGTCAACAGCCTGCGTCGCATCATGCGCCCGGTTCATCCATGACAGGTCTTCATTAAAAAACGATTGTATGCCGATGCTCAACCGGTTGACGCCCGCTCTTTTCCATGCCGCGGCTTTAACGGGAGAGATATCATCGGGATTGGCTTCCAGCGTGATTTCCGCATCGGGATGAATAAGAAAATGATGGCGCAGGGATTGGAAGATGGTTGCCAGTTCTCTTTCTTCCAGCAGGGAAGGGGTGCCTCCTCCGAAATAAACCGTATGGATCTGTTCCCGCTCCAGATAATCTTCCCGTAGCCTTATCTCCTTCAATAAAGCGGTTAAAAAATCGTTCTTTAGCTTCAGCGAGGTAGAAAAATGAAAGTTGCAGTAATGGCAGGCTTGTTTGCAAAAGGGGATATGAAGGTATATTCCAGCCAATGGTTTCAGTTTCAGGCATTGTAAATTGCATTTCTGCGGCAGCGATACGCCGCTGCAATCAACGCATGGCAAAGGTAAAAGTATATAGGAAGATATATGCGGCGATGTTGGTCATGGCCTGTTTCCCCGGTTTGGCAAACGCTCAATATCGTTTGCAGGTCAGGGGGGCGGACAGGGACAGGGCTTTTCTATATGATACCCTGAAGCTGAAACAGGAATTTCCCGGCAGGGCTTCCTGCGAGACCTATGTGAATGAGCTTGCCGCTTCCTTACAAAACAAGGGATACCTCGCCGCTTCGGTGGATAGCGTCTATTATGACAGCGTTTCTGCCGACTGCCTGCTGTATGTGGGACAGGCTGCCCGGCATATCTATATCAATACGGATTCCGTTGATCCGCTCATCCTTCAGCAGACCGGGGTTCTTGGCAAAAAAAATGCTTCATCGTTCAATATCTTAAAGTTCCGCCCGATACAGGAAAAGATACTCGACTACCTGGAAAACAATGGTTATCCTTTTGCCAGCGTAAAATTAGACAGCATGCAGTTTGTATCGGACAGCGTATATGCATTCCTGAAAATAGATATGGGCCCCGCTTATAAGATCGATAGCATCCGTAATTACGGCAACGCCGTTATTTCTTCCAGCTTCCTGCAACAGTACCTCGGCATCCTCAATGGAAGCCTATACCAGAAAGAAAAGCTCAGGGATATCAGCAGAAAGCTCAGCGAATTGCCTTTTTTACAGGAAAAGCAACCCTGGGACCTGACCATGCTGGGCGCCGGATCCGTGCTGAACGTATACCTCGATCCCAGAAAAAGCAGCGAAGTGAATGTTTTGCTGGGATTGCTTCCTTCCAGCAACCAGCAACTCAATAATAAACTATTGGTAACGGGGGAGGCAAATATCAACCTGAAAAATGCCCTCGGTAATGGGGAAAGCATTGGATTGAACTGGCAGCAGATACAGGCGAGATCGCCGCGGCTCAATATTTTGTTTAACCAGCCTTACCTGTTTGGCTCGCCCTTCGGGATGAATTTTAATTTCGACCTTTTCAAGAAGGATTCTTCTTTTGTCAATATCAGCATTCTGCTCGGCGCATCCTATTCCGTGTCGTCGCGGCAGACCGGCAGCGTTTTTATCCAACGGCTCGCGTCCAACCTGCTCTCGGTAGATACGTTGCGGGTAAAGAATACCCGCCGCCTGCCCGATGAAGCAGATATCCGATCCGTTAACCTGGGCGTCAATTACGATTTTTTTAATACCGATTACCGCTTCAATCCGCGCCGGGGCAGCGAGCTTACCGTCAGCGCCTCAGCGGGAACAAAAACGATCAGGAAGAATAATGCGATCGTCAAGCTTTCCGATCATTCGGATCCGGAATTTGATTTTAACCGGCTTTACGACACGCTGAAATTAAATGCTTATCAATTCAGGGTGAAAGTAAAAGCCGTTCATTATTTCCCGCTCACGCGCGCCTCCGCTATCAAAGCGGCATTGAACGG
>JAEUVR010000076.1 GCA_016786785.1 Chitinophagaceae bacterium
GAAAATACTTAAGGCTTCGTTATAATAAGCGTCTACTTTAAATTTATATCTAATATAGCCTGTTTATTATCGTTTTTGCCGCTAACTTTGCGGGTTGGCAAATCCTTTTGTAGTATTTAAAATGGCGATGTGAACATGAATGTATCAAGTAATTACTCAATGGTCCTGCATGGCGATAATAATGAAGAGGGAAACCAGGTAAAAGTGGATTTTCTGAATCTGAAGAAGGCCGCCATGATTTTGAGGGCATTGAACCACAAACTCAGACAGCAGATTGTCAAGCTTATCGATGAAAATCAGAAGCTTACGGTAACTGAAATTTATATCAGGCTAAGATTGGAACAATCTGTCGCTTCACAGCATCTCGCTATTCTCAGGCGGGCGGGAATTGTTAAAACCACCCGCGATGGAAAGTTTATTTATTATTCCGTTAATGGACCGCGTATCGACGAAATTATGAAATGCGTTCAAAGTCTCACCGCTTAGAACAGTATTAGCTATTAATCGCGGCGTCTGAGATGGCTTAACTACCCGCCGGCTTGTATGAAACAACTTTGATCGATCCTCACAGGTCAACAGCAATAGGGCCATTCCGAACGAAGTTTGTATGAAACAGCTGTAATCATTCCTGCGTATATTTCTTAGAAGTCGCAGAGATATTGACGATTGTTAGATACAACCATTGATGAAGCGCCCTGAAGGCAGGAATTGAGAGGGAGAGATATTGACGCTTGTTACAACAACCCGGGGCCGTTCGTGTACGCCAAAAATCACCTTAATGTTTATAAAACAATTATATACCAATTGCTTAAGCGAAGCCGCTTATTTTATTGAAAGCAATGGAGAAGCTGCCGTGATCGATCCCTTAAGGGATATTGACGCATATGTTCAGCTTGCCGCCGAGCGCGGGGCAAAGATCAAATATATATTTGAAACGCATTTTCATGCCGATTTTGTCAGCGGGCACCTGGAATTGCAGAAAGCTACCGGCGCCTCTATTGTATACGGGCCCGGCGCGGAAACCGGCTTTCCTATATACCAGGCGGCAGACGGCGAGGCATTCTCTCTCGGTAATATATCCCTGCATGCGATGCATACTCCCGGGCATACGATAGAATCGACCTGTTATTTGTTGAAAGATGAACAGGGCCGGCCCCATGCTTTATTTACCGGCGACGCCTTATTTGCAGGAGACGTGGGACGCCCGGACCTGAGCAGCGGAGACCTGACAAAGGAGGAACTGGCGGCCCTGATGTACAATTCCCTCAAAGAAAAGATTCTGAAGCTACCCGACGAAGTGTTGGTATATCCCGCTCATGGCCCCGGCAGCAGTTGCGGAAAGAACCTGGCTTCCGAAACCGTAAGCACGATCGGACAAGAGAAGGCTACCAACTATGCGCTTCAGCCGCAAAACATGGAAGACTTTATCCGCGCCGTTACGGATGGCCTCGATACGCCCCCACCCTATTTTCCTATTAATGCCAGGATAAACAAAGAAGGGTACGAACCCCTGGATCTTATTTTTAAAAATGCCCTTACCGCGCTTTCCCTGGAAGAGTTTAAGCGCCTCGCGAAAGAGGAAGATGCAATTGTGCTGGATACCAGGGCTCCGGAAAAGTTTATCGACGCTTATATTCCCCGGGCGGTTAATATCGGGCTTGACGGCCGTTTTGCAGAATGGGCCGCCATATTTTTGCCCTTTGATAAGCCGATCGTGATGATAACAGAAAAGGGAAGGGAAAAAGAAACGGCCACCAGGTTAAGCAGGGTTGGCTTTTCAAAAATCAGGGGATATTTGAACGGAGGCTTTCAAACCTGGCTCGATAATAAAGAACCCATCGATATGATCATAGAAGTGGAAGCCGATGAGCTGGCAATGGATATTCCTTTCGACGATCAGCTGGCGGTCATTGATGTGCGCCGGAAAACGGAGTACGGCGACGGTCATGTTAAGCGTGCGCTCAATATTCCGCTGGACGATTTTGCCGATCCCGGAACCTTTGCAGATTTTGAGGACCATCATAATCTCTACTTATACTGCGGCGGCGGATACCGCAGCATAATAGCGGCTTCTTTATTGAAACGGCAGGGCATTCATAATCTCCGAAGCATAGCCGGGGGATGGGATAAAATAGTAGCAGAAAAAAACATTGAAACGGCTAAGGAGACCAGTTTGCTGAACTAACGAGCAGTATTATACGAGAATATTATCCGGCCGGCATAACTACTCGCCGATCCATTGTTTGCGGTATTCTTCTTTCCATTCAATTTTCCACCGGCGATGGCTCCATAGCCACATCTCGGGATGTTGCCGGATCGTTTTTTCCAGGTAGCGAACATACCGCCTGGTTATTTCGCCTTCCGGAAGCTCGGCGGGCGTTTCTGTGCATAGTTCATATTCAAACCGGTAATATCCCCTTTTTATTTTATAGATCTGCGCAAATAATACGGAGAGATTGCCCGCCCTTGCGCCGCTTTCAGGCCCGCGCACAAAAGGCGTAGGGCGGCCGAAAAAGTCTATCCAGTAAGCTTTTGAAACATTTCCCGGCGCCTGGTCCGCTATCAGCCCCAGTAGATATTTATCGTTCCTGTGGGGCATCATGGCGTTTTTCATATCGGTTGCAGGCAGTAACTTGTTGCCGCTGGAAGAACGCAATTTAAGCAGGATGCGATCAAACGCTTTATTATTAAGGGGCATGTATACCATTAACATTTTATAGGAGCTAATCGCGCTCATGGCAATATTGCCCATCTCCCAGTTAAAATTATGTCCAAGGTGAATCTGGCAGCGGGCTCCTTTATCAAACTGTTCCTGCAGCAGCGCGCCGTCCGCCGCAAAATGTTTTGCCGCGAATTTTGCTCCTCCCGAGATCAGCTTAAGCGTTTCAATAAAATTGTCTACAAAATTTTTATAGAACTGTTTTTCAATTTTTTTTCTTTCCGCCGCTGTTTTTTCAGGGAATGCCAGGAGCAGGTTGTCCTTTACTACCTTTCTCCTATAACCGATAATATAGTACAGCAAACCATAAATGCCGTCGGACAGGAGGTATAAGATCCTTAACGGTAGTAAAGACAGCAGGTAAAGAAATCCATAAACAACATAATAAGTCAATGCGCGCGGGTTTAGTTTGAATAAGCGTTATACTTTACGTGTTGATCCATTGTTTGGCGTCCTGCTCTATATGCGCGACCTCTACCTGAACTTTGAATTTATTCCTGAGGTAACGCGCCAGGCAGTCTGCCGCATATACGCTGCGGTGCTGTCCGCCTGTGCATCCGAAGCTAACCTGGAGACTTTCAAAATTTCTTTTGATATAGTCTTCCACGGAAATATCTACAAGGGCATATACGCTGTTTAAAAATCCCGGCATTTTTGTTTGCTGCTCCAGGAAGTCCTGTACGGGCTTATCGCGGCCAGTAAGCGCTTTATATGATTCAAACCGCCCAGGATTCAGGATGCCGCGACAATCGAACACATATCCCCCTCCATTGCCGCTTTCGTCGTAAGGCATTCCTTTTTTAAAAGAAAAGCTTTTGATCTTTACCTTGAGCGGCGTTTGCGCCGTCGCCTGGATAGGCGTAAACCGGCTGATGATGTTCTCTTCTGTGATCAGATTTAATATTCTTTCCAGTTCGCCCGATACGGTTTTGTCATGTTGATTGTTCAGGAACGATTTAAGGTTATTTAATGCCAACGGAATGCTGGTCAGAAAATGCGCTTTTTTTTCAAACAAGCCGCGAAACCCATAAGCCCCCAGGACCTGCACCAGCCGGATAAGCACATATCCGTCATATTGACTGGTAAACCGGGACCGGTCTATGGGGCCTCCCAATCGCTCTTCAACACAATCCATATAATAAGTCAGCAGGCTTGTTTTCCATTGCTCGGGGAGCTCCGCTTTTGCCTGCCATAACAGCGATGCCGCATCGTATTGTAAAGCTCCCTTCATCCCCCCCTGGTAATCTATAAAATAAACCCGACCATCGTTGATCATGATATTACGGCTTTGAAAATCGCGGAACATAAAATATTTATGATCGGCCCTGGCGAGATAACCCGCCAGCGTTTCAAAGTTTTCCAACAATACCTCTTTGTCGTAAGGCAGTTGAAGGGTGTCGAGAAAATAATACTTAAAATACAACAGGTCGCTCATGATGGCCTGCTTCCCGAATTCTTTGCTGGTGATGCACTGGCTATAGTCCAGGCCCTGATCGCCATTGATCTGGAGAAACGCCAGTTGCCGCAGGCTCTGCTGATATAACCTGTATACTTCCTCGGTATGCCCCAATTGTTCAAACTTGTTTAGCAGGGAAATATTTCCCAGGTCCTGCTGTATATAAAGAGTATTTGCTTCGTTAACGCAAATGACTTCCGGCAGCGGGCAGCCTAAAGACCGGAAATGCCTGGTGAAATAAATGAAGGAAAGGTTTTCCCTGATGTTTTCGCCCCGGGTGGCAATGAATGAACGTTCTTCTGCATGGATCCTGAAATAGGAGCGGTCGCTACCGCTTTGAGGGATCTTTTCTATACTCGTTAAGGGCAACCCTATTGATGATTCAAATAACCGTTTGATATCTTCTATGATTTCACGCATAATGATTGCAAAAATAGCCCTTTTAGTTATCCACTAAATTCCCGTATTGGGAAGACGTAAATAATTGTATTACAAAAAAATGTAGACCTATTTACCCAAATTGGCGCAGCTTCCGCCAATTTTGCAAAAGGAGGTACAAATTAACAGTTGTATTTTTTTTATTCCTTTGGGGAAGCGTAAAAAAATGCCACTAATGTGTTATTTTTTTTTGAAGATTTGTACACATCTTTAAAAAATGAATCATTCTTGATTAAAAGGCACATGCTTTGTTATTAATGCGGTGAAACAACCATGATCAATATGCGACCAAGAATTTTAGGCTTTTTACTTACCATTTTAGGTTTTGGAGGAATGCTCTTTGCCGGCTATGTTTTTGTTACCGGTTCCGGCGGACGGGGCAATATTCTGGAAGTAACCAGTTATTTAATACTGGGCGCAGTTTGTTTTTTTGCAGGCGTCAGTTATATATACGATGCTGATGCTGAATATATCCCTGAAGAATTGGCGGCTGAAGAAGAGTTTGAAGATATCATCCCTATCCAACAGCAATGGCGCGCCTTTCATATTGCCACGTCTCAGACATCTTCAGGCGCCAGTAGCATGATAACCCGGTCTGCTAATGGAAGCCCTAACCTGAAAGTGGCGAATAAAGCAATGGTTTCTTCTGATAGCGCTGCTGCAAGTTAAATCAGGCCTGGCTTACCTCAGTTTTTTGTGACACACTATTTAATCGACTGTTTCTTGACCCGGTCAGGATAGCGGGCAGTCTCTGTCCGGCCGGATAATATGGCTTTTTATCCCTAAAAGTTATATGGGATAAAAAGGGTATATTTAGTATCAAGGATGTTTGATTATGAAGCCGCTTGTTCTCTTTTTGGCGTGTTTGTTTTTATGCAGCCAGTCGCTAAGGGCTGATCATATCACCGGCGGATCCATGTCTTATACGTTTACCAACTTCGCTGATGGCAAGTATAATTATCGTCTCACGCTGAAATTGTATATGCGCTGCAATAGCGGTCGCCAGTTTAATGATCCTACGATCTTTGGCGTTTTTGACAGGATCACCAATGAGAGGATCGCCAGCATCAGCGATTTCCCGGTTGCCCTTACCCGAACGGAAACGATTAATATGAATACGTTCAGCCCCTGTATTACCAATCCCCCCGCGGTTTGTTATGAGATAGGGTATTTTGAAACGACCATTTCTCTTCCTCCGTCGGAAAACGGCTACCTGTTATCGGCCCAGGTTGTCTACCGGATACAGGGAATAAATAATTTTGTGAGCAATTACAACAATATAGGCGCTACTTATACGGCAGAGATCCCCGGGACTTCATTGCTGCCCGATGCGCCGGAAAATAACAGCGCAAATTTCACCGCTAACGACCTGGTGGCGGTTTGTTCAAACAACTCTTTTTCGTACAGCTTCGGCGCGGAAGATAAAGACGGGGACAAACTCAACTTTTCGCTTTGCAATGCTTACCAGGGCGGCTTCGGAGGATTTGGCAACAACAGCAATCCGCCGCAATCGCCGCCTTATTCTTCAGTCCCATACGATATGAACTATGGCGGCTCGTCCCCGCTCGGCAGTCATGTGAAGATCGATCCTTCTAATGGATTGATCACGGGGATCGCTCCTTCCGACGGCATCTACGTGGTAACGGTCTGCGTGGAAGAGATAAGGAATGGCAAGGTGATAGCCGTTCAGAGAAAGGATATACAGATCAATATCTCGGGCTGCTCTATCGCTTCTGCATCCATTCCTGCCGACTATATGCTTTGTAAGGATACCCGCTCTATTACGGTCTCCAATTTTTCTTCCAGCCCCCTTATCAAGTCTTATAACTGGGATTTTATCGATGTCAATGGCAATGTGCTTTATTCATCAGACAGCCGGTCCGCTTCTTATACTTTTCCCCGCGAAGGCGATTATAGTATTAAGCTAGTGGTGAACAGGGGAGGCGAATGCGCAGATTCTTCCCAGTCTGCTGTTAAGGTTTATCCCGGGTTTATGCCGGATTTCAGGGTAGAAGGACTTTGTTTTAATAAGCCCACCAGGTTTCTGGATGCTTCTACCACTGTTTTTGGCAGAGTGGATAGCTGGAAATGGAGTTTTGACGGAAGCGGCGCCACCTCGCCGTTACAAAACCCTTCTTATACTTATTTTAATCCGGGAAATAAACAGGCGCGACTGATTGCGACCAACTCGGTAGGATGCAGGGATACCATTACAAAAACGGTCGCTATTATTGATAAACCGCCTATCCAGCTTGCTTTCCGCGACACCCTGATCTGTGCGCCGGAAGACCTGCAGCTACGGGCCTCCGGCCAGGGCAATATGGTCTGGTCGCCCACGCTGAACATGCGCGACGCCCATACGGCGACGCCGACGGTGGGCCCGTTCAGCACGACCACCTACTATATCGACCTGGATCAGGACGGCTGCCTCAACCGCGATTCTGTTATCGTAAATGTAGTAGATCATGTTACCCTGGAGATGATGAAGGACACGACTATCTGCGCCGGCGATACCATTCGGTTGCGAACGGTTACAGACGGACTTCGTTTTACCTGGACGCCGGGCGAGCAATTGATCCGGTCGGATGTTGCCAGCCCATATGTCGTTACGCCGGTTTCCACCAGGTATTCGACGATCGCTTCTATTGGAAGGTGTACCGCTTCGGGGAGCGTACTGGTAACCGCCGTTCCTTACCCTGTCGCCAATGCCGGAGCGGACACTATGATCTGTTATGATACCCCGGCGCAGTTGCATGGAACCATGGACGGGTCCTCCTTTAAATGGATACCGGATATCGGGGGAGGCAATGGTCATGGAAACCTGTTAAACGCGACAGTGAAACCACGGAATTCGACCCTATACACGCTCGTCGCATACGATACCAGGGGCTGTCCGAAGCCCGGTTTTGATTCGGTATGGGTGAACGTGCTTCCCCCCATTCAGCCTTATGCCGGAAGGGATACCTCGGTAGTGGTTGGCCAGCCCCTTCAGTTGCAGGCTTCCGGAGGCAGCGCGTATTACTGGTCGCCGGCGGAAGGCATGAGCGATTACCAGGTCGCGAATCCCCGCGTAATGCATTCGGCGGCGCACCCGGGCATAAGGTACCGGGCGCTGATCGCTAATGAAGCGGGATGCCTCGACTCGGCTTTTATCACTGTAAAAGTATATCATACCAGGCCTTCTGTGTTTGTCCCTAATGCTTTTACGCCAAACGGCGATGGCAGGAATGACCAATTTAGTTTTGTTACCGCCGGTATTCAGAAGGTTGAATATTTTCATGTGTATAACCGCTTCGGGCAGCTTGTCTTTAACGCGTACAATGAAATGCAGAAATGGGACGGATCTATCGGCGGAACCAGGCAGCCGTCCGGCTCCTATGTATGGGTCGTCAAGGCCGTGGATTACAACGGATCAACCTATTTCGACAGGGGAACGGTTACCCTTATCCGTTAGTTACTGGCATTGTAAAGAGGTATCGTACAAAATTAAAAACGTCAACGCTGGCCCTCGTGCATAATGGCTATTTCCTACAAAGCTATCTGATAGATTGCGACAGGTCTGCTTAAATGCTTCGCGCCTATGGTTGTGTTTTATTAGGTCGCATGGAGCAGGCTGCCGGTTATAGGGTTCTGAATGCTTCGCATTTATGGTTGTTTCTCCTTAGGCCGTTCATACTGGCTGATCAATTCCGCCGCCAGCGCCGTCCATCCTGTTTGGTGGCTGGCGCCAAGCCCTTTCCCGGAATCGCCGTGAAAATATTCATAGAACAATACCAGGCGATCATTGCCGGGTTGCTGGTAAAACCAGTTGTATTCGCCAAAAAGCCGCCGGTCGCCCGACTCATTCTGCTGAAATAAGCCGATCACCCTGCGCGCCAGCTCATCCGCTACCTGCGAGAGATTTATCTTATGGCCCGAACCGGACGGGTATTCCACCAGCAAACTATCTTCATAGAACTTTCCGTAGGCGCGAACAGACTGGATAATGAGGTAGTTGATCGGGATCCATACCGGCCCCCGCCAGTTGGAATTGCCGCCAAAGATATCTGAAGTAGAGTCGCCCGGATCATAACGGATAGAATGCGTGATGCCGTCGACCGTAACCGAATAGGGATGCGATTCATGGCGCTTGGATAAGGCGCGGATACCCCCTGGCGACAGGAACTCTTCTTCATTAAGCAAGCGTTGGAGAAGAAATATCAGGCGATCGCGCGGGAGAAGCGATAAGAGCGTGTCGCCGTTCCTGCCCTCTTCATTGGGCCAGAACTTATTATGTTTCTTCCGGTAGTTTTCGAACCAGGTTACGCGCTTGCTGAAGTCCGGAAGCTTCTCAAATACTTCTTTATTAATGACGGTCGCCGCGAACAGCGGCGTCAAACCAACAATGGATTGAATGCGGAGAGGCATCGGCTCATGACCTGCGATGCATAATACGTCATAAAAAAACTTGTCTTCTTCGCTCCATAGGTTGTGCTGGTTCAGCGACTCGGCGATAAGGATAAAATGCTCGAAGAATTTGGTAGCCATATCCTCGAAAGAAGGGTCATGCAGGGCAATTTCTATAGCCATCTCCATCATATCCAGGGCATAGGTTCCCATCCAACTGGTGCCATCGGCCTGTTCCAACTGCGCTTCGCCGGGAAAATGAAAATTTCGGTTGAATACGCCGATATTATCCAATCCCAGGAAACCTCCTTCAAAAATGTTGTTGCCATTGATGTCTTTGCGGTTGATCCACCAGGTGAAATTGATAATGAGCTTTTGGAATATTTTTTTAAGGAAGACGATATCGCCGGCGCCTGTTTGTTTTTTTTCAATATTGTACGCCATCATGGCGGCCCTTGCATGTACGGGAGGGTTTACGTCGCTGAAATTCCATTCATACGATGGAAGTTGCCCATCGGGTTTCATATACCATTCCCGCATGATCAGCAGCAACTGGTGTTTGGCGAAGGTAGGGTCTGCTTCTGCCATGGCGATGCATTGAAAAGCCAGGTCCCATGCCGCATACCACGGATATTCCCATTTATCCGGCATAGAAATGATATCCTGGTTCTTGAGGTGCTGCCAGTCGTGGTTACGACCCGTCTTCCTGTTTTGGCTTACAGGCGTGATGCCGTCGCCGTTCGCCAGCCAGTGTTCGACGTTATAGTGATAATATTGTTTGCTCCACAATAAGCCTGCCAGCGCCTGGCGTCTTATTCTCGCCATATCTTCGGTTATCCCATCGGGTAATAGGAATTGATAAAACTCGTCCGCTTCCTGTTTGCGGATCGAAAAGATGTTTTCAAAATGATCCGGAAAAGCATTCTCCTGGGGCGCTGAAGATAACCGGCAGTAAATGGTTTCCGTGGCGCCGCCGGCGACGTTTAAAGCATATACGGGAGAAAATTTAGTTCCGGATCTTTTTTCGCGCAACGCTTCCCTGTTATGGCCTTGCACAATAGCGTCATGAAATGCGTCTTTTACAAATATGGTTTCGTTGGGGATGCCGCTTACCTTTAGGGTATTGGTGATATTATCAGTAAACAGGGCGTCATCGGGCTCCTGGAAATAGAAATAATAATCTTCCTGCTGTTCATGTTCGGCTTTCACTGCGGTATGATCGACGAGCCGGATAACCGGCTCGTTTGAAAGCTGGGCGCCCGCCCATCGATTATAAAACCATAGCGTCGGCAGAACGACGATGTTGGCAGCCTGATGGTATCTGTTGGAAACGTCAATCTTGATAAAAATATCTTTCGATCCCTGCTTCGCATACGTGACAGATATGTCGAAATACTGGTTGTCGGAGAATATGCCGGTATCGAGTATTTCGTATTCCGGTTCGAGCCTCGATCTTTTCCGGTTCTCTTCCCGGAGTTTCTCGTAAGGGAATTCCTGTTGCGGGTACTTGTACAGGTATTCCATATAATAATGCGTAGGGATATTGTCGAGGTAATAATAAAGCTCCTTGACGTCTTCTCCGTGATTCCCTTCCCCATTGCGCAAACCAAAGAGCCGTTCTTTTAAGATCGGGTCTTTGCCATTCCATAGCGCTATTGAAAAGCAAAGGTCCTGCGACAGATTGCTAATCCCTGCCAGCCCGTCCTCTCCCCATAGATAAGCGCGGTAAGCCGCGTGATCAAAAGGGAAATAATGCCATGCATTGCCGTCGGGACTATAGTCTTCCCGTACGACGCCCCATTGGCGTTCGCTGAGATAAGGACCCCATTCTTCCAGAGGAACGGTTTTGGCGGCATTTTCTGCCAGTCGCTGGTGTTCGGCTGTCATGTGGTTTCGGCATTTGCCCTCGCAATAGTTGACTAACTGAGGCCGGTCGAGGAAATGTTAATATAACAGGTAAGCAATCGAAACAGCGGCTAATGTACGATAAAACTTCAAACCTATGCCGGGATATTGAATTCAAGAAGCGGTTGTGCCGGGGTTGTAGGGCAGAAGCCGCTGTTAAACCATATATGCTGTGTTAGGCCGCATTGGCACAAATATTATAGAGATATGCCAATAAAGAACTATTATGGATAAAGTCTTACAGCTTCAGGCTCCCTGGGAGCAGGTCAGGGAAAAATTAAAGGAGATCAATATTGAGCTGACGGATGAGGACCTGCATTACGAACCGGGAAAGGAAAAAGAGCTTTTGAACAGGCTGCAGAAAAAGATGCATAAAAGCCACGAAGAAATAAAAGGGCTTATTGAAAGCGTCTCTGCCAATAAGGGCAAAGCCTCATAAACCTAAACCAATCATAGATGCAGGCTTAGCTTAGCGTTTACGACGCTTTGCGGGAAGTTTGCAGCCGATGTGTTTTTTATAGCTGCCGCTTCCGGTTTTTACATATTGCGCCGGTATTGTCCGCCTACTTCGTATAAGGCGTTCGTGATCTGGCCAAGCGTACAATATTTGACGGTTTCCATCAGCTCTTCAAAAATGTTTTCATTTTTAATAGCGCGCTCCTGCAATCGCTTCAGGGCCTCGGGCGCCCTTGCTTTATTTCTTTCCATGAAGTTCAGGAGATTCGCGATCTGCTGTTCTTTTTCTTCGGTCGAACTGCGGATCACTTCTCCCGGGAGGGTAGTGGGACTGCCCTTTTTATTGAGGAAGGTATTGACGCCGATGATGGGAAGCTCGCCGCTGTGCTTAAGGTGTTCGTAGTACAGGCTTTCTTCCTGTATCTTATTTCGTTGATACATGCGCTCCATGGCGCCCAACACGCCGCCTCTTTCGGTAAGCCGGTCGAACTCCGCCAGCGTCGCTTCTTCCACGAGGTTGGTCAGCTCTTCGAAGATGAAGGAGCCCTGGTTAGGATTTTCATTTTTTGCCGTTCCCAGCTCCCGGTTAATGATCAACTGGATCGCCATGGCGCGGCGGACCGATTCTTCCGTCGGCGTAGTGATTGCTTCATCATAGGCGTTAGTATGGAGGCTGTTGCAATTGTCGTAGATGGCATACAAGGCCTGCAGGGTGGTGCGGATATCGTTAAAATCAATTTCCTGGGCGTGCAGGCTGCGGCCGCTGGTCTGAATATGGTATTTTAACTTCTGGCTTTTCTCATTTCCATTATACAAATATTTTGTGGCTTTGGCCCATATCCGTCGCGCAACGCGGCCGATCACGCTGTATTCCGCATCCATGCCATTGCTGAAAAAAAAGCTCAGGTTGGGAGCAAAGTCGTCAATATGCATGCCCCTGCTGAGATAATATTCCAGGTAGGTGAAGCCATTGGCCAGCGTGAACGCCAGCTGCGTAATCGGATTGGCGCCGGCTTCGGCAATATGATAACCGCTGATGCTGACGCTGTAAAAGTTTTTAATCTCGCGATCGATAAAATACTGTTGTACGTCGCCCATGAGCTTAAGCGCGAATTCTGCGCTGAAGATACAGGTGTTCTGCGCCTGGTCTTCCTTGAGTATATCGGCCTGCACGGTTCCCCGCGCTTGCTTAAGCGCGGAAGCTCTCAGTTCGTTGTAAATATCGGGCGGCAGCGCCTCATCTCCGCTGAGCCCCAGCAATCCCAGTCCCAGTACCCTTTGCCCCGGGTCTTCCGAAGCTACCGGGTGACTGCCGGGGAAAGCGGGGTTATGGTAGACAGGCTTCGCGAAGCCGGCGAATTTTTCCGCCGCTTTGGCTTCCACTTCCGGCCACAGTCCATGTTCCTCAATGTATTTTTCGCATTGCTGGTCGATCGCCGCATTAAGAAAAAAAGCCAGGATCATCGGCGCAGGGCCGTTGATGGTCATGCTTACAGAGGTTTTATTATCGCAGAGATCAAAGCCGCTGTATAGCTTTTTGGCGTCGTCAACGGTGGCGATGCTTACGCCTGAATTGCCTATTTTCCCGTAGATATCGGGGCGTTTATCAGGATCCTCTCCGTATAAGGTTACGCTGTCAAATGCGGTAGAGAGGCGGATGGCAGGCAGACCGGCGCTAACATAATGAAACCGTTTATTGGTGCGTTCGGGCCCGCCTTCGCCGGCAAACATGCGCGTAGGGTCCTCGCCTTCGCGTTTCAATTCAAATACGCCGGCGGTATAGGGGAAGGCGCCCGGCACGTTTTCCTGCAGCTGCCAGCGGAGGATATCGCCCCAGTCCTTATACCGGGGAAGCATCACTTTCGGCAGCTTTGTCCCGGAAAGCGTTTTGGTCTTCATCTCCTGCCTTATCGTTTTGCCCCTGACCGAATATTCAAAAAAATCGTCTTCATATTTTTTATGCAGTTCCGGCCAGCGGTCGAGCAATTGCCGGCAAGCCGGATCCAGCAAAAGCGCATCAAAGCTATCCGTCGCGGGTATCATAGCGGCTGCGGCCTCTCCCTTATATTCCTGCAGTAGCTTTCGCGCGCCCTCCAGTTGGTATTGTTTGCTGGCAATAGCCGCCTGCTGCTCTACCCACCGGTCATAATTCCGGTTGTTCTCGGCAATTTCCGAAAGGTAGCGGATGCGTTTTGGCGGGATGATGGGCGCGCTCTCCTGCGGTTGGTCTGCGGCCAGGCTTACCTGGGGGTCGCCGAACGTCATATTTAATTTATTCTTTATGGCCGCCATCAGCTTTTGGAAAAGCTTGTTTACTCCTGCATCATTGAACTGGGAAGCAATGGTAGCCACTACCGGCAGCGATTCGTCCTTTGCATTCCATAACTGGTGGTTGCGTTTGTATTGTTTACGCACATCATGCAGGGCGTCCAGGGCGCCGGGCTTATCTGATTTGTTGAGCGCGATTAGGTCTGCAAAATCGAGCATGTTGATCTTTTCCAGCTGCGAAGCGGCGCCGTATTCCGGGGTCATCACATAGAGGCTGATATCGCTGAAGTCCAGGATGGCGGTATCGCTTTGTCCGACCCCGGCAGATTCCACGATGATCAGGTCGTACCCTGCGGCTTTACAGACCGCGATCGCCTGGCGTATATAGGCGCTCAGCGCGGTATTGTCTTCCCGCGTAGCCAGCGATCGCATATACGCTCTCGGGTGGGCAATGGCGTTCATGCGGATACGATCGCCCAGCAGGGCGCCCCCGGTCTTTTTTTTGCTGGGGTCCACGCTGATCACGGCGATGGTAGCCTGCTCATAAGCGCGCAGAAACCTTCTTACTATTTCATCTGTAACAGATGATTTTCCTGAACCGCCTGTGCCCGTGATCCCCAGCACCGGCGTTACGGCCGTTTTTGCCGGAGCGGGTTTTGTATGCTTTGACGCGCCGGCGGTTTCCTGGTTATTCAGGTCTGCCGGTTCGATCCCTTCTTCTGCCAGCGTAATGGCCCTGGCCACCCTGCGGATGTCTTTGTATTCATTCAGGGGGGGCTGCCCGTTCCATAGGGAGGGCGCATTCCAATAAGCGGAAGGCTGATCGTTGTAGGGCCTGGACCGGTCGTACTTGGGAGCCTGGCATTGCCGGATAACATCCTCGATCATGCCTTCCAGTCCCATAGCGCGCCCATCGTCGGGGGAGTAGATCCTGGCGATCCCGTATTGGTGCAGGTCGTCTATTTCGGCGGGGAGTATGGTGCCTCCTCCTCCTCCAAAGATCTTAATATGGCCGCAACCTGCCCGATCCAGCAGGTCCTTCATGTATTTGAAAAACTCAATATGGCCGCCCTGGTACGAAGTGATGGCAATTCCATGCGCATCTTCTTCAATAGCGCATTCCACGATCTCCTGGACGCTACGGTTATGACCGAGATGAATGATCTCTGCGCCCTTGGATTGAAGAATGCGCCGCATGATGTTTATCGCTGCATCGTGGCCGTCATAAAGAGAAGCGGCGGTAACGATCCTGGTTTTCCCTGGCTGAATAGGTTTCATATAGTCTGCCAAAATTAATCAAAAAACTAATGACTGTTAGTTAAAAAATGGAGCGGGGCATACTTGGTCGAGCAACGGCCGCTATCTAAAGCTTGCAGGATTGTTTTTTGTAAATTGCCTAAAAGCATTCATTAAACTCATTCGTTATGACGATCGACAGTCATGTTCATTTCTGGAAATACGATAAGATCGGTTATGCATGGATAGACCGCTCAATGAAGACCCTTCAGAAAAATTATCTGCCGCCGGATATTGAGCAGACCCTGAAGAGAAACGGGGTGGGTGGTTGCGTGGCGGTGCAGGCTATTCCCGCAGAGGTGGAAACGCATTTCCTGGTAGAGCTGTCCAGGACCTATCCCCTTATTCTCGGCGTTGTGGGCTGGACCGATTTACAGTCGCCCGGCGTAGAAGAAAGACTGCAATATTTTTCTCATTATCCCCAGATAAAGGGGTTCCGGCATATCGTTCAGGCGGAGCCCGATGATTTTTTATACAATGCGGATTTTAGAAGAGGGGTCGGCTTACTGAAAACCTATAATTATACGTACGACCTGCTGATCTATCCCAGGCAACTGAGGGCCGCCATCAATTTTGTCGCCGAATTCCCCGAACAACTGTTTATCCTGGATCACTGCGGCAAGCCTGCGATCAGGGAGGGCCGCCTGGATGAATGGAAAGCGGGGATAGAGGAGCTGGCCGCATTCCCGAATACCTGTTGCAAGCTGTCGGGCCTGTTTACGGAGGCGGAATGGAAGAACTGGAGCCCTGGAGATTTCTACCCTTACTTAGATACTGTTTTTAATGCTTTTGGAACGGATCGGCTGTTGTATGGAAGCGACTGGCCGCTGATGCTTCTATCGGGCATATACGTACAGTGGAAGAGCCTGCTGGAAAAATATATGGAACATTTCTCTCCCGAGGATAAGGAAAAGGTTTTTGGCCTGAATGCACTGCGCTATTATACATTGCAAATGACGTAACGGCGCGCATTGCCAGACCCCCCTTGATTTTAGCGGCTGCTTTTATTCAATGCAGCCGTGAGTCGCTACCGCCGTCGGAAGTATGGGTAAAATTGGGCCTTGGCGCTTACCTTTGCCCCCGAACCTGCATACCGTACATTCTTTGCAGGCCGTTATGCTTATGCTATTGATCGCTAAAAGCCGGAGGGCTTCGTTTTGTCGGGTTTTACTGCTGACCTGCTGTATTTCAGCAGCCTTCTATTCCTGCTCCCTTAACAATGCAAAAGAAGATCCCGGTCTTGAAAAATATTTCAGGGAAAATCAGCTCGAAGGATGCTTTGCGTTGTTTGACAACGGCACAGGATTGTTTACGGTATACAATATGGGGCGGTATCGCGACAGCGCCTATCTTCCTGCTTCTACTTTTAAGATCGTCAATGCGTTGATCGGTATTGAGACGGGCAGGGTGAAAGATTCGTCAGATATCATACCCTGGGATGGGATAGAACGAAGGATACCTGAATGGAATAAGGATCTTTCCATGCAAAGCGCGTTTACCGTTTCTTCCGTGCCCTGGTTCCAGGAGCTCGCGCGACGCATTGGCAAGGATACCATGCAACACTGGCTGGATACCCTGGGGTACGGCCAGTCGAAGGGGCGGCAAAAGATCGCGATTGCCAATAACCTCGATACGTTCTGGCTGGATAATTCGGTAAAAGTTACCGCCGACGAACAACTGGGGCTTGTAAAAAAATTATATTTTCAGCAGCTGCCCTTCCAGCCGCGCGCGCAACGGATCGTTAGCGCCATGATGAAAAGAGAGGATAATTCAAACTATACCCTTAGTTATAAAACAGGATGGGCGATCAGCGACAGGGGACATGCTATCGGCTGGATCGTCGGCTGGATAGAAGAAAACCGCCATCCCTACTTTTTTGTGTTGCAGGCGGAGTCGCCCGATCCAAATTATAATATGTCTTCCGTGCGGCTCAGGATATTAAAGGATATACTGGGTCAATATGGATTCATGAAGGGAGCTAAATAAGCCGGGCTTTTTGAAAATAATAAGGAATTGTTCGATCAGCTAAGCGGTTCCGGGCGTCAAATAAGCCGGGCTTTTGGAAAACCGGGGGCTTGTCCGGCGGCCGTCTTCGCATCCCTCTTTATATTCCTTAATTTTGCTTCATGAACTTTCAGTTCCAGCACACCGCATTCCTATGGGGCCTCCTGGCAACGCCATTATTGATATGGTTATACTGGCTGACGATCAGGTGGAAACAAAAAGCCATTAAAAAGATCGGCGACGAGTGGCTGGTGAAAGAACTGATAAAGGGATATTCCGCTAAGAAATTCCTTTTAAAATTCGTCTTGCTGATGATCGCCTTCATTGCAATCGTTATTGGCGCAGCCGATCCCGGGCGCCCGGGCGGGATGGATAAGATAGAAAGAAAGGGAGTGGACGTTATGATTGCGCTGGACATAAGCAATAGCATGCTGGCGCAGGATATCCGGCCCAACCGGCTGGAAAAGGCAAAACAACTGATCAACCGGCTGGTGGATGAACTGGAAGATGATCGCGTAGGGCTGGTCGTATTTGCGGGAAGAGCCTATTTACAAATGCCGCTCACCCTGGATCATGGAGCGGCTATGATGTATATACAGCAGGCATCGCCGCAGATGGCGCCCACCCAGGGCACCATGATATCGGAAGCCCTGAAACTAAGCGCTGCGGCATTTAATAGCAAGGAACGCCGGTATAAATCGATCATACTCCTCACCGATGGCGAAGATCATGACCCTGTTACGGAGCAGATGGCTGAACAATTGGCTGATAATGGCGTAGTAGTGAATACCGTTGGCATTGGCTCTGTTGAGGGAAGCCGGATAGTTGATCCGTCTACCGGGCAGGCCAAAAGAGACGATCAGGGCAATACGATATTGTCAAAGCTGAATGAGCCCCAGCTTGAGCACCTGGCCGGAAAGACAAAGGGCGTATATGTGCATCTCAGCGATATTGACGGGGCGGCGTCGGTTATCCGGAAACAATTGTCTTCCATGCCGGAGACGGCGCTGGAAGACGCCGCCTTTAAAGATTATATCCATTATTTTCAATGGTTTATTGCATTGGCTTTAATATTGCTCCTGGCGGAGTTTTTATTACCGGAAAGAAAATGGGAGACTGCATGAAGAAGTTTATGCTATATGGTCCGGCCGTCTTTTTTTTACTGTCGCTGCCATTTTATGTCCGCGCGCAGCAGGTCGAAAGGCTGATCCGGAAAGGCAATAAGGAATACCGGCAAAACCGGTTCGACCAAGCGTTGCCTTTGTACCGGCAAGCCCTTGAACGGAAAGGCGACGATCCCACGGCATGGTACAACGCCGGCGACGCTTTATACAGGAATAAGCAATGGGCGGAGGCGGAAAAATCTTTTGACCGCGTTATTGAGCCGAATAATGACAAGGCCTTGCAACAGCAGGCGCTGTATAATAAAGGCGTTTCTTTGTCGCGGCAAAATAAACTGGACGAAAGCATTGCCGTCTATAAAAAAGCCGTTATTCTTAACCCGGCAGACGAGGATGCGAGGGTCAACCTGCAAAAAGCGCTGCTGGAACAGAAGAAAAAAAATCCTCCTGAAAAGGAAAAGGATAAAGAGGAGCAGCCGAGGCAGGATAAAAAAAAGGAGCGCGAGCCCCCTCCCTCGCAAAGCAAGCTGACGCCCAAACAGGTGGAACAATTGTTAAAAGCGTTACAGCAGCGCGAGCGGCAGGCGATGGAGAAAATGCAGCAACTCCGCTCCAGGAGCAGCGCGAGGCCGGAAAAGGATTGGTAGTAAAACCGGCGCCATTAAATCTTTATGTTAAAAATGACAGGAATGGAAGGGTATTGCGAATCGCTTACGGATTACCAACGGTTACGGACGCTCGAAGTAAAGGTCGGCGATCTGCCGATAGGGAATTTTCATCCGGTGCGTATTCAAACCATGACGACTACCGATACGATGGATACGCAGGGTACGATTGAACAATCTATCCGTTGTATCGACGCGGGCGCCGAGCTGATAAGGATCACCGCGCCCAGTAAAAAGGAAGCGGAAAACCTGCAGCTCATTAAGGAAGGCCTGCGCAGAAAAGGATACCATACCCCGCTGGTCGCCGATATCCATTTTACGCCCAATGCCGCGGAGATTGCCGCCAGGATCGTGGAAAAAGTAAGAGTGAATCCCGGCAATTATGTAGATAAAAAGAAGTTTGCTTTTATAGAATATACCGACGCCGCCTATCGCGAAGAGATGGAAAGGATCAGGGAGCGGTTTACGCCGCTCGTAAAAATATGCAAGGAGTATGGGACCGCTATGCGGATCGGAACCAATCACGGCTCCTTAAGCGATCGCATCATGAGCCGTTACGGAGATACGGCGATGGGAATGGTGGAAAGCGCAATGGAGTTCCTGCGAATATCCAGGGATGAGGATTATCACAATATCGTACTCAGCATGAAATCCAGCAAT
>JAEUVR010000086.1 GCA_016786785.1 Chitinophagaceae bacterium
CTGCTCCGAAGAAAAAGAACAGGTATCCAATTGAGGATAAAGCAAACATATCAGTCGCTCTGCCCAGCCGGCAACTACATTATTAGAGGGTACAGCTTTTCTTAAATGCTGCTGCTCAAAAAGCTGTTTATAAAATTTCTCATCCATTTCAGCGGCAAAAATAGTCAGCCGTAAGCTTATCTCACTCTAAAATATCTTAAAATTGATCCCTGGGGGCAAAATATCTTTTCCAGGCCATCCTCCATAGATCTTATCGCAAAAGAAACCGGCCCGGAACCTCTTCCAAAACCTTATTGCCATAAGCGTCTGTCGCTTCTATGACCAGGCGGTAAAAGCCGAACTGCTGACCGGGAACGATTTTACTAAATACCTGGTCGCCGGCCATATCATCTCCGTCTGACCCATCGTCTTTTAAGGTTAGCGAAAAAGAATGATGACCCCTTTCAATAAAGATAAAGGTAGCTGTTACCGATTGAATGGCCGAACCGTCATATAAGCTGACGTGGATAATATTATCCCCCGAAACCCTGGCCCCCGCAATCACAGGAGGCGTCTGATCCTTACCGGTTACCGTTATCGAAACCCTTCCCTGTTTTACGCTATGCAGCGGCATCTTATCAGGAAAAAGGCGCTCGGCAAAAAAATCGATCTTATGACCCTCGGGGATATCCGAAGACAATAGCGGAACGGAGTATTTCGCCGAAGCGCCGACATTATCAAATGATCCCCAATCGTCCGATTTACGAACAGGCGCCCCATTGGCATTCACATAAGCGTCGGCGGTCATCAAATTGGTCCGCCAGTATTTTCCCTGGTCTTTTACCAATATCACAATGGACTCCCCCGGATTGGCTATCCCATCGCCATTCCCCCTGCCAATAACAGCCGTTTCCGTATTATTTGCGCCCCGTACAACCGTAAACACCCTGCCATCGGCGATCTCAATATCTTTTATTTCCGGCAGCGCCTTCCTGATAGGCATCTCAAAAAACTGCGTCCACTCATTCCTGCTCCCATCCTGAATGGTCAATTTAAATTTCACCATCTGGGCGCTATCGGCGCCGGAACGGAAACTAAAGGGAATGCCGGGCGCTGTTTCATTGACGCCGATACCTGCAAGAGCAGACTCGGCCTTGATTACGCTGATATGGGGAGAAACAGCCGTCAACCTCGCTTTGATGTTTTTTGCGGGAGATTGCCCCTTATTGATCAGTTTAACAGCAATGTTTATCTCTTCGCCATGAACAGCCCAACCCATATTGTCGACCACGACGGCGGAAAGGGAAAGATTGGGCTTATCTGATTTTTTATTGATCCCGATCTCATGCAGACTGCCATCCAACGTTACAGACAACCTTCCCTGCTCATCGCTCAGGATCGTCCGCTGCGAGGCTTTCTGGGTACGGAGATCTATGTCATTGATAATATAAGACTGGTTCTTTTCATAGATCGGCGCAGTGATCAGCCGCACCGATACGTCTGTCAGCAATCTTCCATCCGGAAGAAATTCCCTTACCGAACACCTGAAGCCGCTCTTATCTACTTTCTCCAACATTGTGGCGCCGCTTGTACTGCGATCTGTTTTCACCAGATAATCCCATACCGAAAACTCTGGATAAACGTCAATATGATCCCATTGCAGCGGCCGCGACGGGGGATTCTTAAACGTTTTCATAAAAAAGTCAAACATATCTCCCATCCCGCTGGTAGAATGTTCGCCGGGATAAATTTTAAAAGTATAATCGTTCATCACCTGCGGCCATACCTTATTAAGGTCTTCATGGTAACTCCGGATAAAATCTTTATCGCCATAATGCAGGATCACTCTTTGGGCGCCATAGTTTTTATACATATCGAGATGGCGATACTCAAATGGAAAATCCCTGGGGCCGAGAGTAAATTCCGGGGATCCGCAAAAATTGCCTACGGCAGAAAACAAATGAGGATATTTTCCCCCGATCACAAAAGCCATAAAGCCGCCCATGGAAAGTCCGGATATGGCCCTGCTTTCTCGGTTGGCGCGCGTTCTATAGGTAGCGTCTATATGATTGACCAGTTCAGGAAAATAGATAGGAAACTGGCGATAGGTCTCCACAGGAGTCACATTATATGGACGCAGATAATATTCCTCGTCCCCGCTTCGGTTATAGCCGTCGGATTTCACCACGATCACTTCATTCCGGGAAACAAAATTGGCAATATTATCGCCGTTGTTATCGTCGCCCTGCTCATACTCGGAATACCTGTTCAGCGCGCTTCCGAAATATCGCTGCGACCAGCCATGCATAAAATAGATAACAGGATATTTTTTATCCGCGCTCGCCTTATAGCCCGGCGGTAAAAATACGCGGTAGTTGCGTATTTCGCCAAATACATTACTGTAATGCCTTGCGTCTATGATGGTAACGCTGTCGGCAGCCTTCGTTTTCCCTGCAAATAATAAGGAAAGGAAAAAAACAAAATAAAACGCCCGGGAGTAACTTTTAGTCATATACAATATAAGATATTTTACTTTTTTTATATATACTCCCTGCCGGATATGCGCTATCAAGCGTAGGGAGTTGCGCGCCAGAAAGGTCGGTCATTAATTTAAAATAGCCAGTATTGATTTTACGCCTGACTATTGATGCAATTGCAGATCACGGGAGGGAAACAATAGGATAGACAGAAGCTGTAGAGCGCATATTAACCGCTCGTATGCCTATCACAGCCCGAAAAACAACAGGATAGATGCCTACATGCCCTCCATATCGTAAAATTGTTTTTTACCGGAAGTCATTCATTTATTAAGTTTGCGCCCGGTCCCAGGACATCGACAGCTCATTATGCAGGGTATTGGGACTGGATTATAGCCTGAACAGGTCCGAAAATGCTGTCATAACCGTGGCTTGGAATAATGGGACCGACGATCGCCCTGACATTGCAGGAGAACTGTCAGCATCATTACTCAGCGTATTTGGACTGGCCGAGAACCCTGGCAGGCCTGAAAGCCCCGCCAGAAGCCTTGTCTAAGGCGCTAAAGCAGCTGAAAAGCAATTAACATAAGAGGTCAGCCTTTTCTTAACCTTTCTTTAACGCCGGCAGAAATAGTTTTGACAACGGCCAATTACCCGAAAGACAAGGAAAGAAGTAGATTTGACCATTAATACAGAATATGAAAAAAATATCAGCATTATTACTGGCATTAGGTTTTA
>JAEUVR010000089.1 GCA_016786785.1 Chitinophagaceae bacterium
ATGCCAGGTATCCCGCCTGCTTTGTTCCATGCCGGGCCCGTATAAAAAGATAGGTTTCTTTTCCTTTTTCCGTCGCTTTTCCCATTGGATACAGGGAGGGTTTAACGCCTTTGCCAAAGTCCTTTGCCCATACCGAATCGGGTATGAACTGCGTAAACGCCTTGTATGAGATAGCTGAAGAATCTTTAGGCGCTTTCTTTAAAGTGGAATCCGCTATCCTGAAAGGCAGGGCAACATCAGGAAACAAATCCATAAAACCTTCAATATCAATCGACTTCTCTCCCTCAGCCGGTTTCGGCCCATCCTTGCACCCTATCGTCAATATAGCCAGACAAAACACAAAAAGATATTTCTCCATAGAATAACCGCTGGTGATGATCTAAAGTACCGATTCAGGAGGAGCCCTGAAAATAAAATTTTCTTATTAAAATTTAAATTTTTAGATTTGTCTAAATTAAAATTTAGATCAATTAAACTACTTAGCCTGTTCCGCCCATGAGATATTCGCCCAGCAAGGAAAATTACCTGAAGACCATCTTCCATCTCCAGGAAGAAGAGGGGGTAGTAACCACCAATGCGTTGGCCCGCGCCCTCGACACCAGCCCTGCCTCTGTCACCGACATGCTTAAAAAGCTAAAGACACAGAAACTATTGCTTTACGAAAAATACAAGGGTTTTAAACTTAGCCTGGAAGGACGAAAAGTAGCCTTGCAGATCATCCGCAAACACCGTTTATGGGAGGTTTTCCTGGTAGAAAAACTGGGATTTGGCTGGGAGGAAGTGCATGAAATAGCGGAAGAGCTGGAACATATCAGCAGTAAAAAACTGGTGGATTACTTAGATAAATTTCTTGATTTTCCTACCACGGACCCTCATGGCGATCCCATCCCCGACAGCAATGGAAAGGTTCCCCTGATCAAACAGATCAGCCTGAGAGACCTCCCGGTCGACACCGTGGCCGTGGTCTGCAATATCAGCGATCAATCGCCCGAAATCCTCGAGTTGCTTACCCACAAAGGCATTGGCCTAGGAACAAAACTGGAGATCAAAAAGAAATTTTCCTTCGATCATTCCCTTGAGCTCAGCATCCGCAACCAGGCGTCCATTACCGTCAGCGAAAACGTCGCCAAAAACGTATTTGTAACCCATGAAGAATAGTTACTATAATGATGCTTCGCTAAGCGAAGTGCATGAATCGGTAGATATCGGCAGCCACAAAAACAAATGGCGAAAGATCTTTGCTTTCTTTGGCCCCGCCTACCTGATCAGCGTGGGATATATGGACCCCGGCAACTGGGCGACCGACCTGGCAGGGGGAAGTAAGTTCGGGTACTCGCTGATCTGGGTGCTGCTCATGAGCAACCTGATGGCCCTATTGCTCCAGAGTCTTTCCGCGCGATTGGGCATCGTGCGCAAACGCGACCTGGCGCAGGCCAACAGGGAAACCTATCCTCCCTTCATCAACTTTTTACTGTATCTCCTTGCAGAAATAGCGATAGCTGCGACAGACCTGGCCGAACTCCTCGGAATGGCCATCGGCATATACCTGCTCACCGGCCTCCCGCTGATCTGGGGGGTCTCGATTACCCTGCTCGACACTTTCTTGCTGCTGTTCCTGCAACGGCTCGGCATGCGCACCATGGAAGCTTTTATCATCGGCCTGGTTGCCGTGGTCGGGTTCTCTTTTCTGGCGCAGATCATCATGGCCAAACCCGACCTGGGAGAGGTGGCCGGAGGACTGGCCCCATTTTTACCCGAAGGGGAAGCCCTCTATATTGCTATTGGCATCATCGGCGCCACCGTAATGCCGCATAATCTCTACCTGCATTCCGCGCTGGTGCAAACGCGAAAAATCAAAAAAACCGGATCCGGTATTCGCCAGGCGCTAAAATGGAACTTTATCGATTCGGCTATCGCCTTGAATATCGCCTTCCTGGTAAATGCCGCCATCCTGGTGCTCGCCGCTACTGTTTTCTTTAAGACAGGCCGCACAGAAGTGGCCGAGATCCAGGAGGCGCACCAGTTGCTGGCTCCCCTGCTGGGGTCGGAGCTCGCGCCTATATTGTTTGCCATTGCGCTGATCGCAGCGGGACAAAGCTCCACGGTTACCGGAACCCTTGCCGGCCAGATCGTAATGGAAGGCTATCTCCGGCTGCGCATTAACCCGATGATCAGGAGGCTGCTGACCCGACTGATCGCCATTCTACCCGCTTTTTTTGTGATCCTGCTTTACGGAGAGGAAGAAGTAAACAATTTGCTTATCCTGAGCCAGGTGGCCCTCAGCATGCAGTTGGGTTTTGCCGTCATTCCCCTTATCCACTTTGTAAGCGATAAACAGACCATGGGCGCTTTTGCGATTAAACCCCTTGTCCAGGTTGCCGCCTGGCTGATCGCCGCCATCCTGGTCTTTTTAAATACGCACCTGGTGATCGGCGAGATCAGCTCATTTTTTGCAGAATCAGGCAGCCTGTTCTGGAAGATCGTTGTGGTAATTGCAGCCGCCCTGTTTGGCATATTATTATTGTATGCCACTTTCTATCCCATATTCAGCAGGCGGCGAAAACGAAAAGCCGCATCGATCCACTTACACGCAGAGCTGCGCCCGCTGGAAGAACTGGCCAGGCCCGTTTATAAAAAAGTGGCGGTAGCGCTGGATTTCAGCAATAATGATGAAAAGATCCTGCGTTATGCATTGGGGCAGGGCAACCAGGAAACCGAATACCTGCTCATCCATATTGTCGAAAGCCCTTCTGCGCGATTGATGGGAAAAGAAAGCCAGGATTATGAAACCCTCCGCGATGAGGAACAGATGGAGTATTACCAAAAACAGCTAAAAGAAAAAGGTTTGCAGGTTACAGGTAGACTGGGCTTCAAGAACCGGAAAAAAGAACTGGCGCGCATTATTAAGGAAGAAAAAGCCGATATACTGGTCATTGGCGCGCATGGCCATACGATATTAAAAGACTGGATCTATGGCGAAACGATCAACTCCCTGAGGCACGAGCTGAAACTGCCTGTTCTAATAGTTGACCTTTAACAGTCGCTTCATCCTGCTGAAGGTCTCCGGCTTTATATCCAGGTAGGAAGCAAGGATCTTCTGCGGAACCCGCTGCAGCATTTGAGGATGATGGGTGATATAATGAATAAAACGCTGCCGGACGGTGTTTTTTACATGATACAGGTAATGGGCGTCTTTTTTGATAAACATGTAGGTCATCAGTTGACGGGCCAACTGTTCGGCGCCGTCTATGGTTTCCATGCAGCGTTGAAAATTATCATGCCGTATGGAGATCAGCAGCGAAGGCTCCAGGGCCTCCGTGATCATATCGGAAACATGACGCCTGTAAAAAGAATGCTCTGATTGAACAACATGCCCTTCTGTAGCCAGCTGTAGCGTTTTCTCCCGGTTGTCTATTAAGATATATTTTCGCACCAGTCCCTTGATAACCAGGTTAAGATAGTTCTCTACCTCTCCCCCTGGCAGGATGACCTGCTTTTTAGCAAACTGCCGGATCTCTAAGTAGGGTATAAAAAGATTGATCTGTTCCTCGCTGAGCGCCATGTGCTTTTGCACAAACTTGTACACATACTCTAAATAGTCGTTAATATTTACAGATGAATGGCCCATCAGTTGGAATAATTGGCTTTATTGGCAACAACGCTCCGGGTGCGTAATAAGTGTTTCAGCCGGCTAAAGGTCTCCGGTTGTATATTCAGGTAAGAAGCAAGGAATTTCTGCGGAACCCTTTGAAATAAGGCCGAGTTGTCGTTGACAAAACGAATAAACCGCTCCTGGGTATTATATGCCGCCCGGTCAAGCTCCCAGGTCTCTTTCTGGAGATAAAGATCGGTGATGATCAACCTTCCCAACCGCCGCCAGAGCGCGTCCTGCTCATATAACCTGTTTACGCTTTCAAGGCTGAAAGAAATAAACGTAGTGGGCTCAATGGTTTCCACAATATATTGAGACGGTTCGCCGGATAAAAAAGACACTGAAGAATTGATGATCTCTCCTTCCTTGGCCAGTTGGGTGATTACCTCTTCCTCCCCGTTAAGAAAAAACTTCCTGGCCAGGCCTTTTAATACAAAATTCAGGTATCTCTCCCGCTCCCCCTCCTCGATCAAGCGGACCTTTTTATCATAGGTGCGGATCTCAGCGACCTTTGCGATCTCTTCAAAATCTTCATCAGATAGCGCGATGAACCTACCTAAATAATCTTTAAGCGCCCTAACCATTAGCGCAAGTTAAATTTTCTATTCGAAAGGAGGAAAACTTATACGCTTTTAACCCTTACTTTTGCTGACCCTTATAAAAACAAATAAAACATGAAACCGACATGATTAAAATAATCATTAAAGGTTCCATCTGACAACTAAAAAACAAAAAACAAACAGATGAAACAAAAAATCAAAGTGGCTAATCCGGTAGCAGAACTGGATGGCGATGAAATGACCCGAATTATCTGGAAATTTATCAAAGACAAACTCATATTGCCTTATGTAGACGTGGATATCCGCTATTTTGACCTGGGTATCGAGTACCGCGACCAAACCAACGACCAGGTTACCATTGACGCCGCCAACGCCATCAAAGAATGCGGCGTAGGCATCAAATGCGCAACGATCACCCCCGACGAAGCCAGGGTTAAGGAGTTTAACCTCAAACAGATGTGGAAAAGCCCCAATGGCACCATCCGCAATATTCTGGACGGAACCGTATTCAGGGAGCCTATTGTTATGAAGAACGTTCCCCGGCTCGTGAGCAACTGGACGGCGCCCATTATTGTCGGCCGTCATGCATTTGGCGACCAGTACCGGGCTACAGATACCGTAATCAAGGGAAAAGGCAAGCTAACCATGACCTTTACTCCTGAAAACGGCGGCGAACCGCAGGTCTTCGAAGTATACAATTTCAAAGGCGACGGCGTGGCGCTCTCTATGTACAATACAGACGAAAGTATTGCAGGTTTTGCCAGGAGCTGCTTTAATATGGCCCTCAGCAAAAAATGGCCCCTGTATCTTTCTACCAAGAATACCATTCTTAAGAAATACGACGGAAGGTTCAAGGATATTTTCGCCGAAATATTTGAAAACGAATTCAAACAAAAATTCAACGACGCCAATATCGTGTACGAACATCGCCTGATCGACGATATGGTCGCCAGCGCGCTGAAATGGAACGGTAATTTTGTTTGGGCGTGTAAGAACTATGACGGCGACGTACAAAGCGACTCCGTTGCCCAGGGATTCGGTTCTCTCGGGCTAATGACCTCTGTACTGGTTACCCCCGACGGAAAAACCATGGAGGCCGAAGCGGCTCATGGCACGGTTACCCGCCACTACCGCGATCACCAGGCCGGAAAACCCACTTCCACCAACCCCATCGCTTCTATTTTTGCCTGGACCAGGGGACTGGCATTCCGCGGCAAACTGGACAATAACCAGGAGCTGATCAATTTCTGCAACGCGCTCGAACAGGTTTGTATCGAAACCGTCGAAAGCGGGAAGATGACCAAAGACCTG
>JAEUVR010000105.1 GCA_016786785.1 Chitinophagaceae bacterium
AGGAGAAGCCTGTGTTGATAGCGGCAAGGAGCATGGTAAGAGCGATCAGCCATTTATAAGGCCGAAGATAAAATAGTAGGATCTTCATAATCCGCTACAAGTTCGGGAAAAAAAGCAATTTTTAGCAGCGGCTCATTTTCAGGTAGCGACTCATTTTAAATTTTTATTCGGGATCTCGGAAGGCGTTAAGGCTGAACCTGAACAGCGGTTCATTTTCAACCTGAACAGGCGATCCGCCCGCCCAATCCGTTGCTGCCTGCGTAAAAGGTTTTTGCTCATTTTCAACCTGAACGAGTAGTCTGCCAGGGACAAAACCTACATGCATCGCTATCCAATGTTTAGCCGGCCCAGCTTTCCCTGTCGAGGCTTCTGTACTGGATGGCTTCTGCTAGATGTTCGGGGAGTATCCGGTCCTGCTGATCGATGTCGGCGATGGTGCGGCTTACTTTTAATATACGGTCGTAGGCCCTGGCGGATAATTTTAATTTGTCCATTGCCGTTTTCAGCAGGCGATAACCTGCTGCGTCAATAGCGCAGGTCTGTTTTAATAGCTGCGATGGGATGAGGGCATTGGCGTAGATTCCCTGGTATCCGGCATATCTCTCGTTTTGTATCGTTCTTGCTTTGATCACTCTTTCGCGGATATCGGCGGAGGTTTCGCCGGGTTGCCTGGCAGACAGTTCGGAGAAGGAGACAGGCGTTACTTCTACGTGCAGGTCTATTCTATCCAGCAGGGGCCCGGAGATCCTGTTGAGGTATTTCCGCACGGCTCCCGGCGGGCATACGCATGCTTTGTCCGGATGGTTATAAAAACCGCAGGGGCATGGGTTCATGGAAGCCAGTAACATAAAGTTGGCAGGAAAGTCTACCACCATCCTGGATCTCGAAATAGTAATTTTTCTTTCTTCCATCGGTTGCCGCATGACTTCCAGCGCCATTCTTTGGAATTCGGGTAGTTCATCCAGGAACAATACGCCATTGTGCGCCAGCGATATCTCGCCGGGTTGCGGTATTGAACCGCCGCCCACCAGCGCGGTATGGCTGAGCGAATGGTGGGGCGCCCGGAATGGCCTTCTGGAAATGAGGGTGGCATGTTCCGGAAGTTTGCCGGCGACAGAATGTATCTTGGTCGTCTCCAACGCTTCCTGTAAGGAGAGCGGGGGAAGAATGGAGGGTAAACGTTTGGCCAGCATTGTTTTTCCCGCGCCCGGCGGCCCGATCAGGATGGAGTTATGCCCTCCTGCCGCCGCAATTTCCAGGGCTCTCTTGATATTTCCCTGGCCCTTCACCTCCGAAAAATCAACATCGGATGCAGACTGCGATTGAGCAAATTCCTCTCTCGCAAGCATGGTCGTTTTTTGAATGGCGCCCTCATGCTTAAAAAAGCTGATCGCCTCATTTAAATGCCTGATGCCATACACGTCCAGTTCGGATACGATCCCCGCTTCCCTGGCATTGTGTATGGGGAGCATAAAGCCCCTGTAATTTTCTTTCCGGGCCGTGATGGCCATGGGCAATGCGCCTCTTATGGGTTGAACCGTTCCGTCGAGGTTAAGCTCGCCCATGATCACATAATCGTTTAGCCTGTTTGCATTGGGCAGTTGACCTGTCGCCGCCAGGGCGCCGATGGCGATGGGAAGATCAAATGCAGACCCGCTTTTTTTTATATTGGCCGGCGACAGGTTTACGATCAGCTTGGTCCGCGGCATGTGATAGCCATTGGTCTTGATGGCGCTCTCTACCCTCCTGATGCTTTCCCTGATCGCGATATCCGGTAACCCGACAATAAAATAATCCTTGCCTGGCATTACATTGACTTCAATGACGATAGTAATGGCTTCTACTCCGTATACGGCGCTCCCGAATGTTTTGACCAGCATATTCAATGACAAAATAAACAAAAGCAAAGGCGCGCGCCATGGGGAAAAAACGGGAAAAGAAGGGGTATTATCTTAAAGATAATCTGTTGAAGCTGATATTTGCCTAATATGCCGGTATTCCCGACGCAAACATCGGGAGCGTTCCAAATGGCTTAACCAGGCATTGACAGGAATATCGGGGACCGCCCTTTATTCATAAAGCAGCGCCATGTTGGGGTCTATATTGACTTTCAGCGGAGGCTTTTCCATCGGCGCGGCAAAAACGGTTTGCCTTTCTTTGACAAGCGCGGATTTATACATGACGCCGTCCTCGTTCTCGAACTGGATCGCCAGCGGGAATTGGAATAACCCGTCTTTGGCGCCCTCGGCCGCCTGTTTCTGTATAACGGTAACCAGCGCCTGCTTTTTTTGCTCGTCGTATTTCCAGTCTACCTGCAGCGCCGGATGTCCCGGGTTTTCCAGCCATTGCGAAAAAAATTGTTTTAGATCCTTTCCGGATACCGATTCCATGATCTTCCGGAAGTCGTCCGTAACCGCGTTTTTCCCGGCAAAAGCCGAATAATATTTGCGGATGCCCTTCCAGAAATTGGCTTCGCCCAATTGCGTTCTCAGCATATGCAACACCCATCCTGCTTTCTGGTAAGTATTCGGGTTTAGTAGTTTCAGGTAATCTGTCGTCGTATCTATTATGGGGCTCGTCTTTTTTTTGCTATACTCGATCACCTCGCGCCGGCTTTTTGCCAGCTCTTTTTTTAAGGTATCCGTTCCGTATTTGTCTTCCAGGTATAACAGCGACAGGTAGACGGCAAGCCCTTCGCTCAGCCATAGCTGCGACCAGTCGGCTTCCGTAGCCGAGTTGCCGAACCATTGGTGCGCGATCTCGTGGGCCATTAGTTTTTCCATGCGGCGATCGCCGGCGACGCCCGCTTCGTCATAGAATATCGCGCTTGCATTTTCCATCCCCCCAAATATGGTCCTGGATTGCACATTGGCTAATTTCTGGTACGGAAAGGGGCCGATGCGCTGTATAAAGTAGGGAAGGATATCCCTGGCCATGCCGTAATCGTAAAAGCCCTTCTCCCTGTCTTGCGGATATACCCAGCTATACAGGCTTACCGGGAAAGATAAATGAATATTCATTTCTTCCGGCGCTTTTGCTGTAGCGTCCTTTTTTTCATCTGCAGGCGCCGTTTCATCTTGCGCGTTGCCATCGGTAGGCGTATTGCCTATGGCGCCCTCATATTTCACGGCAAATGCCGCAACGCCAATGGCCATCGCTTTCACCGGCAACTCGCAGGTCTCGCGCCAATGCGTGAGCTTCCGTTCATTGGGCAGATTGGTCTCTTCTACCAGCAGGCCATTGGATACTACCTGGTAATGAACCGGCGCCGTAACGATAAAATCAACAGCCGCCTTATCGGAAGGATGATCGATGCAGGCCAGCCAGTTGTGTCCGCGGTTGGGCCAGTTATCGGAGAAAAAGGTTCGCTGGCCGTATTTGTTTTTAGAAATGATCAATCCGTCGGCGGGGATGCCTTTGTAATCGATCACGATGGTTTTTTCTTTTCCCGCTTTCAGAGGAAGGGTAATCCGCAACAGGTTATTTGCATGCGTATAGGCGAGGGGTTGATTATTTTCTTTTACCGCCGCCACCCGCATGCCGCGGCCATCGTTTTTTACGGAAGCAAGATCTATGAGTAGGCTATTGCCGTCCTTTGCCGCTACCAAACGAATGACCGCATGGCATTTTATCGTATCATTATCATCGTTCAGGTCCAGCTCAAAACGATAATCTTTAATATCGGCGACAGGATCTTTATGATCTCTTTGTTGCGCAAAAGAAGAATGGCAAGCTGCAATAAGGATAAAAAACAAAAGCTGTTTCATAAAAGCGCATTGATAGGTTTTACAGAAGACTTGAATGGACCGCTGATCAGCAAATAGCATTTTTCATTTAAGCGCTTCGAGTACCCCGGAGGCAGAAAAGAAAGGCGCTGATCGACATATTTTTTTCTAAAATTCATTAACCGGTTTTACAATGCTGGCGT
>JAEUVR010000111.1 GCA_016786785.1 Chitinophagaceae bacterium
ACCTGGGGCCGGCAATGTTTCAGGCTTGGAGAACTGGATTTTGAAGCGCCTAAGGATGGCTTTGGGGTTGAATGGCCGGTTACCTATAAGGAGATCGCTCCCTGGTATAGTTATGTGGAATCCTTTGCGGGTATCAGCGGATCAAAGGACGGCATACCTCATTTACCTGATGGTAATTTCCTGCCGCCCATGGATTTTAACTGCGTGGAGAAGGACATGGTGCAAAAAGTTAAAAAAGTATATGGCAACGAAAGAAGATTGATCATCGGCCGGGTAGCGAATCTTACGCGCCAACTGGGCGACAGGGGCCCCTGCCAGTACAGGGATAAATGCCATCGGGGCTGTCCATTTGGCGGATACTTCAGCAGCAACGCCGCGACGATACCCGCCGCCAGGAGAACGGGCAACCTCACGCTGAGGCCGCATTCGATCGTAATGGAAGTGTTGTATGACAAGGAAAAGAAAAGAGCGACCGGCGTTCGTATTATGGATGCGGAAACAATGCTTACAGAGGAATACTATGCCAAAATAATTTTTCTTAACGCTTCTACGATTAATACTGCTTCGCTGTTGTTAAACTCTGTTTCCGACGCCTTCCCACAGGGTATGGGAAATAGCAGCGGACAAATTGGCCATAACCTGATGACCCATCATCTTGGCGTAACCGCCAGCGGAAGGGTGGAAGGCTATGAAGATACCTATATTTACGGCCGCCGGGCGAATATGACCTATGTGCCGAGGTTTCGTAACATCGGCCCCTCCTCAAAAAGAACAGATTATACGCGGGGATTTGCTTTCCAGACCTATATCGGCAGGGGCGGATGGGGGAGCTTGCCCGGGAAAGACAGTATTGGCGCGGAATTTAAAGACAGGCTCACCGAGCCCGGAGGCTGGAGTATGACCCTGGATCCTTTTGCGGAAATGCTTCCTTATTACCGGAACCATATATCCATCAATAAAGAAGTGAAAGATAAATGGGGAATGCCTACCGTTAATATAGACTGCGAGCTGGGAGATAATGAAATGGCCATGAGAAAAGATATGCTGGAATCGGGCAAGGAGATGCTGGAAGCATTGGGCGTAAAAAATGTATCTGCCCGCGATAGCGGCAGTAGAACGGGAAGGGGAAGGGTGTACAGCGTACACGAGATGGGAACCGTGAGAATGGGCAAGGATCCCAAGACCTCGCCGCTGAACGGCAATAATCAACTGCACGAAGTGAGTAATGTATTCGTTACCGACGGTAGTTTTATGACTACTTCCGCCTGCCAGAATCCATCGCTCACCTATATGGCTTTCACGGCGCGCGCCTGTGATTTTGCCGTAAAAACATTTAAATAATAAGGCGACGAAGCGGTAACGATTTGTTCGGAATGTATTTGAATAACCTATATTATCCTTTGTCATTAGTATGACGACCATTGCCGATATTGCCGCGCATCTTGAGTCTATCGCCCCGCTTGGTTACCAGGAAGATTATGATAACGCCGGTTTGTTAACGGGAAGCCATTCCTGGACCTGTTCGGGAGCGCTATGCGCATTGGATGCCACAGAAGCGGTTATTGAAGAAGCCGTCGCCAGGAAATGTAACCTGGTAATAGCGCATCACCCTGTTATTTTCCGCGGCCTGAAAAAGCTCAACGGCAAGAGCCATGTAGAGAAAACGGTTATTGCGGCGATTAAGAATGATATTGCCATCTATGCCATTCATACCAATTTGGATAATGTTGCCAACGGGGTGAATGGCAGGATAGCCGACAAACTGGGACTGAATAACCGAAACGTATTGGCTCCGGCGGAGGGCGGGCTGAAAAAACTTTTTACGTTTGTGCCGACCCGTTATCTTGAGCAGGTCCGTAGCGCCATTTTTGCCGCAGGCGGCGGTCATATCAGCCGTTATAGCGAATGCAGTTTTGTATCGGAGGGAAAAGGCAGCTTCAAACCGGGAGAAGGAACCAATCCCTTTGCGGGAAGCATCGGCATCCGCCAGGAAGAGCCGGAAATGAAGCTGGAGATCATCTTGCCGGCCTATCTTGAACAAAGGGTATTGCAGGCGCTGTTTGAATCCCATCCCTACGAAGAGGTAGCTTATGACCTGGTGAATTTGACCAACGCGCATGGACAGAGAGGCGCGGGATTATATGGGGAATTGCCTGCCGAAATGGAAGAAAAAGCATTTTTGGCCCTGGTGAAAGAGCAGTTTGGGATCCCGGTTATCCGCCATACCTCTTTTACGGGAAAGCCGGTCAAACAGGTCGCTGTATGCGGCGGGGCGGGAAGCTTTCTCCTTCCTAATACGTTGAAGGCTGGCGTTCAGGCTTTTATAACCTCCGATCTCAAATACCATGAGTTTTTTGAACCGGAAGGAAACCTGCTGGTATGCGATATCGGACATTTTGAGAGCGAACAGTTTACCACTGATCTCCTTATTGAAATTTTGCTGCAAAAATTCCTTAACTTTGCCGTCCTAAAATCCGAAGTAAGGACTAACCCCGTGAATTACTTTATAGGATAAAACAAGAAACACAAAATCAGACACATTACTATATGGCTAACGTAAAAGATTATTCCGTAGAGGAAAAATTGTCCTCGCTGGTAACCCTTCAGAAGATCGAATCCAAAATTGATGAGGTGCAGATATTAAAGGGCGAATTGCCGATGGAGGTGAGCGATCTGGAAGATGAGGTGACCGGTTTGAATGCCAGGCAAACGAGGATTGAGGAAGAGATCAACGGGATCCAGGAATTTATAAGCCAGAAAAAAGCCCAGATTACCGAATCTGAGGCCCTGATTAAAAAATA
>JAEUVR010000163.1 GCA_016786785.1 Chitinophagaceae bacterium
GGTATTGCCACAGCACAAAGCCGATTTTGTGAAAGAACTGCAACAGCAGGGTAAAACAGTGGCGATGGTAGGCGATGGCATTAATGACAGCACCGCTTTGGCAACAGCCGATGTAAGTATCGCAATGGGCAAAGGCAGCGATATAGCAATGGATGTTGCCAAGATGACCATCATCTCCTCAGACCTTACCAAGATACCACAGGCAATACGTTTGTCAAAACAGACAGTAGCCACTATCAAACAAAACCTGTTTTGGGCGTTTATTTACAATGTAATTGGCATTCCGATAGCCGCAGGTATCCTTTATCCTGTGAATGGCTTCCTGCTTAACCCCATGATTGCAGGGGCGGCAATGGCACTCAGCAGCGTAAGTGTCGTCAGCAATAGCCTGCTACTGAAATGGAAAAATAGGTAAGGACAAAACGCGTATTAGACCGTCCATAAAAACATACAATGTGCATATAAATCTACTGGCATTGGGGATATTTGGGTCCAACTTTTAAAAAGGCAGGGACTTGTTTGCCCATTATCAACGCAGGAGACGTAATTAAACTAAAGAGAGCGTTAAGCTGGCTAATGGCACAGTTTTTACCCTCTTTACTAAAATCTATGTTATGAAAAAAATTATGCCCATTGCCGCATTGATAATATTCATTCTTGCTGCCTGCAACAAAAATAGTGATGAACTGCGCCTGCAAAGCCATGACGAAAACCGCATGATGGATAGTTTGCACGCCATGATGAGCCGGATGGAAGCTATGCCTATGACCGACGATCCTGAGATCGACTTCACCAAAATGATGATTATGCACCATGAAGGGGCACTAAACATGAGTACCGTTCAAAGCCAGGAAGGACAGGATGATTCTTTAAAACGGTTTTCCCAAAAGGTAATTAGTGCTCAAACCCTGGAAATACAGGAATTGAAAGATTTCTTAACCACACAGTCAGTAAACAACGCTGTACCGGCCCATTCAGCCGAGCACATGGCCCATATGAAGAAAATGGATCAGATGGCAGACGTTCAGCTTATAACCGGTGATCTTGACAATGACTATGCTACGCTGTTGATTCTACATCACAACAGTGCCATTGAAGACGCAGAAGCCTACATTATGTTTGGCAATAACGCGCAATTGAAGTCGATGGCACAGATGATGATTGAGGACCAGACAAAAGAAATTCAAGAGTTAAGCAATTGGATAAAATCAAACAAACGTTGATAGCTACATTATTGATAAAAACACTGTCACTAAAAGGAAACCTTCTTTATCAGGTGCATAATAACAACACCGAATTGAGATAGCATATAAGTACCTCAAAAGACAAAGGCATTAACATCGCCACGGATGTTAGCAGATACCTTCATTTCTTCTAAGCTTGCCAAGATCCCGTAAGCCATAAGGTTTTCAGGCAAACGGTAGTCTCTATTAAGCAAACCCTGCTTTAGGCATTTCTTTACCATGTAATCAGCTTTCCGGTAACGGAATATATCCGTTAACCACGTAAAAAAACCTCTAATGAATCCAGGCGTAGCAATAGAACGCTATAGCTTGCGGTTAAGAGGGGAAAAGTAATCCGTAAATCTTATAAATTAAACCCGAAATTACGTAATACTGCCATGCAGCATTTTATAGAAATTTGCAGTATCAGATAACTATAAAATTTTTAAGCAATGGAAAATAAAGAATTTCAATTCAAGACAAACATCAATTGTGGCGGATGTATCGCATCAGTAAAGCCTCACCTGGATAATGCAGAGGGCATCTGCCATTGGGAAGTGGACACAGCCAATAAGGACAAAGTACTTACTGTGAAGTCAGAGGGCATTACAGAGCAGGAAGTGATATCGACGGTACAAAAGGCAGGCTTCAAAATAGAGCCGTTGAATGCCTAAGCATAAAAAGGGGAAAATGCCCATTCTACCACTGATTGTCAAAATATTAGGTTTTCAGGTAAGGGCATTTTTTCCGTATTAAAGAAAGACAATCAGCAGGGTAAGTAATTTTTTTGGTTTGTATAACAAAAAGATGTAAAACGGTAAAAAAAACGAATCTTCTTTGTAACTTTGTGGCGTTGAAAAATTTGAGGATACATATAGGCATTTTAACACTGTTGTGTTTGGGTTTCTTTCTGATGCCCAATATAAGTTATGCCTGTCCCAAAAATGCAACAACGGCTGAGAAGGCTGCCTGTTCCAAGAAAAAGTCCGCCAAAGCAGAACACCAGGCAGGTTGTAAAGATAAATCCTGTAACAAATGCAAGCATGGCAAAGGCTGCGGGGGCAATTGTAAACATAACTCTTGCAGGTGCGGCGCTTCCGTAACCTCTTTAACCATACCAACTCCCATCGACTTAAAAGCAAAATATCCTTTTGCAGCAGTTAAAAAGCAAAAATTCGGTTTCAAAGAAGCCTATTATTCTTCGGGCTATTACTCCATTTGGCTACCGCCTAAAATAAGCTAAACCTATGGCCTGATAGCCATAGGTGTGCCCTTTCAAAAGCAACTTTCTGCTTTTGAACTTCCCCTATTTGTATCATTTATTCAAAACTTTAACCAGGAAAGGGGTGCTAATACCTCGTTTCTAAAAAAGTAATTATTATGAAATCATTATCGAAAATGGTGATGGTAATCGCTGTATTACTATCATCAATTAACGGTTTTGCACAGATCAAGAATGCGAAAACGGAAACCGTAAAGATCTACGGTAATTGTGAAATGTGTAAAACCACCATCGAAAAAGCAGGTAATGTAAAGAAGGTAGCCAGCGTGGATTGGAATAAAGATACCAAAGTGGCTACACTCACTTACGACAGCGACAGAACAAACCAGGATGAAATCCTGAAGCGTATTGCTTTAGCCGGGTATGACAATGAGAAGTTCCGCGCTCCCGATGACGTATATGCTAAACTGGCCGGCTGCTGCCAGTACGATAGACCCTTGAAGACGGTTGCCAAAAATAAAGAGGCGGGCAAGGATATGGCGGGTATGGATATGACCGGCATGAAAACAGAGCACGGCAATCATGATCACAGTAAAATGGATGCCTCAGCTAAAACGACGGACCCCCAGGATCAGTCACCGCTAAAACCGGTATTTGACAGCTACTTTTCA
>JAEUVR010000164.1 GCA_016786785.1 Chitinophagaceae bacterium
GCGCAACAGAGCGAGGATATCATCAAAAATATGACCGACGAAATCTTTAACCGCATTTTTTCTAACTGGTAAACTCCGGCATGCATAATCAAATCAACGATATCATACGGCGCCTATTCAAGAAGAACGCCCTCGAAGAGGTTTCCGACGCGGAGCTGGAAAACTTTATCGCGCAATATCCCTATGTTTCGGCCGGGCGTTATTTGCTGGCGCAGAAGCGTTATAACAGCGATCCGTCTTCCCTTGCCGCCGAACAGCAAACAGCGGCATTGTATATTCATAATCCTTTATGGCTGCCCTGGCTGCTGGACCAAAACTATGCGGGCGCCGCGGCTTTGCCTGCAACAGGCCATGCAGCGCCTTATAAGGGCGCAAGCGGAGCCTATAATACAGGTATAACCGAAGAGCTTTTAACGCCCCCCGAAGAAACGACCGCCATTGGCGAATCGGATAACGGAGATGTAGAACCGCTATCTGGCTCCCCGGAATTGGCTGATGCGGAAACCTCTTCTGCAACTCAGCGCTCCGCCAATGCCGCGGACTTGCCCGAAACAGAAGTATCTTTGGCAACCCAGGAATACGCTGAAACAAAAACACCTGATGAAACAGGTCATTCTTCTGAAGTTAAAGCATCCGTTGACATAGAAGATGCCCATCAGACAGAACCGCCTCTCGACGCCCGGGAAACTGCCGATACAGAAATAACCCCTGAAGCAAATACCGATCCCGAACCTGGAGTATTCGATACAGAAGATCCGCTTGAAATGGACATTTCTCCTGGCGCACGGTTTTTTAAAGATGCGGAAAACGCTACTGAAGCGGAAACATCTTCGGAAACCGAAGACTTTACTGACGCAGGAATTTCTTCTGCAGCTCAAACCCCTGCTGACACAGAAATAACCCCTGAAGCAAATGCAGATTCAGACTCCGGAACATCCGACGCAGCGGATCTCCTTGAGGCAGACACCCCTTCTGATGCCCAAGCATTCACCGATACAGACACATCCCCCCAAACAGAAACATCTTCGGAAATCCGGGAACAGGCTGACACAGAGACTGCTTCTGGCGTTCAACTCCCCGCATCAACAGCTGACCGGCAGGAAGTAACGGCATCGCAGACCGATCCTGTAAGCGATGAAGACGACAGGCCTATCGTCTTCCAGTCTTACCACACGATCGACTATTTCGCCTCCCAGGGCATCAGGCTCCAGCCTTCGGACTTCGCGCAGGATAAGCTGGGCCAGCAACTGAAAAGTTTTACCGAATGGCTGAAAAGCATGAAGAAACTTTCCACCGTAGCCGACCCCGCAAAAGAAGCGGACCCCGAAGAAGCTTCTCTCAGTAAACGCGTGGTATCCATTGCCGAACATTCCCTGGAGGAGAAAGAGATCGTTACCGAGGCCATGGCCGAGGTCTGGGCCAAACAGGGCAACGTTCAAAAAGCGACCGACATATACCAGAAATTAAGTTTGCGGAATCCCCATAAAAACGCGTACTTTGCCGCCAAAATCAAACAATTAAACGTTTCCTGATATGGTAGTCCTGTTTTTTATATTGATGATATTGAGCAGCGTGATCATTTCCTTTTTCATCCTGGTACAAAACCCTAAAGGCGGCGGACTGGCAGGAAATATTGCAGGATTTAACTCCCAGTTCATGGGCGTAAAACAAACTACCGATGTGCTGGAAAAAGGCACCTGGGTGATCGCCTGCCTGATCGCCTTATTATGCCTGTTTTCTCCCATTTTTATGGGAGCAGGAAAAAGATCGGGCGCGCAGGAGCCTAACCTCAGGCCCAACGCTACCCAGCAGCAGAGCGCGCCGACAACTCCGCAGCTGCCAACCGGAACAGAGACTGCTCCCCTGCCTGCGCCTAAGCCTTAAACAAACAGTAACCGCCAAATATATTTTACCAAAACCCTGCCGCCCACGCAGGGTTTTTTGTATATTTTGCCTGCTAATCGATAACCTATGTATAAAAAGATCGCATTTGTTCTGCTGGCGCTGATACTGATAGTCATTGCTTTTACCGCGCGATTCTATTTATCCAATACCGCATTTACAGAGGATTCAAAATATCTCTATATTCATACCGGGCATACCGATAAGGAAACGATCATGAAGACCCTGGTAGAAAATAAATTCCTGAAGAACCCCGGGTCTTTTGCCTTCCTGGCCGGACAGATGAACATTTGGCCCCAGGCGCGCCCCGGCCGCTATAAGATCGTCAAAAACATGAGCCTGCTCGACATCGCCCGCGTGATCAGGAATGGCCGGCAGGAACCCCTGAACCTGGTCATCACCAAGGTCCGTACAAAAGAACAGCTCGCTTCCCTGATCGGAAAAAAATTCGAGACCGATTCGTTGTCCATTATCAACTACCTCAACAATCCCGATACGCTAAAAAAATACGGGCTCGACACAACTACCATTATGACAATGGTATTCCCCGATACCTACGCTTATTTATGGACGGCCTCGCCGGAGGATTTTTTTAAAAAACTATACGCCCAGTATAATAAAATATGGACTGACGAACGCCGGCAAAAAGCGGAGGCGCTGGGCCTTACCCCAACTTCCGCCTATATCCTTGCCTCTATCGTGGAAGAAGAAACCAATGCAAACGAAGAAAAAGGAATGATCGCCAGCGTATACCTGAACAGGTTGTCAAGGGGTATGAACCTGGGGGCGGACCCTACCATTAAATTTGCGCTAAGGGATTTTGGCCTGACCAGGATATACCACAAACACCTCGCCTATGAATCGCCTTATAATACTTACCGTAACAAGGGTCTGCCGCCCGGCCCTATCTGTACCCCTTCCTTAAAAACGCTCGATCATACGCTGGATGCGCCTAAAACAAACTATCTTTTTTTTGTGGCAAATAAAGATTTTTCGCAGAAGCATGTTTTTACGGAAACCTATTCGGATCACCTGAAATACGCGAGGGAATACCAGAAAGAATTAACCCGATTGCAAAAACTAAAAAAACAAACCGCAAAAGAAGAGATAAGCGCCCCGCATGACTAAGCTGGAAAGCATATTATTAAGAACTACCGTAGTCCGGTTTGCGATCGCCTGGAGTAAAAAGATCATATTGCCGGGATTTGATCAGGTTCCCTTATACGATGTGGTCATATTTTTTATCAGCCAGATGAATAAAGTGGGACTGAACGACCGCGCTGCCGCCGTGTCTTTTAACTTTCTTATGGCGATCCCTGCGGCTACCATCTTCCTGTGCACGCTTATTCCTTACATGCCTATTTCCCGCGAGATCACCGTTGAACTGCTCGATCTTACCCGAACCATCGCCCCAAATGAAAACACGTACCAGGCGGTGTCCCGTTTTCTCAATGACTTCCTGAACACCCCCCGTTCCGGCCTGTTATCCGTGGGTTTTATCATTGCCGTATATTATGCGTCCAATTCCGTACTGGCCATGATGCGTTCGTTCAACAGGTCGTTCATGCAGGTAAAACGCCGGGGAATAGTGCGGGAGCGCTGGACAGCTATCAAACTGACCACAGCGCTGATATTGCTGATCATGGCAACCATTACCCTGCTGGTCACCCAGGGAGAGCTGTTCCGGTACCTGATGAAACTGCTCAATATCCAAAACCCTGTTATCCGCTGGCTCATTTTTTCCATAAGAGGGGTTATTATGGTATTGCTGGTATTATACAGCATAGGCATCATTTACAAATATGCGCCTGCTATCCCCAAAAGATGGAAGCTGGCTTCTCCCGGGGCTATACTGGCCACCCTTCTGGTAATCCTTTCTACTTTTATTCTTTCTTTCTGGGCAACCCATTTCTCCTCTTACAATAAGATCTACGGGTCGATCGGCACGCTTATGCTCCTGATGTTCCTGGTATATGTAAACTCCCTGATCCTGCTGATCGGCTATGAGCTGAATGTCAGTATTCACTCGCTGAAAGCCATCGCCGAGGAAAGAGAAAAAACAGAAACCCCGGCGTAAACAATATGATCAGGCCCATGGTTTTCAGCAATGAGATCCTTAGTCCCTACGCCGGTAGCGGCTCCTTTTAATTTTTTCATCCTCAGCCGCATAAAGCGTTCAAAATGAATTAGATGCGCTACCAAAAATGCGGTCGACCGATAGACCGCAGCGGCTAAACCGGCTAATCCATACGCCGTTTTTTGCTATTTTGTCCGAAGTTTGCAATAAACCGTAATTCAGATGCCTGGCAATACAATTGCATATGCTGAATACCGTTTATAATGTCTTGATCTTCTACGAAAAGCGTAATATCAATAACTATGAAAAAAATCTTTAAGGTATCCGCCATTGTGCTGCTGGCCCTGCTCGTTATTCTTTTTATTACTCCCTTCCTGTTCAGAGGCAAGATCATTGAGCTGGCGAAGACAGAGATCAATAAAAATATTAACGCGAAGGCTGATTTTCACGGGATAGATATTTCCCTTTTCCGAAAATTCCCACGCGTTTCTGTAGCCATTGATCAACTCAGCATAGTAGGCAAGGATAATTTCTCCGCAGACACCTTGCTTGCCGCCCAAAGGATAGAGGTGGCGCTGGACCTGATGAGCGTGATCAGGGGATCCGACATGCAGATCCATTCCATCGACGTGAAAAGTCCGAGGATACATGCCATTGTTCCCAAAACAGGTAAAGCCAACTGGGATATCATGATAGAAGACAGCGCTTCGACAACTTCCGATACCGCTGCGGCTACGCCCTTCCACCTTGAGCTGCAAAGATATTCTATCGAAAATGCGTATATATCCTACCGGGATGAAGCTTCCAATATGAGCAGCGAGATCTATAATCTCTCGCACGAAGGCAGCGGCGATTTTAATGCCGATGTTTTCACCCTAAAAACCAAAACCTCCGCCGATGCCGTCAGCTTTACGTACGGGAAGATCCCCTACCTGAAAAATGCCAAAGCCAGTATCGGCGCCGATATACAGATCGATAACAGCGCCGATAAATACAGTTTCAAAACAGAGGATATCGCGCTGAACGAACTCAAACTGGCCGCAGAAGGTTTCTTCCAGTTTGTCAACGACACCGCCTACAACATGGACATCAGCTTTAATGCGCCCTCTACAGATTTTAAACATATCTTATCGCTGATCCCCGCCGTTTACCAGCAGGATTTCGCCAATATTAAAACCAGCGGCAAGGCCGTCTTTAATGGTTTTGTAAAAGGGATCATGGCCGGAGAGCAAATGCCGGCGTATACCGTTAACCTGGAAGTGGAAAACGGCTTTTTCCAATACCCCGACCTGCCGGCGCCGGTTAAGAACATCAATCTTGCCCTGAAAGCCGAAAACCCCGACGGTATCCCCGATCATACCATTGTAAATATTCCCCATGCTCATTTTGAGATGGAAAACGCCCCCTTCGATTTCCGCTTGCTGCTAAAAACCCCCATCAGCGATATGTGGATCGACGCGGCCGCCAAAGGAAAACTGGACCTGTCGAATATTACCCGCATGGTAAAACTGGAACAGGGAACCCAGCTAAAAGGATTGTTGGATGCGGATGTTTCTGTTAAGGGATATACTAACGCCGTCCAGAAGCAGCAGTTTGACAAATTCACCGCCGCAGGAACCCTGCAGCTTAATGGATTTAATTACCGCTCTAAAGATTACCCCGACGGGGTTGCGCTTGATAAATTGCTGATGACCTTCAACCCGAAAAACGTTACCCTGAACGAAGCGTCGGGGCAATACCTAAAAACCGGTTTTTCCGCAAACGGCTCCATCAATAACCTGATCGCCTATGCGCTGAATGATAAACCGCTGGACGGCGTACTCAACCTGAAAGCCGATAAAATGAACCTGAACGACTGGATGGGAACCGCCGAAGCCGATAGCGTCGTCGCACAGGATACGGCAACGGGTTCCGGCCCCTTTATCGTCCCTGCCAACCTCGATATATTGGTCAATGCCCAGGTAGACCAGGTAAAATATGATAAGCTTACGCTGGATAAGGTCAGCGGCTCGCTGCATATTGCCAATGAAGCCGTGAAGCTCGACAATATAAAGAGCAATGCGCTGGGCGGAACGCTCGCCGTCAGCGGCTCCTACTCCACCAAAGAAAATAAAAGATCGCCGGCGATCGCCCTGCAGTATGATGTGCAGGGGGTGGATATTGAAAAAGCATTTAAGACTTTCAATACCGTGGAAAAACTGATGCCCATAGGAAAATTCCTGGCCGGCAAAGTGAGTTCTCAATTGTCCATGACCGGCAAACTGGGCGAAAACATGTTCCCCGACCTGAGTTCGCTTACCGGTAACGGCAATATCCTGCTGATAGAAGGGATACTGCAAAAATTCAAACCCCTGGAAAACCTGGCCGATCGTCTGCAGGTAAATGCGCTTAAAGACCTTACCTTAAGAGAAGTGAGAGAGCATTTTGAGTTTGCACAGGGAAAGGTACTGGTAGCCCCCTTTAAGGTAAACGTCAAAGATATCGAAATGGAAATCGGCGGCATGCACGGCTTTGATCAATCCATGGATTATGCCCTCCGCCTGAATATCCCCCGGTCGATCATCGGCGAAAAAGGCAACCAGCTTGTGAACGACCTGTTTAACAAGGCTGCGGGAAAAGGCATTCCGTTAAAAGCCAGCGAAACTGTTAACCTGAATGTACAGATGCTGGGTTCCATCGCCCATCCCGATCTTAGGATAGACCTTAAGGAAAGCGCTAAAAGCCTGGCTGACGACCTCAAACAGCAAACCCAGGAATTTGTTCAGGCCAAGGTCGACAGCGCCAGGAAAATCGTCGCCGACACCCTGCAGGCTCTTAAAAAAGAGGCGGTTAAAGAGGTTTCTAACCGATTAAAAGAAGAACTGTTCGGCAAAAAAGATACCGCCGCTACGGCCGATACGAGCAAAACGACAGCTCCGGACCCCCAAACCCGCATTAAGGAATCTGCCAAAGGATTGCTGGAGAACATCAACCCTCTTAAAAAGAAGAAAACAGATTCTATCGCAAAATAAGGTAGCGGGTCAGTTTCAGCCTTAACGCTTTACAGCGCCTCGGATAAAAAATCAAAATGAGCCGCTACCCAAAATAAGGGGAGCGCCAATCTATCAACCTTTTACCCTATTTTTGCCCCCTCAAAATTTTGAAAAAGAAATACTGTTTATGGACAAATTGATCTTCCTGGTTCCGGTGATGGGGGCCATAGGCTTGTTGTATACATTTATTAAATTCAGTTGGGTCACGAAGCAGGATGCGGGCACCTCTCGTATGAAGGAAATCAGCGACTATATCGCTGAAGGCGCGATGGCTTTTCTTAAAGCCGAATGGAAGATCCTGACCTATTTTGTTGTTATTGCGGCAGTATTACTTGCTTTTATGGGAACGCGGAACCCTAACTCCCACTGGAGCATAGCAATCGCCTTTATTATAGGCGCTTTTTTCAGCGCGCTGGCAGGATATATCGGCATGCGGATCGCAACCAAAGCGAATGTCCGCACCGCCCAGGCAGCCCGCAGCAGCCTGAGCAAGGCGCTGGCTGTTTCTTTTACCGGAGGATCCGTCATGGGACTTGGGGTAGCAGGCCTTGCCGTACTTGGATTAGGAGGCTTATTTATCATCCTTAAGATGATCTTCGCCCCGGAATCCGCGGTAGATTCTGTTGAAATGGTCAAAACCATTGAAGTGCTTACCGGGTTTTCCTTAGGCGCCGAATCCATCGCCTTGTTTGCGCGCGTTGGCGGAGGCATTTATACCAAGGCTGCCGATGTGGGAGCAGACTTAGTGGGCAAGGTTGAAGCCGGCATCCCCGAGGATGACCCCCGCAACCCCGCCACCATTGCCGATAACGTCGGAGATAATGTCGGGGACGTTGCCGGAATGGGCGCCGATCTTTTTGGCTCATACGTAGCCACTGTTCTAGCCACGATGGTACTCGGACAGGAAACCACTTCGGTAGACGCTTTCGGAGGGCTTGCGCCCATCCTGCTGCCAATGTTGATCGCCGGCATGGGCATCCTGTTTTCAATTGTAGGCACGCTCTTCGTCAGAATAAGCGATTCCGCAGGCGTCAATACCGCCGTGGTGCAAAAAGCCCTGAATATGGGCAACTGGGGCTCCATTATACTCACCGCAATAGGCTGCGCAGCCTTGGTTTATTATATACTTCCCGAAACCATGATCCTGCGCAATCATGAATTTACCAAATGGGGCGTACTGGGCGCCATAGCCGTAGGATTGATAGTAGGCACGCTCATGAGCATTATTACGGAATACTATACGGCAATGGGTAAACGCCCGGTAGACAGCATTGTCCGCCAATCCGGCACCGGCCATGCCACGAATATTATCGGAGGGCTGGCAATAGGCATGGAAAGCGCGTTCCTGCCCATCCTGGTGCTGGCCGCAGGCATCTGGGGCTCTTACGAGTGCGCCGGCCTTTATGGCGTAGCCATCGCCGCAGCGGGTATGATGGCCACCACTGCCATGCAGCTGGCCATTGACGCATTCGGACCGATTGCGGATAACGCGGGAGGCATTGCCGAAATGAGCGAATTGCCCAAGGACGTGCGCGAAAAAACAGATGTGCTCGACGCAGTGGGCAACACTACCGCCGCAACCGGAAAGGGATTTGCCATCGCTTCTGCCGCCTTAACGGCCCTGGCCCTGTTTGCCGCTTATGTGGGCGTGATCAACCACAATGGCTTCGAGATGGCAGGCATCGATATCTATAAAGCAAAAGTACTGGCCAGCCTCTTCATAGGCGGCATGATACCTTTTATCTTTTCCTCCCTCGCCATCCGGGCAGTAGGACAAGCCGCGATGAGCATGGTGGAAGAAGTGCGCCGCCAGTTCAGGAGCATCCCCGGCATCATGGAAGGAACCGGCAAACCCGAATACGATAAATGCGTAGCGATATCCACCGAAGCCTCTATCAAAAAAATGATGCTTCCCGGAGCCATCGCCCTGCTGTCTCCCATCGTGATCGGCTTCTTATTAGGCCCCGAAGCGCTGGGAGGTTTCCTTGCAGGCGCTACCGTAAGCGGCGTACTCATGGGCATCTTCCAGAACAATGCCGGCGGCGCCTGGGACAACGCTAAAAAATCTTTTGAAAAAGGAGCTGATATCAATGGCGTCATTTACCAGAAAGGCAGCGAACCGCATAAGGCTGCGGTTACCGGCGATACCGTAGGCGATCCTTTTAAAGACACTTCGGGACCTTCCATGAATATCCTGATCAAGCTGATGTCCATCGTTTCGCTGGTGATCGCCCCTACCCTGGCGTCCATGCATAGCGACAATGAAGCGCATGCGGCCGCGACCCAAACAAAACAAAGCGTTACATCGGCAAAGGAAATAAAGAGCATAGACGAAAAAAGTATATTGCTGAAATAGTTTCAATGCAGATAACGTGATAGGATATGCGAAATGAGCTTTCCTGAACCGGCGGCTTTTGCGAATATTCTGCGGCAATTATTGCGAATATTCCGATGGCCAATGCATAATATAACCAACCAATGATTTTGTTTGTTTACGATCAGTAACAAATAGGGATTTAACAAAAACAACCGCTTAGAAGAGGCTGTATTGATACAGCCTCTTTCTTATTTCTTCTTTATATCTTTACCCGGATACAGATCGGATCATCTTTTGCATATGGAACCATTGCATAACCTTTCGGCCATCAACGCTTCTCCGGAATTAAGAAAAAGACTGGAGCAGTACGGAATCGTAAAAACCTTTTCGGAGGGGGCTCCCATCCTCAATGAAAATGCCTATATCCGCGCCATACCTATCGTATTGAAAGGCAGCATCCGGGTAATGCGGACAGACGAGGATGGAAAAGAGATCCTGCTGTATTATATAAAACCCGGCGAAAGCTGCATTATGTCCTTTCTCGGGGGCATGCACCAGGATACCAGCAAGGTGAAAGCCATTGCGGAAGAAGAAACGGAGGTTTTATTGGCCCCGGTCGATAAGGTTAGCCTGCTCATCAAAGAATTTCCAGAATGGCTCGATTATATTTTCCGCTTATACCATAAACGCTTTGAAGAACTGCTGGAAGTCGTCAACGCCGTAGCTTTTAAAAAGATGGATGAACGATTGCTGAGCTTCATCAAACGCAAATGCGAACTCTCGCAAACACAGACGCTGAACGTTACGCATGAACAACTCGCAAACGAACTGGGCACCGCCCGCGTAGTGGTTTCCCGCCTGCTCAAACAAATGGAAGACGAGGGCCTCGTCAAGCTCGGCAGAAATAAAATTATCCTTCTGTAACCTAAGTAACCGTAGTCCCGGTTCTTTTGATCCATTTTTGCATTGAACGATTTGAATCATTGCAAAACAGATCTAAGATGAACTATTATTTTACCAAAACGGTCGACGATCCGATGGACGTCTCCATAGCTAAGATTACGCAGGAACTTAAGAAACAAGGGTTCGGCATTCTCACGGAAATTGACGTGGCGGCAACGCTTGCGCAGAAGCTCAACGTCCGGATAAACAACTATCGCATACTCGGCGCCTGCAACCCGCATTTCGCATACGAAGCGCTGCAGTTAGAAAATAAGATCGGCGTTATGCTTCCCTGCAATATCATCGTGCAGGAACGGGAAGATGGCAGAACAGAGATCAGCGCGGTGGATCCGGTAGCGTCCATGATGGCAATTCCTAATGATTCCCTGGCCAATATCGCCGGGCAGGTAAGGGAAAAGCTGAGCAGCGTGATTGAAAACTGCTAAAGCTTTTCCACGAACGCCTGCAACTCATTAACCGCATCATTTAAGGCGATCCTGGGTAAAACCCACCGACCGCCGGAATACAACAAACAATTAACCTTAAAACATAAGCTATGATACATGAAATTGAAGCGCAATGGATGGGGAAAATGCAATTTAACGCCCTGGTAAACGGTCATACCATTATTATGGACGGACCTGAAAAAGTCGGCGGCGAAGACAACGGCCCCATCCCCAAACCCTTTGTATTAACGGCGCTGGCCGGATGCACCGGCATGGATATCGCCGCCATCCTGCGCAAGGCGGATAAGCAGGCAGACGATCTCAACATAAAAGTATTGGGAGAGATCAGTAAAAAGCCGCCCATTGAATACATTGCCATCCATATCATTTATGATTTTAAAGGAAGCGAAGAAAATAAGGAAGCGGCATTAAAAGCGGTAACCGATTCCCAGGAAAAATACTGCGGGGTCAGCAGCATGCTGAAGAA
>JAEUVR010000191.1 GCA_016786785.1 Chitinophagaceae bacterium
ACCGGCATTGATATTCATCCCGGGGCGAAGATCGGCGGCGGATTTTTTATTGATCATGGCACGGGGATAGTCATTGGCGAGACCTCGGTGATCGGCGACAATGTTAAAATATACCAGGGCGTAACTATCGGCGCGTTAAGCGCGGTAAAGGAAGAGCAGCCTGCAAAAAGGCATCCTACCATCGAAGATAATGTGATCCTTTATGCCGGCGCGACGATCCTGGGCGGCAATACGGTGATTGGTCATGATTCCGTTATCGGCGGAAACATATGGCTTACATCTTCCGTTCCCCCGCATTCCAAAGTGTACCAGAAAAACGAGATTTCGGCTATTGATAAAAATTAAACAATGCGGCGGTAGCGCAAACGCTATCGTCATTTTAATATGATAACAGCAGATAAGCATACCGCCAATGATTCGCTCCCTGTAGGGAAGGTGATCCTTGCCGGGGCCGGCCCGGGCGATCCCGAGCTGATCACGCTTAAGACCATGCGGTATCTGCGGCAGGCAGACGTTGTGCTTACCGACCGGCTGGTGAGCGAACAGATCCTGATCCGTTATGCCAATCCGCAGGCGGAGATCATATATGTAGGAAAGCAATGCCGCAGGGGCGCGTCAACGCCGCAGTCGTCTATCAATGATCTGCTCGTTTTTCATGCCTCGAGAGGCAAGCTGGTCGTCAGGCTGAAAGGCGGCGACGCTTCGGTTTTCTCCAATATACTGGACGAGCTGCAGGTTCTTGTGGAAGAAAACATTCCTTATGAGATCGTGCCGGGCGTTACGGCGGCTTTGGGCGCTGCGGCATATGCCGGCATACCGCTGACGGCAAGAGGATTCTCCAAAGCGGTCCGGTTTGTCACCTATTACAAGTCTGATATTGTATCGGAAACGTACTGGAAAGAGCTGGCGCAAACCGACGATACGTTGGTATTCTACATGTCGGCTGAAACCCTGGGCGACGCAGTCAGGCATCTGCTGGATAACCAGATATCGCCAGACAAAAAGCTGGCGCTGATCGCGCAGGCTACAACGCCTTTGCAGCATGTGCAGGTAAGCGGACTGGCGGAATATCTTCAGGATAGCGCCGGCAAACAATATATTTCTCCTTCTATAGTGATCATCGGGAAAGTGGTCGCGCTTCACGAACATTTTGCCTGGTTGTCGAACAGCGAGGTCCGGGAAGAATATTTTAAACCGGTAGAAGGAAGGGCGGCTTTGCCCAAAGACATATCTGCATTAGCCGACATATAAGAAACAGAAAACAAAAATGAACATGCTTACACCCGCCAAATTGAAACTTGTCCAGGATATTATCTCTTCTTCGAGCAAGGAAGAACTGATCTGGCTGAACGGATATTTGTCCGGCCTTGTTTCTTCGGCAGGAGAACAAACGGAAACAGCCGCGCCGGCAAAGGTTCTGGTCGATAAGATCACTATCGCTTATGGCAGCGAGACCGGGAACTCCAAAAAGCTGGCTACGGATTTTGCATCGAAAGCAAAGAAGAGCGGCATTAACGCAAAACTGGTTAGTCTCGAACAGTATCGGTTAACCGATCTGCCAAAGGAAAAATATTTTTTTACCGTTATCAGCACGCAGGGCGAAGGCGAACCGCCGGGGTCCGCAAAAAAATTCTACGATCATATTCACCAGAATGACGCTAAGCTGTCCCAACTGAAATTTGGCGTGCTGGCCCTGGGCGATACTTCCTATCCTTTGTTTTGCAAGGCGGGAGAGGATGTGGATACGCAATTAAGCAAGCTCGGCGGCGAACGGATCGTCCCTTTACAGAAATGCGATACGGATTATGAAGAGGATGCCCAGTCCTGGTTTGCGGCATTGATGCAGAAGCTGCAACGCCCCGACGGCGCGCCTCAGCCCGAGGCGCAGGTAGTCGTTAAAAAATCGACCGGTAAAAAACTGTATATCGGCTCCGTGCTTTCCAATATTAATCTTAACGATATCGGCTCGGGCAAACAAACCCATCATATAGAAATAGCCGCGGAAGACCTGGAATACCAGCCCGGCGATTCCATAGGCATCATTCCGCATAATCCGCCGGCCATCGTGGAAGCGATCATTTCTATCACGGGAGCCAACCCCGATAAAATATTGACCTTTCGCAATGAAGAACATACGCTGCTTGATCTTTTAAAAAGCAAACTGAATATTGTCTTTCTTCCGGAGAGGGTCGTAAATGCATATGCGCGTATCGTGCAGCAGCAGATCCCCCAGACCAAGATCGGTTTGCTGGACCTCCTGAAAATATACCCTGTAAAGGATACCGATCAGTTTGAAGAAGCAATTGCCATACTCGAGCCCATTACGCCCCGCCTGTATTCCATCGCTTCATCGCTGGAAGCGCATTCCGGCGAGGTCCATCTTACCGTGGCCAGGGATAACTTCGTGATCAACGGAGAAAAAAAGTACGGGCTCTGTTCGGATATGCTCTGCCATATTCCGGTAAACGCAGAGCTTAGCTTCTATGTGCATAAAAACGCCCAGTTCCGGCTGCCCGCTCCTGAAAAGGACGTGATCATGATCGGGCCTGGAACCGGCATTGCTCCCTTCCGCGCATTTCTCTCGGAACGCGACGCTACCGGCGCCGAAGGCCGCAACTGGTTGTTTTTCGGCGACCAGCATTTTATCACGGATTTTCTTTACCAGACAGAAATACAAAACTGGGTGGAAACGGGAACGCTGACCCATGTAAGCCTTGCGTTTTCCAGGGATCAGCAGGAAAAAGTATATGTTCAGCACAAGATGCTGAAACAGGGCGCCGAGTTATTCCAATGGATCGACCAGGGAGGCTATATCTATGTGTGCGGCGCCAAGGATCCTATGAGCGTTGACGTAGAAAAGACCTTGTCGTTGATCATTAAACAACATGGCGGAAAAGATAGCAAGGGCGCCGAAGCTTATCTTGATATGTTGAAGGAAGAAGGCAGGTATTTGAAAGATGTATATTAACCATTATTCGTCAGTTGTCAATCAAACAGATCAGTAACCGGGGCGTTCAATTTCCTCGCATTTATCTGAGCCAATGACGGAAACCGAATCAATCAAAACGCGAACGTGAAAATCGAAACGCCTCAAATTCAGGTTAAGGAAAGCAATAACCTGTTTCCTGTTTTTCTCAAGTTGGAAGACTTGTCCACCCTGGTCATTGGCGGCGGGAACGTGGGGCTGGAAAAGCTTTCGGCTATTCTTTCCAATTCGCCTTCCGGGGAGGTCCGGCTGATTGCGCTGGAGATTGATCCGGCTATCCGGGAACTCGCGGAAAACAATAAGCACATAACGCTTATCCAAAAAGCGTATGAGGCGGATGATCTTAATGCCGCGGATATTGTGGTCGTTGCCGTAAATGACCTGATCCTGAGCGAACAGATACGTCTCGACGCCAGGCATCGGGGAAAGCTGGTAAATGTGGCTGACAAGCCGGAGCTTTGCGATTTTTACCTGGGCTCAATAGTAAAAAAAGGGAACCTGAAAATTGCGATCTCTACTAATGGGAAATCGCCCACCATCGCCAAACGCTTAAAGCAGATCTTTAACGAAGCGCTGCCCGATCAGATCGACGACGTATTGCAGAACATGAGCGTGATAAGGAATAAGCTGAACGGCAATCTTGCCAATAAGATCCATAGGTTGAATAATATTACACGCAACCTTGCTATTAAGGGAGATATCGATTATCAAACCGGCGAAAAACGCTGGAAAAGGATTGCCACAGGGTTTCTGTTCGCCTTCTTTTTTATGATCCTGGGGCATTTTCTTATTTCCTACCTGCCTGCTGAAACGCTGACGGCCATTAAGGAGCTTCCCTACCAGATCGATTCTATTTTTTACTGGATGATCCTGGCAGGGTTCTGCGCCCAGCTGGTAGACGGAGCCCTGGGCATGGGGTATGGGGTTACCTGTACTACTATTCTGTTATCATTTGGCGTCAGCCTGCCTGCGATCAGCGCCAGCATCCACACGGCAGAAATGTTTTCAAGCGGTATTTCGGGATACAGCCATTATAAGTTCGGGAACGTAAATAAAAAGCTTTTCCGCGCCCTGCTTATTCCGGGCGTGCTGGGAGCGATCCTCGGAGCGGTTTTATTGTCGAAGCTCGGCGTTGAATATTCCGAGTATGTGCGGCCGGTATTGGCTACTTATACGCTTTTCCTGGGCGCAAAGATCATCCTGGCCTTATTCCGCAAGTCAAAACCCAAAAAAGTGAAAAGGGTGGGATGGCTTGCCGGCGCCGGCGGGTTCCTGGATTCTTTTGGCGGCGGGGGCTGGGGGCCACTGGTGACCAGCACGCTGATTGCCAAAGGAAGAACGCCCAGATTTGTGATAGGATCGGTAAGCATAACAGAGTTTTTTGTAACGCTGGCCAGCGCCGTAACCTTTTTTACCCTGATCGGCATCAGCCATTGGCAGATCATTGCCGGTCTGGTATTGGGTGGGCTGATCGCCGCTCCGATCGCTGCAAGGCTGGTGGGCAAGCTGCCGGTGAGAACGGCATTTTTGGCGGTAGGCCTGCTGGTGATCATTTGGAGCTTGAGGATAATCTTAAAATCCCTGGGCGTGTTATAGCGTAAACCGGCCTCTTTGGTATGAGCATCTGTCCTGTGACGGCTCAGGTATTCCTGATTTGTTTTAGCTTCTATCCTGCCCGGTACCCCGGCTGAAAGCTTGTTTTGGCCTCATCAGGTCGGGGGTTATCTTGACAGATAAAAAGCGTAAACCAGCCTCTCTGTTTGAGCATCTGTCCTGTAATGGCAGGGCTAAAGTATTTCTGATTTGTCTTGCTTCCATCCCGCCCAGCGGGCCGGACCGATAGCATGTCTTAGTGAGCTGTTTTTGGCGCCGGAGCGGTGTTCAGCCAGTCATGAATGATCCGGCAAATGGTTTCCCCTTCTACGATAAAACCGTCATGGCCATAAGAGGAATCGATGATGGATAAAGAGGCATTGGGCATATGACTCGCTAACAGTTGCTGCTCGGGGAGAGGGCAGAGTATATCGCTTTGAATGCCGATAATTAAAGTTCTTTGAAGAATGCCATTGAGTATTTTTTTTATGTCCTGGTTCCTGCTCCTGGCAAGCTGGTGGCTGTCCATTGCCTTGGTTAACAGCCAGTAACTGTATGTATTGAACCGGTTGACCAGCTTTTCGCCCTGGTACAGGATATAGGAAGAAGCTGCATAATGATCTGTTTTTTCTTTGTCGGGATCGGTTTGCTTCTCTACCAGGATACGATAGTTCCGGTAACTGATCAGGCCAATGGCCCGCGCAGCTTTCAATCCGTTTCTTCCTGCATCAGGAGAAGGGTCTTTCCAGGTGCAATCTGCCTCGATGGCCAGCCTTTGGGAACTGTGCACAGCAATTCCCCAGGCGCTCTCAGCGGCAGAAGTGCAGAGCAGGATGAGTTTGCCGATCATTTCCTTTTCCATCACGCTCCATTCGAGCGCCTGGTACCCGCCCATGCTTCCTCCTACGAGCAGTTCAATGCGATTTATGCCGAGATGCGCCCTTAACAACATATGGGCTTTTACCATATCGCGGATCGTGATCTGCGGAAAACTTTGGTAATAGGGAACCCCTGTTTCCGGGTTGACGCTTAACGGACCGGAGCTTCCATAGCAGGAACCCAGTATATTTGCGCATACGATGAAGTATTTTGACGGGTCAAAGAGCCGGCCTTCGCCGACAAGTCCATTCCACCATGTTGCCGCATCGGAGTTGGCGGTAAGATGGTGGCATATCCAAACCGCATTGTTTTTGTCCTTATTCAGCGTTCCATAGACATGGTAGGTTATGGCGATCCCGGGAAGCGTTTGGCCGCTTTCGAGCAAAAAAACTTCTTCGTGAACAAACTGTTTCATCGTATCGTGATCGTGAAATTGACTGCAAAGTAAAGTCTTGTGTATATTACCTTTACAAAAAATTTTAAAAATGACCAGGATAGCGTTAGAAAGGGTAAATGACGGCAGCGCATTTGACGCCACAGATGCAAACGGGCATGTGGTAAAAATAGATACCAGTCCCGAAACAGGGGGCGTAAACTATGGCGCCCGCCCCATGCAATTATTATTAATGGGCCTCGGCGGTTGTAGTGGGATAGATATACTGTCCATCTTAAAGAAACAAAGACAGGAAGTGAAAGATTTTAAGATCAGTATAGAAGGAGAACGCGAACCCGGCGTAGAACCCTCTTTATGGAAAGAGATCACTATCGTTTTTGAGATCGGCGGCGAGGTAGACCAGGACAAGGCGGATAAAGCGGTTGCCTTGTCCATGAATAAATATTGTTCTGTGGCAGAAACGCTCAGGAGATCTGGAACCTCCATTCAATGGAAGACAATCGTTAACAGTAAAATTTAATTTATACAGTATTATGTCAAAACGCCCAATTACACAGGCCATACGCACGAGGGTAGAGATGACCAATGAGATGGAACACTCTTCCCCGGTATTTTTTACCAGCAGCTTTACCTTCGACAATGCGGAGGATATGCGCGCGGCATTTGCCGACGAGACCGACGATAATATTTACAGCCGTTTCAGTAATCCCGGAGTGAAGGAATTCCAGGACAGGGTTTGCGCGCTCGAAGGCGCTGAAGCCGCTTATGCCACTTCTTCGGGCATGAGCGCCGTATTTGCCGCTTTTATGGCCATATTAAAACAGGGCGATCATATGGTGTCGTATAATGCTATTTTCGGCAGCACCCACACGATCATTACCAAGTATTTTCCCCGGTTTGGCATTGACTACAGCTATATCAGCGGGAATGACCCTGAGCAATGGGAGCGCGCGGTCAAGCCCAATACCCGGATGATATTCCTGGAAACGCCCACCAACCCGGGATTGGAAATCGTTGACCTGGAGAAGATATCGGCGCTGGCAAAAAAGCATAACCTGATACTGGTAGTTGATAATTGTTTTGCTACTCCTCTCGGCCAGCGGCCTATTGATTTTGGCGCCGATCTTATTGTGCATTCGGCTACCAAGTGGATGGACGGACAGGGAAGGGTGCTGGGAGGAGTGATAGCCGGCCGGGCCGACCTGGTGCATGATATTTATTTATTCTGCAGAAGCACCGGACCGGCCATGTCGCCGTTTAAC
>JAEUVR010000198.1 GCA_016786785.1 Chitinophagaceae bacterium
CGCTTCTCAGTAAGACGTCGATAAAGACCAGTTTTTTCATGAGCATTCCGGTAATTTTATTATTCTACGGCAGGCAGGCCATGCCATACGCTTGAGCCGAACGTGGTGATGTAAATTTTTTCAGGATCATGTTGGTCGATATTGATGCGCTGGCCCCAGTGAAAATCATATCCCTTTATTTTTTTCCATGTCGCGCCATGATCATCGCTGCGATAGGCTGCCTTATTAAAGGTATTGCAATACAAGCGGCCTTTGTGGCGGGGATCTGCAGTAACATCATATACGTATTGATCCTCGTCGAATATGGATTTCCAGGTATTGCCGCCGTCCTCCGAAAGGAAGATGCCGCCCTTCATATCGATCGTTTTATTTCCTCCTGCCGCCCTGGTTACATCTCCGCCCACCAGGTCGGAAAGGGATATATTGGCCCAGCAGGCGAGGTAGATCCTGTTGGGGTTTTCGGGGTCTATCTCTATGCTGTTGGGAAAGATCGGCCCCTCGTATACCCGAAGTTTTGTCCAGCTCTCCGCGCCATCGGTAGATTTGTACACGGCGCCGGAGTAATATTCCGTACCTCTCTTTCCGTCTTTATGCATAGGCGCGGCGCTTACGGTAAGATATAAAACGCCGTTTTCAGCGAGCGTTATTTCAAAAGCGCAGGTATTGTCTTCTATTCCCCTGTTTTTTAATGTCCATGTTTTTCCATCGTCGGTTGATTTAAATACTCCCTTATTGTATGCGGTCGCATATAGGGTTCTGGCATTGGGCGCCGATCGGGGGTCCAGGACGATGGAAGTGGCCGGGTTATTTAATCCCATGCCTTCCAATACGGGTTCCCAGGTCTTTCCGCCGTCGGAAGAGATGCATATTCCTCCTTTCGCATTTTCTTTCCACCGGGGATTGCGCGTCATCTTTCCCCTGGGGAAATCGTGCAATCCAGACCATACCGACCAGAGCTTTCCTTTTACGGCAGGATCAAATACCATCCAATAGCAGGTATTGACCCATTCGGTCGGAACGCCGGTTACCGAGCGGGTCCAGCTCTTGCCGCCGTTATAAGAATGATGATATCCTATATCGGTATAACTAATAGCAATATGCGCGCTATCAAAAGGATCGGTATGTACCCCATAAGCCGTGGTGACATCCATGCCATTGCTGGAAAATGTTCCGTCGGGTTGTTCGATACTGTATATCTGGTTCCAGGTCCGGCCCCCGTCTGTGGTTTTCATCACGCGATACCAATCGGTCACTACGGCGATATTGCCGTCAGCGGGACTTACCCCTACGTCAAGCAGCCTTATGTATTCTCCTCCAAAAGCCTTTTGCGTCCAGGCGTCTTTGAGATTGGCGGCGTCGGCGCCGTCCTTAACGCCATATCTTCCGGAGCCTCCTCCGCCTTTCCATACCCAGTTCCAGCTTTTGCCGGCATCTCCTGTTTTTAAGGCGCCATACCAATACAGGAAGCCGCTGTCGGCTTTTTTCTCTTCATATCGGTTAGTAACAATATAGGCTTGCCCGGCATCCGCTTCCGCGCAGGAGATCATGGAATAGCTGGGGTTTTTGCCGCCCTGCTCATTGGTAACCATGGGATCGGACGAGCGCGTCCAACTACCGCCCTTATCGGTTGATATCCACACTTCGCTGTAGCCAAACTCTCCGCGAATGGGCTGGCCGGCGTCATGATGCAGGGCGTAAAAGACCATATCGTCGCTTCCCGACAGCGTTCCGGCGGTAAAGGAAAAAGCGGGCGACATGTTTTTTGGAAGATCCTTACGGGAATAAGTATTCGAAGACTTATTAAAAACATATATGGATTCCGCGGTAAAGATGTACACTTCGTCTTTTGCGCTGGAGTTATTGGTATACAGATGATGGATCTCCTGGTCTAATTTCTGGCGGCGCCAGCTTTTTCCGTTGTCCTCGCTGTAAAAAAAGGTAGGCCCCATGCTGAAATATATCCATCCCGGCCTGGAAGCGTCTACCCGTATGCTTCCTACGGTACGTTCCCCGGCGCTTAAAGCGGTATCGGTTGTTTCAATACTATAGCTGGCATGGTCGCTGAAAAATCTTTCTTTGATAACGTCTTTTTCCAGCGGGAACAACCGCTCCCAGGTGGCGCCGCCGTCCGAAGATCGGTTCAGGAAAGCAGATCCGACATAGACGATATTCGGGTCCTTGGGATCATAAGCAAATGCGGAAGCGCCATTGGCGAAATTAACCTGGCTATAGGATGCGCCGCCGTCCTTTGTCAGGTAGGATCCCGTCATATCGCACCGGATAAGAAAATGATCGGGCGAAGCGTAGGAAAAAGTAGGAACAAAAGTAGAGCCTCCGCCGCCGGGTCCCAGCCTGACCCATTGTTGTTCGGGCAGGACAGATTGATTGCGTTGGGAAGACGGCCCGCAGGCGACTAACAGCAGCAATAAAATACCCGACCAGCCTAAAAATAAAAAAGCTTTTGTTTCCATTAATATTTAGGATTTAATAATGATGGTCTTATTCAAACTTATTGATACTTACCCGATTAAAACCAGGCAAACGTTTGTGTCATTTTTTTTTACTGATCACCAGTTTGGAGTCGAGGATGATCTTGAAATAAGCGTTATTGCTAGTCTCTTCGTTCTCTTTGTTTTTCGCGATCAGTTCTAACAATGTTTCCATGGCTTTTTGCCCCTGTATATAAGGGAATTGCTCTACCGATGCCAGCGGCGCATGTTCCAGGAACTGGGTAAGAGGAAAATTGGCATAGCTGACAACCTGGATATCCTTATTTATTTTCAGCTTTAACTTTTTCATGTACTGCATGGCATCCAGCGCAACATAATCATTAAAGGTGACGATAGCGCTTGTTTTTCTTCTGGAAGACAGGAGCTGGTCGATCGCTTGCTCAACGGATTCGGAGGTGAGATCTGTGGAAACGATCAGCGACGGATCATATTTTAACCTGTTCTTCCTCATGGCATGGATATACCCGGCTACCCTGTCCTGCGAACACAGCAAGGTTTCGGGGCCATTGATCATGCCAATGGCGCGATGTCCTTTTTTGAGCAGGAAGTCTACCGCCTCGCTGGTGCCGGTCTGCATGTTACAGGCTACATAGTGGATATTGTTCATCTTGGGTATCCTGTCGAAGAATACCACGGGAATATTGATCTTTTTTAAACTTTCAAAATGATCGTACCGGGAAGTGTTTTTCGAGATGGAGATCAGCATGCCGTCGACCCGGTGGTGTTTCATTGTTTCGATGATCTGTCTTTCCTTTGTTTCATCGTCGTACGATTGCGCCAGCAATACCGTATAATTATTTAGGGAAGCATAATCTTCAATGCCGCTGATGGCCGTGGAGAAAAAAGATTCGGCAAGCTGAGGAAGAATAACGCCAATGGTAAAGGTTTTGCGCTGTTGAAAAAATATGGCGGTCTGGTTAGGTTCGTAATGCAGTTCCTTGGCCAATTGCTGCACATTCCTTTTTGTCCTTAATCCAATACTAGGATGGTCATGCAAAGCCCTGGAAACTGTGGAAATAGAAATGTTGAGCTTTTTGGCGATTTCTTTAATAGTGACCACTTTTGACGACATTTTTATGAGTTTTGCTTCGAGCGCCGACCACGCAAACGCTTGCGCATCTTATATAATTTATAAATCGATATCATTATGCCCGCGCAATAAAAAAGAAATCGTTTTCTTTACGTAAATATAGAATATCTGTTCAACAAGCGTCCCAAATACATTGATAAGAGGAAGAATACCAATCCAGGATTGCCGCCTGTTTTTCGCATCATGCCGAATGCGCCGGCAAACGGAGCGCGCTTGTTTTTCTAATATCGATTAAGGGATTGAAAGTAAACTGTTATACATATGAGAAAGTCTTTTATTGCATTATGCCTGTGCTGCTTTTGTTGTTTCTTCGCCTTCTCCCAAAAGGCAACGGTAAAGGAGTACAATAAGGCATATCCTACCTATCCTTTTTCTGACCCTAACCCGATCCCGGAAATGGGCAAGACCTATCCTTATTTCCGTTTTGACGGTTATGCGACAAAACCTATACAGAAAGAATGGAAGGTCGTGGAGTTGGAAAATGAATACCTCAAGGTGATCATTCTTCCGGAAATAGGAGGTAAGATATGGACGGCCATTGAAAAATCGACCGGAAAATCTTTTATCTATGATAACAAAACGGTTAAATTCCGCGATATTGGCATGAGGGGGCCGTGGACCAGCGGCGGCATAGAAGCCAATTATGGCATTATCGGGCATACGGCCAATACGGCTACGCCTGTTGACTATGCGATACTCCAGAAACCGGATGGCAGCGCGAGCTGCGTGATCGGCGTGTTAGATCTGCTGACGCGCACTTCCTGGCGCATCGATATCAACCTTCCTGCAGATAAAGCTTATTTTACGACCAGCTCATTCTGGTATAATCCTACCGTTCTTGAACAACCTTATTATACCTGGATGAATACCGGTCTTAAAGCCGCGAACGACCTGCAGTTTTTTTATCCCGGAACAAAATACCTGGGACATAATGGAGAGTATGCGGAGTGGCCCTTTAACCCGCAACAGGGAACGGATATTTCCTGGTATAAGAACAACAATTTCGGCGGTCCTAAATCGTATCATGTATTTGGCAAGCGCTCCGATTTTTTCGGGGCTTACTGGCATGACGAGGATTTTGGCATGGGCCGCTATTCTACGTATGATGATAAGGCCGGACGAAAAATATGGATATGGGGATTGTCCGATCAGGGAATGATCTGGGAGAAATTACTGACAGATCATGATGGACAGTATGTCGAAGTGCAGAGCGGAAGGCTGTATAACCAGGCGTCTCCGGGGAGTTCGTTTACTCCTTTTAAGAATAAGGGTTTTCTGCCGCATACTACGGATGTTTGGACGGAATACTGGTTCCCCGTATTAAAAACGAAGGGAATATCTGAAGCAAACAGTTATGGCTCGCTTCACCTCAGGCCCGAAAACGGGATGTTGAAAATTTATTTTTCGCCCCTTCAAAAGATTGACGACGACCTGATAGTTAAAGACGGCGAAACGGTCGTTTATACCAAACGACTCCGCCTGAATACGCTGCAGGCCTTTGCCGACTCGTTTAAAATAAATGCCGGTCAGCAAAACCTTGTGGCGACGCTTGGGGGAAATAAATTGCGTTTTGACTTATCTCCAACCGCCGGAAGCATTAGCCGTCCGGTGCAATCGCCCATCGATTTCGATTGGAACTCGGCGTATGGCCTGTATCTGCAGGGAAAAGAAAATATCCGCGAGCGGATATATGTTTCCGCAGAACAGAACCTGCGCGCCTCTCTTGCCAAAGAGCCTTATTATATTCCTGCGCTGACGGATCTTTCCATGGTGTTGTACAGGAATATGGAATATGAAGAAGCGCTGGCTACCGTAAAAAAAGCGCTGTCTATGGATACCTACGATCCGGCGGCTAATTATTACTATGGCGTGATCAACGCTAAATTAGGCAATATCGTGGATGCAAAAGATGGTTTTGATATTGCGGCATTGGGGTTAGAATACCGCAGCGCGGCTTATACCTCGCTTGCCAAATTGTATTTTAAGGAAGCCGCATTGAGCCGGGTTGTCGACTATGCTTATAAAGCCATTGCGTTCAATAAGTATGCTATAGACGCTTACCAGATGCTGGCGGCAGCTTACAGGGTTTTGGGCGACCAGGCGCAGGCGAAAAAAGTATTGGATACGATCCTGCAGTACGACCAGCTAAGCCATTTTGCGCGGTTTGAGCAATATTTACTGGAACCGTCGGCGGCCAACCAATCGAAGTTTACCGGCCTGATCAGGAATGAAATGCCTGTGGAAACTTATCTCGAATTGGCCATCGGGTATTATAACCTCGGCTTGAAAAATGAGGCGGCAAAAGCGCTGCAGCTGGCGCCGAAGAATGCGGAAGTATTATGCTGGCAGGCTTTCCTGGAAGATAAACCTGTAAACCTTCAGGGGGTTCGCCCCGACCTGGTATTTTCTTTCCGGGCGGAAACAGAAGAGGTCTTAACGGCGCTGATCGAAAAAAATGACCATTGGCTATTAAAATACCAGCTGGCGCTGATCAAATGGAACAACAATGATCCCGGAGAAGCCAAACGTCTTTTTGACGGCTGCGGCGATCAGCCTGATTATGCTCCTTTTTATGCCGGCAGAGCCAAATTCAACGCAGGCATTGACGACCATGCAGCATTGAAAGACCTGCTCAAAGCGAGAGAAATGGATAAGGCGCAATGGAGGTATGGAAAGGAGTTGATCGCCTATTATTTAGACAAGGGGCAACTCGATCAGGCGCTGGCGTTAGCAAAGGAATACCAGGATAAGTTTCCTTCTAATAATTTCATCAACATGTTATATGTGAAAGCGCTGATGCAGAACAAACAATTTGCCGCCGCCAATGCTATGCTTAAACAATATGCTATCCTGCCGAATGAAGGCGCTACGGAAGGACGCCAGTTGTATAAAGAAACCAACCTGATGCTAGCATTGGAGCAGATGGAGAAAAAGAAATACAAAAAAGCGCTGGAATATATCGCCGCCGCCCGGTTGTGGCCTGAGAACCTGGGGGTAGGAAAACCTTACGACGAAGAGATTGACGCCAGGCTCGAAGATTGGCTGGCTTATGAAAGTTATGCTAAAATGGGCAATACGAAATCAGCGCAGAAAATGCTCGATAATATTCTTGCCTTCCCGCTTTATCACCCGGAAACCGGGCGTCCTATAAATACCGCTAATAACCTGGTCACTGCCTGGGCTATGAAAAAAACCGGCAAGGCGGGCGAAGCGTTGGAGTTCTTGGAGGAAAGGGTGCGCAATCATCCGGATAATGAAATGACGAAATGGGCGTTGAATGCCTATAACGGGGATTTCAGCGATCTGAAAAGCCGGGGAAACCGCAGGAGCGATGAAGATTATCGCATATTGACCAGTCTGCTGAATGCAGGCTGGCGTCAATAGGCTTCCCATCCGATTAGAATATACGGCGCTTCATAGAGCAGTTGGGAAGATCGTTGTAGATTATACCGGAACTTTCCTGGCGATCCCCATGGCTTTGTAGTGTTGGTCAAGGATCTGGTCGAAGATTTTTGTCGATTCTTTTTCGGGGTTTATCAGGTCGTGAAGGGTTATTTTATCGAGCAACTGGTCCATGGTGATTTGAATGATCTGCCAGAGCGAGCGGGCGGAGCAATCGACGGAGTTGGTGCATAGCTTTAAGGCTCCGGAATGGAAATCGCAGAATTTTACGTCGAATAAAGAACCTCCCAGTAGTTTCAGCGCGCTGTTGATGCTGATTTCCCTTGCCGGTTTAGCAGGCACATAGCCTCCCTTGTACCCGCGCGTACTGCGGATGAACCCTCCCATGCGAAGGATCCGGGTCAGCTTGGCCACATAATGGCTGCTCAGGCCTTCTGCCTCGCTCAACTGGCGGATGCTCAGTCCTTCCTCATCCCTGCAGGAGGCGATCCGGATCAGGATGCGCAAACCATATTCTTCCTGGGCAGTTATCTTCATATATCGATTGCTGTCGGTTAAAGAAATATTATGTTAAAGAAATTTTATCTGTTACCACATGCCCAGCTCGAGCTGCGCAGATTCGGACATCATGCTTTTGTCCCAGGGCGGCGTCCAGGTTACGGATACATGCACATCGTTGACGCCCTCGATCTCTCTTACTTTCTGGTCTACTTCTACCGGAAGCGACTGCGCGGCAGGACATCCCGGCGCGGTCAGGGTCATAACGATCTGCACATTGTTGATCGGTAAGATCTCCACTTCATAGATCAATCCCAGGTCGTAAATATTTACAGGGATCTCCGGGTCGAAGATGGTTTTTATACAATCAATTACTTTTTCCTTCATCTCTTCCGTATTCATGCGCTTTGATTTTATAAGCCAACGAAAAATGCTTCATTTGTTTTACCATGGCCAGCAAACCGTTTGACCGCGTCTGGGCGAGATGCCTCATCATTCCGATCTTTTCAAGAAACTCCAGCTTCGCTTCCAGTATCTCATCCGGCGTATGCCCCGACAGGGCGCGGATCAACATGCTGATCAATCCTTTTACGATGACGGAATTGCTATCGGCCTTAAAATAAATAAGGCCGTCGCGGTACTCAGCCGTAAGCCATACGGTCGACTGGCAGCCTTTCACCTTGTTTTCATCCAGCCTATACCGGTCTTCAAGCTCCGGCAATTTCTTCCCCAGGTCGATGATGTATTCATATTTCTCATCCCAGGAATCAAATAACGAAAACTCTTCTACTATTTCTTCTTCTACTTCTTTTATGGATTTATGCCCTGCCATCTACGATAATAGTTTTATTGCTTTTTGCAGACCTGCCGCCAACTCGTCGATCTCTGCCCTGGTATTATATGCTGCAAAGGAAGCCCTTGTGGTGCCGGGTATGCAAAAGAAATCCATCAGCGGTTGCGTGCAATGGTGTCCTGTTCTGACGGCAATGCCCTGGTTGTCTAACAATATGCCCAGGTCCTGCGGATGCGCGTTGTCGACCACAAAAGAAATAACGCTTGTTTTTTCCGCCGCTTCGCCGATGATCTTCAGTCCCCTGATGGCCCGTAGTTGCGCCGTAGCGTAACCCAATAAGTCTTCTTCGTGGCGCCGGATCTGCTCTTTCCCGATCCGGTAAATAAAATCCAAAGCGGCTTTAAAAGCGATGGTATCCGCAATATTGGGGGTGCCGGCCTCATATTTATAGGGAAGCTGGTTGTACGTGGTTTTTTCAAAACTCACTTCCTTGATCATCTCCCCGCCGCCTTGAAAAACGGGCATGGCTTCGAGCAATTCTTTTTTGCCGTAGAGTACGCCGGTTCCCGTAGGGCCGTACAGTTTATGCGCGGAAAGCGCAAAAAAATCACAATCCAGGTCCCGGACGTTAATATCAAGGTGTGCGGTCGACTGGGCGCCGTCTATCAGCGTTACGGCGCCTGCCTTATGCGCAGCGTCGATGATCTGCCTGACCGGGTTGATGGTTCCCAGCGCATTGGATGCATGCACTACGGAAACCATTTTGGTGCGGGGCCCGAGCAGCTTTATATATTCTTCAAACAGCAGTTCTCCCTTTTCGTTGACAGGGATCACTTTCAGTTTCGCTCCTTTTTCTTCGCATAATACCTGCCAGGGAACAATATTCGAATGATGTTCCATGGCGGAGATAATGATCTCGTCGCCGGCTTTAATATTTTGTCTTCCCCAGGTATAAGCTACCAGGTTGATCCCTTCCGTGGTTCCCCTGGTGAAAATGATCTCTTCCCTGGAATCCGCGCCGATAAAGCGTTGTACGGCGTCGCGGGTATTTTCAAAAGCGGCTGTCGCTTCCTCCGCCAGGGTATGGATGCCGCGATGGATATTGGCGTTATAGCCCGTATAATAACCCGTCAGCGCGTCAATGACCTGTTGGGGTTTCTGGGTAGTGGCGGCATTATCGAAATAGATCAGCGGCTTTCCCTTTACTTCCCGGCGCAGGATAGGGAACTCCCGGCGAACCTGTTCTACCTCATAACTTTCCCTTATCTGTGCTTCTTTTATCATACTATATCAATGCTAAGCGTTCTGAAATAAGTCCCTCGATATGCCCTCGGATAGGAGCGAGCTTGATCTGCTCCAGGATATCCATTGCATAAGCCTGTAACAAAAGCGACCTGGCTTTTTCTATGCTGATGCCTCTTGACTGTAAATAGAACAATCCTTCTTCATTCAGTCGCCCGATGGTGCAGCCATGCGAACATTTTACGTCGTCGGCAAAGATCTCCAGCTGCGGTTTGGTATTCATGCTTGCCGTATTGGAAAGCAACACATTTTTATTCGACTGGTATGCGTTTGTTTTTTGCGCGTTGGGCTGCACGTATATTTTTCCATTGAATACGCCGGATGAATGATCATTCAGGATCCCCTTGTACAGTTCGTTGCTTAAACAATTGGGTTTTATATTATCTACGAGGGTATGATTGTCTATATGGGTGTTTCCTTCCTGGAAATACAACCCGTACAAATGCGCTTCGCAGCTATCCGCTTCCAGGATGATGTTGAGGTTATTCCTTACCATTGCGCCTCCGAGGGAAACGGTCGCCGTGTGGACATAACTTTTGCCTATCTGGCGGATATGCGTGGCGCTTACCTGGTTAGCGTGGCTGGAATCGTTTTGTATTTTGTAATAAGACAAACGCGCGTCTTTTTCCACGACGATCTCTATCACCTGGTTGGTAAAACTTTCCCCGCCGCCGAGCGTCGCATAAGTTTCAACGATCTCTGCTTCGGCGTTTTCGCCAATATAGGCAAGGGTCCTGGGCTGGGCCAGCACATTAACCGACCTGGCGTCTGCGATATTGTAAACGTATATGGGATGGCCGACGGTTTTGCCTTTTTGAACATGGATAAAGATCCCTCCCAGTATAAAGGCGGTATTCAGCGCGTTGATGCCGTCTTTCAGGTATTTGGCGCTATGCCCGAGATGAGCGGAGACGATGCTCCTGTACTGATCGTCGTTGGCCGCTTCTTCGAGGGGAATGGCGATTAGTTCGGGGGAACGTATAACCGAATGCGCGGGAGAGAATTTCCCGTTCACGAAAACCAGCTCATTGGCATTCTTATGTTCGGGGAGCCTGATAGCGTCCAGGTCGGAGGCGTCCAGGTCGGCTGTTTGCCGGGTTATAGGGAATTCATAAGCCGCGTTAAATGCGGCGCCGATCCGGGTATATTTCCATTCTTCGTGCTTAACTGAAGGGATACCCGCAACGCTGAAGTTATTAAAAGCTTCCTTACGTATATCATTAAGCGCAGTATTGCCGTTCAGGGATTTTAACTGATCAAAACGTTCTTTAAAATAATCTATGGTGTTCATGCCTTTGTTGATTTGTGAATGACGACTTTTACTAAACCTCTTCTCCTATGTTGATCTCATTCTTGATAAAGTCGTACCCTCTTTCTTCCAGTTCCAGCGCCAGCTCTTTGGGGCCGGTTTTTACGATGCGGCCATTATACAATACATGAACAAAATCGGGAACGATATAATCGAGCAGACGCTGATAGTGCGTGACCGCCAGCACCGCATTGTCCTTGCTCCGCAAGGCGTTTACGCCGTTGGACACGACGCGGATGGCGTCGATATCGAGCCCGGAGTCCGTTTCGTCAAGAATGGCCAGCCTGGGTTTTAGCATAGCCATTTGAAACACTTCATTGCGTTTTTTCTCGCCGCCGGAAAAGCCTTCATTCAAGGAACGCCTTAACAACGACTGGTCGATATTCATCAATGCCATTTTTTCTTTCATCAGTTTCAAAAACTCAACGGCGTCCAGAGGCGGTTCTCCGCGATATTTACGAACCTCGTTAACCGAGGCTTTTACGAAATTGATGGTGCTGAGACCAGGGATCTCAACAGGATATTGAAAGGCAAGGAATATGCCTTCGCCCGCTCTTGCTTCCGGCGATAATTCCAGCAGGTTTTTGCCCATAAATTCAACAGAGCCCCTGGTAACGGTAAAGTCCTGCCGGCCTGCAAGAACGGAAGCCAGGGTGCTTTTTCCGGAACCGTTTGGCCCCATTATCGCATGGACCTCTCCCGGCTTTATTTCAAGGTTGATCCCTTTTAAAATTTCCTTTCCTTCTACTCCTGCATGCAAATCCTGAATTGTCAACATGAATGATGTGTTTTATTGCTGTTATTGATATTAGCTTAATTATCCTACGCTGCCCTCCAGGCTGATCGCCAGCAGTTTTTGCGCTTCTACCGCAAATTCCATCGGCAACTGGTTCATCACTTCTTTGGCAAAGCCGTTAATGATGAGCGCTATGGCGGCTTCTGTATCAATGCCCCGCTGGTTGCAATAGAAAAGCTGGTCTTCCCCGATCTTCGAGGTCGTCGCTTCATGTTCTACTACAGCCGTATTGTTTTTTACTTCTATATAAGGAAAAGTATGCGCGCCGCATTTATCGCCTAACAAAAGCGAATCGCACTGTGAGAAATTCCTGGCGTTAACCGCGTTTTTGCCCACCTGCACCAACCCGCGATAACTGTTATTGCTAAAGCCGGCAGAAATGCCTTTGGATACGATACGGCTTTTGGTATGTTTGCCTACATGGAGCATTTTGGTTCCGGTATCGGCCTGTTGATGGTTGTTGGTAACCGCTACGGAATAAAACTCGCCCACGGAATGGTCGCCTTTTAATATTACGCTCGGGTATTTCCAGGTAATGGCGGATCCTGTTTCTACCTGCGTCCAGGATATTTTGGACTGGCGGCCCTGGCACATGCCTCTTTTGGTAACAAAATTGTAAACGCCTCCGTTCCCTTGCTTATCGCCGGGATACCAGTTTTGGACGGTGGAGTACTTGATCTCGGCATTATCCATGGCGATCAGTTCCACTACCGCGGCATGCAGTTGGTTCTCATCGCGCATAGGGGCCGTGCAGCCTTCCAGGTAGCTCACGTAACTGCCTTCCTCCGCTACGATCAGCGTTCTTTCAAACTGTCCCGTGTTCTCCGCATTGATACGGAAATAGGTGGATAGCTCCATCGGCGAGCGGACGCCCTTGGGAATATAGCAGAAGGAACCGTCGGAGAAAACGGCCGAGTTAAGCGCGGAAAAATAGTTGTCGGTCATCGGCACTACGGAGCCTAAATGCTTTCTTACCAGTTCCGGATGCTCCCGGATGGCTTCGCTCATGGAGCAAAATATGATGCCCAGCTCCGCCAGCTGCGTTTTGAAAGTGGTGCCGATAGATACGCTGTCAATAACGGCGTCTACGGCTACCCCTGACAACCGCTTTTGCTCATCCAGGGAGATGCCCAGCTTCTCAAAGGTCCTTCTCAGCTCAGGATCTATTTCGTCAAGGCTCTTGGCCTTGGCTTTTTGCTTGGGCGCTGAATAATAAATAATATCCTGGTAATCGATAGGAGGGTATTTAATGTTGGCCCAACTGGGTTCAGTCATTTTAAGCCAGTGTCGAAAAGCTTTCAGCCGCCATTCCAGCATCCATTCCGGCTCATTTTTCTTAGCGGATATAAAGCGTACGGTATCCTCATTCAGTCCCTTTGGCGCTTCATCTGCTTCAATATCGGTTACAAAGCCATATTTGTAGTCCTTCAATACAGTTTCCTCTATAACCCTAAGTTCATCGCTCATATTAGTATCTTTTGAAATTTTTGGTCTCTTACCGTCCTGCAAAGGTACTGATTATACTAAAAAGTATAAACAGTGTGCAAAACATTCGCAAATAATTAATAATCAGAATATTGCGGGATTGAAGCGTTTTTTTGGCCTGTAAAGGTATATATTTGGGGAAATTCATCTGGTAATTAGGAGAAATTTGTTGGCAGGTGAATTGTTTTGCCTATATTATGCACTGTATAATAAATGAAAGATTTAATGAATGCAGCGGTTATTTGGTTTATCGTAGGCCTTGTATTATTCCTGCTTGAATTTGCCGTTCCGGGGCTGATCCTTTTCTTCTTTGCCGTGGGGGCCTGGGTAGTCGCCTTTCTGACCCTGTTTTTGAATTGGTCGTTAGACGCGCAGCTCTTTATGTTCCTGGGCTGTTCTATCCTTTCGGTATTGTTATTCAGAAAATGGTTGAAAAACCTGATGTATGCCCGTAAGCAACCAAGTGAAGTTATTGAGGACGAGTTCGTGGGAAAGACCGCTTTAGCCGAAACCCTTATCGCTCCCGGTAAAAACGGCAGGGTGGAGTTTAACGGGGTTTCCTGGGACGCTTCTTCAACAGATACCATCGACAAAGGCGACCAGGTCGTCATCACGGGTAACGACAGCATCTTATTATTTGTAAAATCAATAAAATCATCATGACCACTGCTACGCTCATCCTGATTATTCTTGTCATCTTTTTATTGTCCGCCTTTCTTTCGACTTTCAAAGTGGTGCCGCAACGTTCGGTATTCATAGTAGAGCGACTGGGAAAATATAGCCGTACGCTGGAGGCTGGCTTTCATATTCTTATTCCTTTTATCGATAAGGTCGCTTACAAACAGAACCTGAAAGAGCAGGCGATAGACGTAGCTTCCCAGATATGTATCACGAAAGATAATATTGCGGTGGAAGTGGATGGTATCTTATATCTCCAGGTGATCGATCCCCAAAAAGCGTCTTACGGCATCGATAACTACAAATTTGCCGTTGTGCAGATATCCCAAACGACAATGCGTAGCATTATCGGCAGGATGGAGCTGGATAAAACATTTGAAGAAAGGGAGATGGTGAACTCCAGTATCGTGGAGGCGGTAGACAAGGCGAGCGGTCCCTGGGGCATCAAAGTATCCCGTTATGAAGTGAAGAACATATCTCCCCCGCAAAGCATCCGCGATGCCATGGAAAAACAAATGCGCGCAGAGCGGGAAAAAAGAGCGCTGATCGCAGAGTCTGAAGGCGATAAACAGGCAAAGATCAATCGCGCGGAAGGAGATAAGCAGGAGATGATCGCGCGTTCCGAAGGGGAAAAGCAACGAAAAATAAATGAAGCGAGCGGTAAGGCTTCTGAAATTGAAATGATCGCTACGGCCACCGGGAAGGGTATCCGCGAGATCGCTGCGTCGATCAATGAAGAAGGCGGTATGAATGCGGTCAACCTGCGTATTGCAGAACAGTATCTCAGCGAATTTGGCAAGCTGGCCAAGACAAATAATTCCATGATCGTCCCGGCCGATCTTTCTGATATTGCCGGCGTTATTACCAGCGTTACCAATGTATTGAACCATACTAAATCAGAACTTCCCCCGGCAAGAAAATAAAAAGCTTTTTATAAACACCTTCATCGCCCGGTATAAGCGCCGGATAAACGCAGTTTACGGGCGGAAAAATTTTTCGATATGCATAGCGCCGCGCCTTTTACCTGGTTGAGGACATTTGGTTGTTTTATTTGCCTGTTTTTTTCCTCGGCTGCTTATCTTAATGCGCAAGGCGGAAGATGGGTGAAGATCGCAACTATCGGGACTGCTCCTTCTGTTGCCGAAACAAAGGAGCCCCAGAAACTGGTAGATCAGGTAATTGCTTTTTGGAAAGGTCGGTTAGACCAGGCGCTTCCGTCGAAACCTGACCTGATCGTTTTGCCCGAGGCATGCGATCGCCCCGGACGGCTGACCATACCTGAATTAGATTATTATAAAAGCAGGGGCGACCGGGTGCAGGAATATTTTGCGACGGTAGCGAGAGAGAACAACTGTTATATTGCCTTCGGCTCCAAGCGACAGGAGAAAAACGGCGACTGGCGAAACTCTCTTATCTTACTGGACCGGCAGGGCAGGGTCGCAGGTATTTATGATAAGAACTTTCCTACCATTGGCGAAATGGAGGCTGGCATTAAACCCGGCTTTGAAACGCCTGTTTTTAAATGCGATTTTGGCACGGTAGCCGGCGCCATTTGTTTTGACCTGAACTTTGAAGAAGTATTGCAGCCATATGTAAAGGCCAAACCGGATATCATTCTTTTCTCCTCCATGTACCATGGCGGCCTGGCGCAAAGCAATTGGGCTTATGCCTGCCGATCTTATTTTGTAGGTAGCATTTCCGATAGGGGAACGCCTTCGGAAATACGGAATCCATTGGGAGAAGTGATCGCCCGCACAACGAATTATTTTGATTTTACGGTAGCGTCCGTTAACCTTGACTATGCGGTCGCTCATCTTGATTATAACTGGGAGAGATTAAGGGCCTTAAAAAAGAAGTATGGGGAAACTGTAAACGTACATGATCCCGGGCAGGTAGGCGCAGCGCTGATAACAAGTCAAAATAACAATGTCAATATAGCGCAGATGGTCAAAGAGTTTAAGATCGAACTCCTTGACGACTATTTTGAACGCGCGCGGAAATTCCGTCTCCAGCATAAATAAGTATGGCTTCCGTTTGTTCGCGCCAGTTATTTTTATTTCTCAAGCAGAACGTTTATAAATTTCTTATTGAGCTCATGCTCTTGCCCATAATTCCTGGATTTTCTGAATATCTCTTTTCATGGCTTTGAAAATGATCTTCCTGTCGCCGCTGATCTTAAAAGCGCCATGCTCCGCGCCCTCCAGGGGATATTCAAAATGCATGGATACCGGCGTCTGTACCTGGTATTTTTTTAATAGTTTAAAGTAGGCGATGAAATCAACCATTCCTTCCCCGATCGGCGTATTCTCATCCAACCATTCCCCGTCCTTTTTCGCCCATTTGAAATCCTTAAGGGCTATCATCTTGATCTGAGGGCGTATCAGGCGCAAACCATTCTTCCAGGACATTCCGCCTTCCACTACCGCATGACGGATATCGTATTGAACGCCGGTATAGGACCTGTCGGTTTCTTTTAACAGCTCCCATAACTCCCACATTGAGGCGCCGACCAGCAACCCTGAATGATTCTGGTAGCAACCGTTCAATTGTAATTTTTTGTTTAACAGGCTGAGCTCCTTCATCCTTTGTTGAAGCGCCGCTATGGATTCGGGTATGGATTTATCATTTTCATATCCAAGCCAGTTCATCCGGTAAAACCGAATGCCGGTCTTAACGGCTGTTTCCAATACCCGGACGTCTACGGGATCGTTGGCGTCGTCGACGGCCGTAGTCATCATCAGGGCGGACAGTCCCGCTTTTTTTATGGCTTCAACAGCCAGGGGCAAATCATCCTGGACTCTTTCGGGAAGCACATGTCCCTTGGGGCGAACCGTTAGATCAACTCCGTCAAACCCGATCTCCGCGGCTGCTTCAGCCATGTCTTTGTAATTCAGGAACTGCAGGTGCTTTGAAAAAACATGCAGTTTTAGCGGGGCAGACGCATCAGGCAATGCAGGCGCGACGGGCGATCCCGCCGGCGAGGCGGCGGCAAGATGGTTATACGACAACGGCAGCAGCGCGCCGGCAACAAGCGACTGCTTCAGAAATTTTCTCCTGGACTGATGATGGTCTTGCGATTTCATGATATCAATTTTTAATATGGCTGCTGCGTTTAGCGCCGTCATCCGGTTCGTAGGACGCTTCCCCCAGGCGCAATACCGCCAATATACTATAAACCTTGCGGAAATGCGCTTAAAAAAATAACCCTTGGTCAATAGGGGCGGATCATGAACGCGCCGGAGCAGACCCGAATAAAATTATGCATGAGCGAATTTCTTAATTACATTTACGTATGAAAAAGCTTTTTGTTGTATTGCTGTTTGCCCTTTTAACGGGGCTGATATTTTTCAATTCCTGTAACTCAATACCTGCTGACAAGGCGGGCAATATCGCCTCCGATTCTTTAACGATCGCTAAAGGGAAAGGGCTTTTTAGAGGCAACTGCAGCCCCTGTCATAATTTTATCCAGGATGGGATCGGCCCCCGGCTGAGCGGGGTGACCGCTGTAAACTCTGCGGAATGGATCAAACGTTTTATTAAGGATCCCAACGCCGTTATAGCATCGGGCGATGAGCGGGCAAAAAAATTATTTGAACAATTTCATACGGTTATGCCTTCGTTCGCGACATACCCTGACGATGACCTGGATGCTATTGTCGCTTACCTGCATACGGAAAAAGCGCCTGAAAAAACAGTCGTTATGGAAGATGGACAATCGTTAAAAGATCCGATTCCTGAAGCCATTTCCCTCTCAGGAGTGGAAGCTGGGCTGGAATTGGTTACGCAGATCCCTGCTTCCAGCGAAGAAAAGCCTATTACAAGGATTACCAAGATGGAAGCCCAGCCTGGCACGGGGCAGTTGTTTATTGTGGAATTGAGAGGCGTATTATACCGTATCCAGGATAACCAGCCTGCCGTATATATGGATATGCGCGCTTTGAGGCCTGCATTTATCGACAAGCCGGGTATGGCTACGGGCTTCGGCAGCTTTGCCTTTCATCCCGAATTTGAAAAGAATGGTCTTTTGTATACCACGCATACCGAATTGCCTGAAGCGATCATTCCTGAATTTAAATACGACGACTCCATTAAACGGACCGTCCAATGGGTGTTGACCGAATGGAAGGTCGACAATCCCCGCAGCGCGGTTTTTGCAGGAAAGGGAAGAGAACTGTTCCGGGTGAACATGGTTACGGGGATCCATGGCATGCAGGATATTACTTTTAATCCGTACGCCAAACGCGGCGATAAGGATTATGGGTTGTTGTACATAGGCGTGGGAGACGGCGGTTGCGTTGATGAGCGCCTTCCGCAGTTAACGCATCGCCTCGACAGGATACTGGGGGCCATTCTGCGTATTGATCCGCGCGGTAACAATAGCGCTAACGGCAAATATGGCATTCCCGCGGACAATCCGTTTGTTAATGACGGCGATCCCAATACGCTGGGAGAGATCTATGCGTATGGATTCAGAAACCCTCATCGCATTACCTGGACCCGATCGGGGCTGATGCTTTCTTCAAATATCGGCAGCCATAATATAGAGTCCCTGAACATCATCCTCCCGGGGCACGACTACGGATGGCCGTTAAGAGAGGGCGATTTTGTATTGAAACCGTTAGAAACAATTACAAAAGTGTATGCGCTTCCCGAGGATGACGCGATCTATAATATTACTTATCCCGCCGCCCGGTACGATCACGGAGAAGGCAATGCGATCTCCGGGGGCTTTGAGTACCTGGGCTCGGCAAGCCCTCAACTGGCCGGTAAATATGTGTTCGGCGATATCGCTAATGGTAGATTGTTTTATGTAAACATCAACGATCTTAAATTAGGATCGCGGGCGCCTATCAGGGAATGGCAGGTTACGTTTAATGGGAAGAAGACGACGCTCCTGGAACTTTGTAAGAAAAATAAGGTGGACCTTCGCTTTGGAAGAGACGCCCATGGCGAAATATACCTGTGGAGTAAGCAGGATGGAAAGGTCTATAAAGTGGTGAATGATAAGAAAACCAATGTATAGCGTATGAAAATCGAACAGATCTATACCGGATGTCTTGCGCAGGGCGCTTATTATATTGAAAGCAAAGGGGAAGTAGCCATTATTGATCCCCTGCGCGAAGTGCAACCCTATATAGCCAGGGCTGATCGCAACGGCGCAAAGATCAAATATGTATTGGAAACGCATTTTCATGCCGACTTTGTAAGCGGCCATATCGATCTTGCCAGGAAGACAGGCGCCGCCATTGTATATGGGCCTACGGCCAAGCCGTCTTTTGACGCTTATATCGCAAAGGACAATGAAGAGCTGCCCCTGGGAGATATTAAAATAAGAGTATTGCATACGCCTGGACATACCATGGAATCCGTTTGTTATCTGCTGATCAATGAAAAAGGCAAGCCTGTCGGCCTGTTCAGCGGCGACACGCTTTTTATCGGCGATGTGGGCCGCCCTGATCTGGCGCAGAAAGTATCGGCAGACCTTACTCCTGAAAAGCTGGCGGGGCATCTTTACGATTCGTTGCGCAATAAGATCTTGCCGCTGCCTGATGATATCGTGATCTATCCGGCGCATGGCGCCGGCAGCGCATGCGGTAAAAACATGAGCAAGGAAACCGTTGATACGCTGGGCAACCAGAAAGCAACCAACCATGCATTGCGCCCCGGCCTTTCCAGGGAAGATTTTATTAAGGAAGCGCTGACCGGGCTGACGGAGTCGCCGGCTTATTTTCCGTTGAATGTGCTGATGAATATCAGGGGATATGATAGCATCGACCAGGTGTTGCAGCGCGGTAAACAGGCGTTTAGCCCGGATGAGTTTGAAGAAGTCGCCAATCAAACCGGCGCCCTGATCCTGGATACGCGAAACGTCGAATCGTTTAAGCGGGGGTTTATTCCTAATTCCATATTTATTGGCATAGACGGGAACTTTGCTCCCTGGGTGGGCGCGCTGATCCCGGACATCAAACAACAGATATTACTGGTTGCCGAACCGGGACGAGAGGAAGAAGCGATCACCAGGCTGGCAAGAGTGGGATATGATCATTGTATCGGTTACCTGGAAGGCGGATTTGAAGCCTGGAAAAATGCAGGCAAGGAAATAGACGCCATAGATGCTATTACTCCAGAAGCGTTGGCGGAAATGGCGGAAAAAAATGATCTCCCGATCCTCGACGTGCGCCGCCAAAGCGAATACGATAGCGAACATGCCTTGGGCGCCATCAACATGCCGCTTGATCATATCAATGATCATACCGTTGATATGATCAAGGATAAAACTTATTATGTGCATTGCGAGGGAGGATATCGCAGCGTTATATTTAATTCCATATTAAAGGCAAGGGGATATGATAACCTGGTAGATGTTAGCGGAGGATTCAAAAAGCTAAAAGAAAGCGGGAAATTTCCGCTCAGCCAGTATGTGAAACCCACAACGATGTTGTAGAAATATTAATTTAGCTATTCCCAACGTCTAAAATTGACGCGATACCGCTCATACGACGATCTTGCTTTGTTCCGCCTGATAGCAGAAGGAGACGATCTTGCCTTTACCGAATGTTTTCATCGCTATACGCCTTTGCTGCATCCCTATATTTATAAACTCATTCATTCCGAGCTTTGGGCGGAAGACCTTCTGCAGAACCTGTTTAGTAAATTATGGCACAATCGCGCCGCTTTACAAAATGTCGAAAACCCATCTGCCTACCTCTATCGTATAGCGGCAAATCTTTCATTCGATTTCCTGAAGCATCATGCGGTCGAAGTAAAGGCGCAATATTGGCTGTCGCGCCAGTTGTATCAGTTCAATAAGGATATGGGCGGAGAAGGGATAGACTTCCGTATGTATGAGCGTATAGTGGATGAGGCCGTTAAAAACCTCAGCGAACAACGCCGCCGGGTATACCTGCTGAAATACGAGGAAGGCCTGAGTTATGAAGATATTGCCCAGCGGCTTCATATATCCCGAAATACCGTCAGGAATCACCTGGTGGAATCATTGCAGCTTATCCGGGATTATTTAAAGAGAATGGCGCACCTCTTTTTTGTTGCAATTTCCTTCCTTATAGGATCTGACCTGTAATTTATTTGCTGGAGAATAGTCCATCCTGCATGGATAGTCGTCTTACTGTTGAGCGCGCTAAACCCTCTAATATGAGAGATATCGATTTGTTATGGAATAAGTTTATTGATAAAACGGCGACGAACGAAGAAATTGAACAATTGTTTGCCTCAATTGCCGATGAAAGCCATAGGGGGGATCACATTGACTATTTGGATAAGCTGAGGTTTCAGGTCGGATCATTACAGGATTATGACCCCAAATATTGGGAGCCCTTTATAAACAGGATACTTAAGGAACAGGATTCTCATAAAAAAGAGAAACCTCCTGTTTCCCGGATGCATTTTATCAGGACCGCCTGGTTTCGTTATGCCGCCGCAATATTAATTATTGCAGGAGCAGGTGTTTTCCTGGTGATGAACAATCATACCGAAGATCAGGATACGACATTGTCCGGCATAGTTGCGCCTGATGAAATTTTACCGGGCGGCAATAAAGCCGTACTCACTTTGAGCGACGGACGGAAAATAGAACTAAAGGAAGGAGCGGAAATGTTAAAAGACGGAGGCGTGAGCATTAATAAGAATAATGGAGAACTAATATATAACAAAACCAATATTCTTGCTTACAATATGATGAGCACGCCCCGCGGCGGGCAATACCGGTTGAGTTTACCTGATGGAACAAGGGTTTGGCTGAATGCTTCGTCGTCCATTACCTATCCTACTGCTTTCCATGGGAAGGAAAGAAAGGTGTCCATGACCGGAGAAGCGTATTTTGAGGTTGCGCGCAATGAGACCAAACCCTTCTATGTGGAGGTTAATAATATAACGGTGGAGGTATTGGGCACCCACTTTAATATCAACGCCTACCCGGATGAACAGCAGGTTACAACAACCTTGTTAGAGGGCTCGGTTAAAATAAACGCCAGCTTCTTAAAACCCGGGCAGGCATGGACAAATGGCGTTATCCGGAACGCCGATACGGAACAGGCTGTCGCCTGGAAAAATGGCTATTTCAATTTTAACCGGGTCGGTCTGCCTGCCGTGATGCGTCAGATCAGCCGTTGGTACGATGTGGACGTGGTTTATGAAGGTAAAATCCCGGACCTGCTTTTCCTGGGAGAAATACAGCGGGAGTTGCAGTTGTCGGATGTGCTGGAGGTATTAAAAAGAACGGAAGTGCATTTCAAAATTGAAGGAAAAAAGATTGTCGTTATGCCTTAAGATTGTCGTTATGCCTTAACGAAAACCGGAAGCGGTAGGACGCTTCCGGGGAATAGTTCGGGCTAACCCAGTAAATACAATTGTTAGGAACTGCTTATTGTTTAACCCAAACTAAAACAAAGTTATGCTTTTAAAGCCTCTTTGTAAAGCCCAT
>JAEUVR010000200.1 GCA_016786785.1 Chitinophagaceae bacterium
AAACCAATGTTAACAATTTCAAGTATTGCTAATGGGGTTCAAAATTGATACCAGAGATAAATTCCATGTCATTACGATTCAGGAAATCAATCTCGCTGCTAATATGACAGACAAGCTGGATGAATGTTTAATTCCCCTGCTAGGTTTAAACGTGAAAAATGTCATTCTGAATATGAAAGACATTAAAAAGATCGACAAAGCTGCCGCTGAACATATTCTTGCGCTCCAGAAGCGGTTTTACGCAGAAAATGCTTCATTTGTCGTCTGTGAAATGCAGCCGGAAGTAAAGAAAGAAATGGAATCGGCCGGTCTCTACGAGCTCCTGAATACGACACCTACCGAAAGCGAGGCCTCCGATATCGTTCAGATGGATGAACTGGAGCGGGAAATGATGGATGAAGACGCCGGGGACGATCAGGAATCAGCGTAGGCAATAACGGCAGGAATTGCCAATCTCAGCGGCCGAGGCGGTCTCCCTAAAGCATTGACGTAAACTTTAGCGTAAGGCTGGCAGGCCAACAGAGATAGGCATTCAAAAGAGATGTAATATTCGATCCGCTTACCTCGCTTGCAGATCCCCAACAAGGATGCGCATTCGAAGCAAATGTTAACATATATCTGGCGTCAAACTTTAACATTAACGAGTCAGCCATGAAAAAATATGCGGTAATTGTGGCAGGTGGGTCCGGTTCCAGGATGGGCAATGCCCTGCCGAAACAATTCCTGCCCCTGGCGGGCAAACCCCTGTTGTACCATACGCTAACGGCCTTTCTCCGGGTCTGGCAGGACCTGCAGATCGTGCTGGCGCTTCCGGCAGACCATTTTCAAACGGGGTTGACCATTGCCGGCCAGGCCGACGCTACCGGCAGGATAAAGACCATCGCCGGGGGCAGTACGCGTTTCGAATCGGTAAAAGCCTGCCTTGAACAGGTTGAGGAAGATGCCGTCGTTTTTGTTCATGATGCCGTCCGTTGCCTGATCAGCTCCGCGCTGATCGAACGCTGCTACCGGGAAACGATCGCAAAAGGAAATGCCATACCCGTCATCATCTCCTCCGATTCGATGAGGATACTGGAAGAAGGAGAAAACAGGGCAATCGACAGGGACCGGATGCGTATTGTTCAGACCCCGCAGACATTCAACGGCGCCCTGCTTAAAATGGCTTACCGGCAACCCTATCGCTCTTTCTTTACCGACGATGCAAGCGTAGTAGAATATGCAGGCGGAAAGATCAACCTGGTAGAAGGCGAATACCGCAATATTAAGATCACCCATCCGATCGACCTGCTGATCGCCGAAGAGTTACTGAAGCAGGATCAAAAAGACAACCCGGCAAGCCCGCAATAGGCCGGCGTCTTTTGGGATCGGCGCTGAGGCATGTGATTTCGGTTCTGCCCGGCGGGCCTTTGAGAATGCATTTCGTTATAGATGGTGTAAGCCTTGTTCGCCGGCCTTTAACATCCTAAACGTTTTTCGCTATTGGCCGGAAGAAAGCTGCAAGGATTGCTGTAACAACGCTTCAATACATCAGGATCTTTACCAGATCGGCTTCGCGGCGGGAAGGGAGCGATTCGACGAACCCGGCAATTAAATGCTTTCGCATGCACAACGCTGCCCTGCTTATCGTAACGCCCGCCAAAGCCTTAGCGCCACGGGCAGCCGGCTGTATTTGAAATAAGGTTGCTCCCCGGCGCCGAAATTCAGGTAGAAATGTTTTACCCCCTGCAGATCAGAACCTTCCAGATCCAGCGCCAGCGGGGCGCCTGCAAATTCCTTTATCACGTTATCCAGCAGGAAATGGTTGGCGGCTACGGCCCTGCCTGCATCCGTAGTCGTATTCATCATGTTATAGATCCTCCGGCTGTCTTTCAGGAATAGGGCGATGGACAAAAGGGTTCCGCCATCGTCAACGACCTTTCTCGCAAAAGCCCGGTTCTGCCGCTGTAATCCTGCGCATAGTCCCGCAAACCGCCGGTAGTCTTTTTTCTCAAGCGAAGAGAGCCTTTGCGCATAATGAGCTTCATATAACGCGACGGCATTAGAAACATCGTTATCGGGAAGATAATGGAGATGATGTTTTGACGCTTTACGCAGATTATTGACCAGGTCTTTTTTATACCCCGCCGATAGGGAAGCGTACTCGCCGGAGAGATCAAGTATCAAATTATTGCAGGGCGCCGCGCCTATCTGGCTGGCTATATCTGCATTACCGAAATTCAGGAGCAGGTCGCCATACCGTACCCTGGAAAAAACAACATCCATTATTTCTTTGTACAATGCAGGAGCAGAAAGAATCTTAGCCGCTTCGGCCTGGCTCCCGCGATCCATTGTCTCTTTGTGCAATGCTTTGACCGCCTGGCCGAACAAACCCAATTGCTGTATGAATGCAGGATGATAATAATAGGCCATTCCCCATTTGGAGCGCCAGGGAAGCGGTATCACCGCATCATAATCGCCGACCACCAACCCATTCCAGTTGTCGGCCATCGCATCTAAATATTCGGAACAGCCGTAGATCAACCCATTCGCGCTGTTATCGAGGCAGCGATCCCATTTTATGGCATCTATCTGGGAGCGATGAAGATATCTGATAAGCGTATCCATATCAAAAGGGCAACTGGTTACCGGTTAATTTTCTCAGGTTGAATCGATGCAGGTCTATGCTGAAAGAGATCCGTTTGCCAAACGTATTTTCTTCAGGAACCGTTTTAAGAGAATTGCGAACTTCAGCGCTCATCAGGAGCGGCGCATAGATATTTACGAGCTCCTTAAAGAGCGACAACTGCAGGCCGGCCACATACATCAACCGCGCATTGTTCAGCTCCACGCGCCAGGCGTCCGAATAGGTTCCCACGTCGAGGAACAACCGAATAGGAAGTTTCACCGGCAGCAGTTGCGGTAGCGTGGTGTTGAAGTTTAGCGCCGCGATCCAGTTATCAGACCTTCCCTGCAGGCCCTGGAAAAGATCGGTCCGGATCTTTAACCCGCCGTCCCTGACCATTATCTGCTGCGAGGCCAAACCATCTGATTCGTTACGGCCGATAAAATAATTGCTATAGGTATAGTCTTCGTTGCCGCGCACCGCCGTAAGCTTGGGCTGGTATGGGTATGCGGCAAATATCTTAGACTGGGTCCTTGCGCCGAGATATCCAAATTTTGCTGCAAACAAACGCATCGACAATCCCCCGCCTTTTGCATAGTTAAAAAAATAATTCGCTTCTGCATTGACGCGGTAAAACGACTCCCCCTGCTGGAGCTGCAACCTGAGGTCATAAGGATACAATGCGCGATACCTGGCATAATTAAAACTAAGCTGGTTGAGGTAGCGGGAAACCCTGTCTCCCCGGGAAGGATAATACAAGGAGTCCGCGCTGTATTGATCATACCTAAAGCCCCGCTCGCCGATGATATAGGTCTTCCATTCCGCCCAGGCCTCCCTGTTATCGCGCTTATCCCGGTTTTTAAAAACAACCCTCGCGAATGGAACAAGCTTGTAAAAATCGGCAAATACTTTCTTGCCGGCGCTATCCCTTCCCTCCCTGGTAGAAAAAGCAGAACCGTTGATCCCTGCCGTCAGTTTGCCAATCCCTTTATCCGGGCGCCAGGAATAAGCCAATCCGCCCATCCCCCTCAAACCATTGCTACCCGTAGCATATAGCGGGTTAAGAAAAAAACGAAAGGAGTTTTCCGGAAGATTATAGTTGTGCACAAAAACGCCGGCCATCAGGCCATCATAAACATTGTATCCGATGGCCGGCATAATATGGATATACTGTATACTGTCGGTATTGCGGGCGGAAAATAAAAATACCGGTTTTATCTTCCGCTTCGCAGGCAATGGCGGAAGCGCGCCCTGCCGGTCAAGCAAGGCAAAATAATCGGAGAGCCCCGTTCCGCTTACGCTTTCCATTACGCTACGAAAATCGCCGGGATAAGGATGCCTGAATTTCCATTGCTCATAATAGGTTTTCATGGCGCTATCAAACAAGGCCGTTCCCAGTTTTTGTTCCAACCCCTTCATCCATGCCGCCGCTTTATAATAAACCATCAACGGGTAGTTGACGTTGTTGAACGCCGTCGCTTCGCCCGATATGGGTTGATCGGCTTTTATTTTCGCGAGCGCATCGATAAGGTATTTGTAGGGATCGGCCGGGAGCCGCGACCGGAGCCAGTCCGAGCCGCCATCGGCCGCTCCGCTGGTTTTCGCTTGCTCTGCCTGTTTCCCCAAACCCTTCGACGCCGCGCCCGGTCCGGGCGGAGCCGCATCTTTTCTATTTTCGGTTATCCATTCACGATACCTATTGTCGTAGTAGGTATTCATCCCTTCATCCATCCAGGGATGGAGCCGTTCGTTGCTGCCCAGGATGCCATAGAACCAGTTATGACCCGCTTCGTGCCCGATCACTTCTTCTAGCAGGGTTTCATCCAGGCCCGTGGATATACTGGCGATGGTAGGGTATTCCATTCCGCCCTCCACGCCCATCTTCGCTTCTACTACCGTAATTACATTAAAGGGGTATTCCGCAATAAGCGCCGAACGGTATCTTACCGCTTCCTTTAGCATCCGGATGCTGTTCTTCCATACAGGCTCCGAAGCTGGCAGATAATAGGCGTAGGTCTCGATAACCCGCCCCGACAAAAGCTGCAGGGTATCGTAGCGGACGATAAAACGTTTATCGGCAAACCAGGCAAAATCATGGATATTATCCTGTTTATACCGTAGCGTTTTATAGGCGGATCCAGGCAAGGAGAGACTATCCGGTTTGAGGAGCTCCTGCCGCCGCTCGCCGCCCTGCAATTCTCCTGTCGCCGCCACGCGATACGCTGCAGGCAGATGGATCGTTACGTCGAAATTGCCAAACTCTCCGTAAAACTCGCCCTGGTCGAGATAGGGCATGGGATGCCATCCCTTTTGATCGTATACGGCCGGCTTGGGATACCATTGGGTTACCTGGTACGATTGGCCCGTATGCCCGCCCCTGGAAAAATTAGCAGGGAGCTTAACATAAAAAGAAGCGTTCAGCATGACCCTTTCGCCGGGCGCGAGCGGAGACGACAAATGCAGTTTTATAATGTCCGCATATTGCGGATGGTCTTCCTGCTCGAGCGTAATGCCATTGGCGCGAAAGTCAAGTCGATTAAGATATCCCTTATCTTCCTTACCCGAAAAATAAAAATCCGTTCTGCCATTCTCTAACAACTGGTCGCTGAAAGCCGTACGGTCGTTTTTAAAGGCGTTGGGCCAAACATGAAACCAGATAAAATGCAGGGTATCCGGGGCGTTATTGATGTATTCCAGTTGAAGCAAGCCCTCGAGGGAATGGTTTTGATCATTAAGCGTCGCCTCGATGGTATAATTCGTTTGTTGCTGCCAGTAAGGCTGCTGGGTTGCTCCCTCCTGCTGAAGGAAGGCCATAAAAAACAAAACGATCAGTTTTTTCAACAGGCATTGTTTTATAAAACCATATACTAACGCTACGGCTTTTACCGCAAGTAATGCAGGGATCGCCGCATATTTATAAAACCTATACTACCGCCCCTTGCCCATAAGAATAATCCTCAGGGTATGGGCCATTATTTTCAGGTCCAGGGCCAGCGAAATATTCTCAATATAGATCAGGTCATATTTCATCCGTTCGTTCATCTCCTTAACGTTGCCGGCATAACCATATTTTACCATTCCCCACGAAGTTATGCCCGGCTTTACCTTCAGCAGGTATTTAAAATACGGGGCTTCCTGCATAAGCTGGCGAATATAATATTCCCTCTCGGGCCGCGGCCCTACCAGGCTCATCTCTCCTACCATCACGTTCCATAGCTGGGGGAGCTCGTCCAGTCTCCATTTCCTCAAAAACCTGCCCCAGGACGTGATCCTTTCATCATTGGGAACAGACAGGCGCGGACCATTTTCTTCCGCATTGTTGTACATAGACCGGAATTTCATGATACGGAATTTTTTTCCCTTATAGCCTACTCTTTCCTGGTAATAAATTACGGGGCCCGGCGACGATAGCTTAACCCTGAGCGCTATATAGGCAAGCAAGGGCGAAAGCAAGATCATTAAACAGACAGAGAGAGCAACATCCATCACTCTTTTGATGTTTTGCTGCCATTCGGGCATCAGTCCGGACTTAACCGTGGCGAGCGCCGCGCCATATACGTTGCTGGTGCGCACCGCGCCCGATAAGATGTCCAGCGCATCGGGCGCAATGCCTACCTCCACGTCTTTATCGCTTAACGACTGCACAATTTTCTCTACCCCGGATTTCTCGTTTTTTTCCATGGCGATGACCACCAGGCGAATATCGTTTCGGTCAATTACCTTATCGAGATCTTCCAGCGAACCGTATTCGGGAAGCCATTCGCGCACAGGATTGGCCTCTCCCTTGTTCGCGACAAAACCGGTATAATGATACCCGGCCGATGCCAGCTCCTGTTTTGTTTCCTCATAGATCCGCCGCGCAATAGACTGGCCTCCCACGAGCAGGGTGTTGAAGCGGATCTTCCCTGAGGCCAGTTGTTTCTTGGATAAATGCAGGATAAGGGCTCTTCCTGCCCAGGTCAGTACGAACTGAATGCCGAGATAGGAGAAAAAAGCTTTATAATAATAGGCGTAGGAGATCTTGGGATCGTTGATCACGATCGCCAGGAAAATAAGCGTACACCCGATCAGCGAGCAGGTTGCCGTTTTGATGAACTCGTCCATCCTCGATTTACTATAGAGCGTATGATAGGATCCCAATAAGGCATAAAAAACGATCCAGCAGACAGGGATCAGCAGGATCCCCCACCAAAAGCGGTCGTTCAGGTAAATGCCGTGCTCATCGGTTAGCGGCGCGTTTTCCAGCCGCCTGCGTATAAGATAAAGCGCGACCCAGGAGAACATTGCGGCAACATAATCGCTGAACAGGTACCAGGCATTGTGGATGGATTTAGCATATGGCATGGCAGGCTCAGGAAATACTATTAGCAGTTTTTATTTTTTGCAGTATCTGGTGCGCCACGTCCATCGCCCGGTAGCCGTCCAGTTCGGAAACAACTGTGGACGTATTGTGGATGATCGCGTCGCGGAATTTTTCCAGCTCCAGCCTGATCGCATTCACCGCGGGAGATACAGGCGAAGAAACGGCAATGGTTTTGATCTCGCCGGATGGCGTTTCCAGGTCAAAGGTAAACGCGCCCGCATCGTCGGGCGTTTCCAAACGGATCACCTGGGTTTGCTTTTCCAGGAAATCAATCCCGATATAAGCTTCCTTCTGGAATAACCGCATTTTCCGCATTTTCTTCATGGAAATACGGCTGGATGTAAGATTGGCCACGCAGCCGTTATTGAATTCGATGCGAACATTCGCAATATCCGGAGTTTCGGTCATTACGGCCACGCCGTTTGCGGCAATCGACTTCACTTCGCTTTTCACCAGACTTAATATAATATCAATATCATGGATCATCAGGTCGAGCACCACGCTCACTTCAGCGCCCCTGGGATTAAATTGGGCAAGCCGGTGCACTTCAATGAACATCGGGGAAAGCCGGAACCCTTCGATAGCGAGAAAAGCGGGATTAAACCGTTCCACATGGCCAACCTGGAACTTTACATTGGATTCGCGGCTGAGCTTTAACAGTTCCTGCGCTTCCTCCATCGTATTGGCCAGCGGCTTCTCTACAAAAACATGTTTTCCCTTGCGGATTGCCCTTTTGCACAGCTCGAAATGAAAAGGCGTGGGCGCCACGATGTCCACGGCATCGACCAGGTCCATTAATTGATCCGCATCAGGAAAACGGGTCAGCTGGTATTTATCGCTTACCGCCTGGGCGGCTAAATCGGACGGGTCATAAAATCCCGCCAGTTCCACATTGTCGATCTGCCGCCAGTTATCCAAATGAAATTTCCCCAGATGTCCTACGCCGAATACGCCAACCTTTAACATAGAAAAAAATTAATGAAAGGGTAAAGATAGAATAAGCAGCAGGATTTTTGTTAAAACGATATTTACGCCGCCTGTTAATAACTAACTTTGAAAAAATCCGGAGCGAAAGAATTATATTTGAAATGGACTAAAATATACCTCGTTGACTGAAACCATCATTAATCTGGAAACCGTTAATCCTATTGAGTTTTTTGGCGTAAATAACGGAAAATTAGATATTCTCAAGAAAAAATTCCCCTTACTGAAGATCCTCTCGCGCGGCACCCAGCTTAAACTAAGCGGATCTCCCGAACAGGTAGACAATGCCCGCGAAAAAATAAACCTCATCGTTCAATACCTTCAGCGCAACGGGCACATGAGCGAAAACTATTTCGAGCAGGTGCTGGGCGGCGACGATGCGGAAACCGTAGATCATTTTGTAGACCGCAACCCCAATGACGTGCTGGTTTTCGGACCTCATGGCAAATCGGTCAGGGCCAGGACCGCCAACCAGAAAAGAATGGCGCAGGAAGCGGAAAAGAATGATATCGTGTTTGCGATCGGACCGGCAGGAACGGGAAAAACCTATACCGCCGTAGCGCTGGCCGTACGGGCGCTTAAAAACAAGCAGGTTAAAAAGATCATTTTAACAAGACCTGCCGTGGAAGCCGGCGAAAGCCTGGGTTTTCTGCCCGGCGACCTCAAGGAAAAAATAGATCCTTATTTACGGCCTTTATATGACGCGCTTGACGATATGATCCCCGCCGATAAGCTGGGTTATTATATGAGTACCCGCGTGATCGAAATAGCGCCCCTGGCGTATATGAGGGGTAGAACGCTCGATAATGCCTTTATCATCCTCGACGAGGCCCAGAATGCCACGGACCTGCAGATCAAAATGTTCCTGACCCGTATCGGGGCAAATGCGAAAGCCATTATCACCGGCGACGTCACCCAGATAGACCTGCCCAAAAACCAACGGAGCGGGCTCGAAAAAGCAGTGCGGATATTAAGCCATATCGACGGCATTGCGCATATCGCGCTGGATGAAGAGGACGTGGTGCGGCACCGGCTGGTAAAAGCGATCATTAAGGCATACGATAAAGAAAAAGAATCATGAAGACGATCATTGCTTTCGGAGTATTAACCGCGCTTATTCTCGGATGCGGCTCAAGAGGCGGATATGAAAAAGCCGAAAATGCGCAGGATGCCGGCAGGGAATTTATTCGCGCCTCTCTCGACGGCGACTATGCCAGGGCCAAATTTTATATGTTGCAGGATACGACCAACGCCATGCTGATAGAACAGCAAAAAAGGAACTACCAGCAGCTGAAAAGCAATGAGAAAGAGGAACGCAGGAAATCCTCCATCCGGCCGATAACGATCGTCAATGTAAACGATTCGGTAGCCGTTTACAAATATTTTAATACCTATAATCCGGCCGATACCACCACCATGGTTATTGTCAGGTCAAAAGACGAATGGCTGGTAGACCTGAAATCTATTCTTGATTAAGCGCCCGCGCCTGTTTCTACCGGGAGATTTCGCCAGGACTTATTTTGAATCTTTATTCGCATCCGATAAAGCGCTAAAGTCGAAACCGCGTCACTGCTGAGATTTACGACATTTTTCTTTTACTTTGCAACCTGTATAATAAATAGAGTCGCCGCCCCGTTCATTGGCGTCTGGCTTGCCCGCTAACGTATAAACCAATATTTTCATGATAAATATTTCACATCCCTGGCATGGCGTTCATTACGGCGAAAATGCCCCCCGTACCGTAAATGCCATTATTGAGATCCCCCAGGGATCAAGAGCTAAGTATGAAATTGATAAGGACAGCGGCCTGCTCAAATTAGACAGGATCATTTATTCGTCTTTTTATTACCCCTGTAATTACGGGTTCATCCCCCAAACCTATGGCGGCGATAAAGACCCCCTGGATATCCTGGTGATCAGCTCCCTCCCTGTTCAAACCATGTGCCTCATGCAGGCCAAGGTGTTGGGCGTAATGCATATGATAGACGGCGGAGACCCTGATGATAAGATCATCGCCGTTGCCGCCAACGATCCCAGCGTAAAGCATTACAATAATATGGAAGAGCTGCCCAAACATTTTTTTGACGAGCTCCGCCATTTCTTTGAAGAATATAAAAAACTGGAAAACAAAACCGTCACGGTCGACGAGCTGGGAGACAAACATACGGCGCTGCAGGTCATCGAAGAAGCTATCCGGTTTTACCAGGAAACCTTCAGGCAAAAATCATGAAACCGACGACCATGGACGCCTATACCGTAATTATCCTTATCATTATCGGCATAGCGGCCGGCATATTAAGCGGACTTGTAGGGGTCGGCGGCGGCATCGCATTGGTTCCCTTACTGGTCTATTTCCTGCATTATAACCAGCATCAGGCGCAGGGCACTTCGCTCGGAGTGCTTACTTTCCCGGTGGTCATCCTGGCCTTTATCACCTATTATAACGACTGCAAAAAAACCGGCGCGCCGATTGAATTTAATGTGATTGCCATCATCGCAGTCGGATTTGTGGTCGGGGGATTGCTGGGAAGCAAGATCGCCGTTAAAGTGGATCATCAACTGCTGAGGAAACTGTTTGCCGTCTTATTGTTTTATACCGGCGTCAAAATGCTTAACTGGGACGACGTTGTGATAAAATGGCTGAAAAGCTTATTTTAACGTCGATGTCCTCTGGGGTAAGACCATGATTGTATAAGCCAGCCCATATCCATCGCATCGTTGGCATTCCTGAGCCGCTTTATTTATTGGTAGCGACCCATTTTGAACTTTTATCCGTTGCCGCATAAGACGTTAAGACAGAAACCGAGTAGCCGCCCTATTATGTTAAGACTATGCGCTTATCAAACCAATTGGGCTTTATTCGTATAAAAGCTTGTTAAATACCGGGTTCAGGGGGCATCGTTTTGTGAAAACCTGCATTTAAAGCATCTTATAACACAAAAGATCAGTTTTCGGCTGCTCAAGGGTCGAAACCCGGATCAACAACGAGATCATAATAACATAAGGGATTAGCTTTCAGGCGATCATTCCGTCCGTCGGCATATCCTTTTCATTGCAATGATATAAAGGATTAATTTTCGCGTAGTGAAGACCGAGCATTATGCCCATATGACCGATCAGCAGTTGCTCAACCAGTTTTATATCGATCACGATAACGGCTGGCTGGGCATATTGCTGCAACGCTATACGCTTTTGCTGTTCGGCGTATCCATGAAATACCTGCGCAATGAGGAGGAAGCAAAGGATGCTGTTCAGCAGGTTTTCCTGAAATCCATCACAGAACTGCACAAATACAGGGTTGAATATTTTAAATCCTGGTTGTACATGGTGGCCAAAAACCACTGCCTGATGAAAATACGGGAAAAACAGGGAAAGGCGATCGGCGATATTGATATCGAATCGACCATTGCGGAAGCAGATGCCGCCGGCCTGGAAGAACATATCGAAAAAGACCGGCAATTTGAATTCATGAACGACTGCCTGGAAGAACTGAACCAGGAACAAAAACAGTGCATTATATTGTTTTATCTTGATAAATATTCTTACCAGCAGATCGCGGAAAAAACAGGATATTCCATCATGCAGGTAAAAAGTTATATTCAGAATGGAAAGCGCAATCTCCGGATCTTATTAGAAAGAAAAATAAGATCGGCAAACAGCGTCTGACCCTAAACCAAAGAACGTATGACTATAGGCATATCTAACATCATCCCAGTAAACGACAACAGATAAAATAACCATGTCTCATGACCTACTAAACATATTATCGAACAGCAATAAGGATATCGACAACCAGAAGCTGATGGATTATCTTAGCGGCAAACTATCGGCCGGGGAAAAGCATGAGGTAGAAAAATGGATGGCGGATAATGAGTTCGTCAATGATGCGATGGAAGGCCTGGAACAGGCAAACCAGGACAACAACCTGCCGCAATACATTGATCAATTAAACAAAACGCTTAGCCAGTATATCAGCCAGAAAAAACAAAGGCGCGGGAAAAGGCGCTTTGCCATACCTGCGTGGAGCCACCTGGCTGTTTTGCTTATCCTGGCGCTCGCCATCATCGTTTACTTTATCATCCGGAAATTCCAGGGTGGTTAAAGACCCTGGTTATTGGTACTGTATATACACCGGCCGCGGACTGAGCTTCAGCAATTCTTCGGGAGTAAGTATCCGGCTATTCGATTTCTTGGTATCATTCTTATAAAATAATTTAAAGCCGGTAAACTGAACAGGCTCTTTTTGAATGAACATTTTATAGGTATTGATCTTCCTGGCAGGCTCTCCCCATCCATCCATATGCATCACCACCTGCACTTCAGGACGCGTAATGATCTGCTGGTAATTGGTTACCATACGCTGCGTAAACCGGTGAACGACCAATATTTTAGGAGGAAGGCCATGCTCTTTCACCAGCTTTGCCAGGTAATCCGTGGTATAGTTGATATCTGCCGCATCAAAATTGCCCACCACTTTTCCCGGCGCGTGACCCGTCTTCATGGAAAACTCAGGATCAATACCCAAATGAACATTAGGCATAAGCAGGTATTTTTCAAATTCAGGGACCTCCGACTGAAGCGTACTCAAACCCACCTGTATATCTAAGAAAACAAGCGCATTGATCTCCCTGGCCATGCTCAACACCGAGTCGATCTGATGAAAGGGCATGCGAAGACGGTATTTGCCCGCTTTGCCCGGGTCCTGCTGGGCGGTTACGGCGATATAATGAAGGGCCGGCTGAACGTCCAGCGTTGAATCTGCCGCCTGCCATTTCTCCATCTCAGTTTTTAGTTTTTCCAACATGGGCTTTCGCGGTAATTCTCCCAGGATGCCCATTTGTTTGGAATACAGGTTGCCGTAAAAAGCGATAATCGTTTTAAAAGGAAGGATGGCGCCCGGCAGCGGATACGCCGTTTTTACAGGCCATTTACCCGAAGAATCGCCATTGACCATATGGGTCAGCCTCTCATGATAGGCTGTAGTATCCAGCGCCGCTACGGTGTCGCTTGCATTTTCCACGCTGGTATCGCTGTCTTGGGAGAGCTGATTGCCAGGCTGAGCCGCCAATACAGCAGACGAAATATCCGCTTTCGCAGACGGACCCGAAAAGAAAAGACCATAAAGCACAGCAGCAACAATTACCACAGCAAGGACCGCAACAACCTGACGTTTCATAAGAATTATTAAATATTGAGCAAAATTATTGGAATATCTGATAACGCAACCGCTCAAATAATATTATTACAGGCCGTCGCTAAATGGCGCTCAATTTACCACGATGAACTCCGGCCTGCGGATAAACTGGCTATTGTACTTAAACTTTATATTGGCTCCGAACTCTACCCTGAACCGCTGGTTATTAAAGTTCTTTTTCACAAAATAATATCCTTTCAGCTCAAGGGTCCCGAAAACAAGGCTTTCATTCCTCGACCGCAGGCCGGCGCCGATGGTCTGGTAGTAGCCGGTTTTCCACAGCGACTTTCCCTCCGGCGTAAGAAACGAGGTATTGCCAAAAACAAAAGGCGCAAACCGAAAGGCGAAAAGGGACCAGTCATAATAAAAAACCGATTCCGCCCTGATCGTTAACCGGTGATCGCCGCCCAAAGAAATATTTTCATACTCCGGCATCCCATACTGGCTTTCGAGCAAAAGCGGTTCATTTAATTCTTTTTTAAGCTGGGTAGTGAGGCTCGCATTCAGAAATGTTCGCTGCTTCCATTTACGGCCGATCTGTCTTAGCCGGCTGAAGAAATCCAGGTTAAACAGGAGGCTGATATCTTCGTACGCTCCTTTGTAAGAATATCCGCCTGCCCGCAACGTATAATTAAAATAATTTTTTTTAGGAGAGAAATAATTGAGCTGAAAATCCAGTCCCGTATAAGCGCGCACCCGCTGTTGTTTGTTGATCAATCCTGAAGTAATGGTAACGTCAATCCCTTCGGGAACATCCTCATTTCTCCCAAACCCATAGATATACTGGGTTTTATAGAAATCCTGCCTGAAGATGGACATGGAGCCCAGCGCCCCGGTGATGTTAGCGTACTGGTAATTATATTTCCCCTCATACTTATCCGGCGTTTCCTGGAATTCCTGGTGCAGGAAACGCAGGCCTATCAGCGTCCTCAAACGATTATCCGTATTTTTCTGCGCCGCCCGTTGCCCGCCGAAGTTAAAACCGATCCAGGCGTCAAGATTATAAAATTTGTATTTCATATCCGATTCGTACAGCGAATCGGTAAAATACATATTCTTGTTTTTATGATAAGCGCCTTCAAAAGCATAGGTCCATTTCATGTATGGGTTAACCAGGGGCTTGATCAAACGGGCATACGCAGTTGTTTCCTCCTTGTGCGAGGTATTAAAAGTATTGCCGTAATCCTTGTACCCCAGGTAACCGTCCACAAATGAGCCGCCGATATTCCGCGCGATATATTCCGCGCCATACCCAAACCTTTTATGACGGTCATAATCATAAAAAAGGCCAGCCTGTAACCGGTGGCCGGTACCCAGGAAGTTGTCTTCCCTCGGCGCCGCCTCCACTTTCTTTAAGGAACTCATATCAAAAGCGCCGCCGATGGACAATACATCCTTGGTCAATACGAGGACATCTACGGAGTCAGTCGCGCCCTCAACCGGCGTTACCATTATCTTAGCGTCGCCGAGAAATACCTGGTCGCGAAGATGCCGCTCATTGTCGGCGATAAGATAGGGCTTGAACAGATCATCCTTCTTAAAGAAAAGATTATTGCGTATCACATTTTCACGGGTAGTATGATGCAACGCATCTGCCAGCCGGGTCAAGGAATTTTTAAAACTCTTCGAAGTATCGTTGATAGAGATGCCAAAATCCACATCCTGAACGTGTATATTCCTGATAACCTTCCCCTCATATTTACGGTAGAGCAGATCTATCCTCAACAAATTATCATCGGGACGGACAGCGGTATCCACAACAATACTCCTGGCGAGCTTGCCTAATATTCCCTTTTTTTTCAACAGGAAGAAACTGTCTTTTTTAGGAGGCGGTAGCGTATCTGCTTTGGAAGATTGTTCCTGCCCGGCCCTGGGTGTTGACGGCAGGGTATCATTTTTGAACGGTTGTTCCCGTCTTGCGCTTGGCGTTGACAGCAACACGATAGGCAGCAGGGTATGGTCTTCGAGAGATTGTTCCTGCTTTGCGTTTGACGTTGACGGCAACACGAGGCGCGCCAGCATATCTTTTTTGAGCGATTGTTCCCGCGCCTCTTTCCCTGCCGGGAGTATTGCCACGTTTACCTGGGCCCGGGCGCCCATGAACAGGAAGACAAGCAGGACAGAAAAGATCAGTGAACGCCGCAGCCTATTAGGATAATTCTGGTATAAAGCAATATGTTTTGAAAGAAATAATTGACTCACACAGTTATACTTGCAAATGAAGTACCTAAAATCATACGGATGATCCGGACATAATAGAACCAATATCAATTTAAACAAATACCGCAGTATAGCCATAAAAAAGAGGTTGACGGATCAACCTCCCTGGTATATTGATATAATTTATTCTGCGCTATCGATCAGCAAAGCAGTCTATCCGATAGGGTACTTATCCCGGAAACCATTTAGATCCGGACGATGCCAGGATAACACGAAAAGGGCCAAACTACGGTCGGGCTTTTGATGCTTCAGAATAGCTCAGGATAGTATAAGAAGGACCAACCCGCTAATCAGGCTCTTTTTTTAGCAGGCGCTTTCTGTAGTTTTTTGACCTTGCTGGATTCTGTTTTGATCAGCTCCGAAATAGATTTCTTCATGCTTTCAAGCGTAGGCTTACCGGTATACAGTTTCCCGTTAATGAAAAAAGTAGGCACATCCCTGACGCCCATCTGTAAGCCTTCCAGCAGGTCATTCCTTACCGACCATCCGTATACCGAATCGACCAGTTCACTGAGTAAACGTTTATTGTTCACCCCGGCTTCTTTCGCATACAATTTCAGGCTGATGGTGCCCAATTGTTTGCGGTGGGCAAAAAGCATATTGTGCATTTCCCAGAACTTTCCTTCCTGGGCGGCGGCCAGGGACGCTTCAGCCGCTTTCTGCGAACGCTGATGCACCTTGGTAAGCGGGAAATGACGAAAATTAAATTTTATTTTTCCCTCAAATTCTACCAACAGCTTTTTTACTACTTCATGCGCTTTGAAACAAGGTTCGCTTTCATAATCTCCAAATTCCACCAAAGAAATAGTAGCGCTTTTATTTCCTACCCAAAACTCTTTTGGCGGGGTGATCTCTATCGGTGTCTTTATAGCCATGTTTCTTCCTTTGATATATCGTCATCCAAAAATGTTGCAACAACGAATTATGATAAATATTAAACCAACCGTATTCCCGGCATCCATCATTTCCTTACCCCCGGAAATGCAAGATTAATTAATTTTTTGCCTATTTCTGCTTATCGTGCTCATGAATTTCATTCCTGAACACCACGGTTCCATCAAACACATCTACCAGTACCGCATGTGATTTATCAATATCGCCGGACAGTATCTTTTTACTGAGCTTATTTACTATCTCCTTCTGGATCAACCTTTTAAGAGGCCTTGCCCCGAATTGAGGATCAAAACCATTCTCCGCCAGGAAGTCCAGCAGGTAATCGCTGAATTCCAATTGAATACCCGATTGTTGCACCAGTTTCTGCAATCCTTTAAGCTGTATCCGGATAATGCCTTTTATTTCTTTTTTCATCAAGGGCTGGAACATAATGATCTCGTCCACCCTGTTTAAAAACTCCGGCCGGATAGTGCGTTTTAACAAATCAATAACTTCCCTCCGGGTCTTTTCCACCACTTCCTCCTTGTTTGATTCGTCCACGCCTTCAAAGTTTTCCTGGATGACCTGGCTTCCCAGGTTGCTGGTCATGATGATAATGGTGTTTTTGAAATTTACTACGCGCCCCTTGTTATCGGTCAACCGCCCGTCGTCCAGCACCTGCAGGAGCACATTAAATACGTCGGGATGCGCTTTCTCGATCTCATCCAGCAATACCACGCTATAGGGCTTGCGGCGAACGGCTTCTGTCAACTGTCCTCCTTCGTCATATCCAACATATCCCGGAGGCGCGCCTACCAACCGGCTGACTGAATGCTTTTCCTGGTATTCGCTCATATCGATCCGCGTCATCATCCCCTCATCGTCAAAAAGATATTCCGCAAGGGCTTTTGCCAGCTCCGTTTTACCCACGCCGGTCGTGCCAAGGAATATAAAGGAGCCTATCGGTTTTTTGGGATCCTGCAAACCGGCGCGGCTGCGGCGTATCGCATCGGCTACTGCGACGATCGCCTCTTCCTGTCCCACTACCCTGCTGTGCAGTTCCTCTTCGAGGTTTAGCAGTTTATCCCTTTCGCTTTGCAGCATCCTCGCCACGGGAATGCCTGTAGCCTTGGCCACCGCTTCCGCAATATCTTCCGCGTCTACTTCTTCTTTCAGCAATCGTTTTTCGCTGATGCCGGCCAGTTGTTCCGAGAACTCATTGATCAGGCGCTCCTGTTCCTGCACCTTTCCATACCGTATTTCGGCAACCCTGCCATAATCGCCATTTCTTTCCGCCTGCTCGGCCTGGATCTTAAGGTTTTCGATCTCCGCCTTGGCATTCTGCACCTTTTCCACGATATCTTTTTCTTCCTGCCATTTGGCTTTCAGGGTATCGCGTTGTACGGCAAGGTTGGACAAATCTGTGTTCAGCTCTTTTAATTTTGCTTCGTCATTCTCTCTTTTTATCGCTTCCCGCTCAATTTCCAACTGCCTGATCTTTCTTTCCAGTTCGTCCAGCTCCTCGGGCATAGAATTCATTTCCAGCCGCAGTTTCGCCGCGCTCTCATCAATAAGGTCGATCGCTTTATCGGGGAGGAACCTGTCGGTAATATACCGGTGCGATAATTCAACGGCGGCAATAATGGCCTCGTCCTTGATCCTTACATGGTGATGGGTTTCGTAGCGGTCTTTTAATCCCCTGAGAATGGAGATAGCGTCTTCCACATCCGGCTCGTCGATATTCACTTTCTGGAAGCGGCGTTCC
>JAEUVR010000204.1 GCA_016786785.1 Chitinophagaceae bacterium
TTTGGGGATTTGCGGCTTCTCCACTACCCGGGAAATAAAGCCGTCTTCCCCGATCTCCGCCACGCCAAAATCGCGGGGGTCGTCTACCCGCTTTATGCCCAACACGGAATGGGGCCTGCTGAGCACTTCGGGAACATCATACTCACAGATGGTATCGCCCAGCACAATAAACACTTCGTCGTCGCGCACAATATTGCGAGTAAGCTGGATAGCATGGCCAATACCCTGACGCTCGTTCTGGTTCACAAAATGGACATTCAGATCCGGGTAGGTCTGGTTTACATAATCCCTGATCTTGTCGCCCAGGTAACCGATGATAAAGATAAAATCATTGATCCCCGCATCCTTCAACTGATCCACGATGATGCTCAATATCGTTTTGCCCGCTAAGGGAATAAGCGCCTTGGGTTGCGTATAAGTATGCGGCCTCAACTTGGTTCCGGCCCCTGCCACAGGAATGATTGCTTTCATTATTAATCGTTTGATAGCTCGCTATATATTGATAATCAGGCCTACTGATAAAATGTTGAACTATCCTTTCTACTGCTGGGTTATTTTAAGCAAGCCATGAAAGTAGTAAATTTTGATTAATTAAAATCATGTTCGCCAACCCTCCGGATTGTTTCACGCAAGCGTTTTATATTATTCGATGGTAATCGTCTCGTTGTTGCTATTTTTGCATCTTCTTAACCCGATCTGACAAACAGACCAACCTAACATTATAAATATTTTTCATGCAAAAAGACAATCTGGTTTTCGGACTTATCAGAAAAGAACTTGAAAGACAACGCCGGGGGCTTGAGCTGATCGCTTCCGAAAATTTCGTTTCGTTCGACGTAATGCAATCCATGGGCAATGTGATGACGAATAAATATGCCGAAGGATATCCCGGCAGAAGATATTATGGAGGATGTGAAATTGTCGATCAAACAGAACAACTGGCTATCGACAGGCTCAAAGCCATCTTTAACTGCGAATACGCGAATGTGCAACCGCATTCGGGCGCCCAGGCCAATGCTTCCGTACTGCTGGCAATCCTGCAACCCGGAGATAAAATATTGGGGCTGGACCTAAGTATGGGCGGCCATCTTACTCATGGCTCCCCTGTTAACTTTTCGGGAAAGCTCTATCAGACCCTTTTCTACGGCGTTAAAAAAGAAACCGGCTTGGTCGACTATGACATGATGGAACAGGTAGCGCGGGAACAGAAACCCAAACTGATCATCTGCGGCGCTTCGGCGTATAGCCGCGACTGGGACTATGCCCGGATCAGGAGCGTTGCCGACAGCATAGGCGCTTTTGTGATGTGCGATATGGCGCATCCGGCCGGACTGATCGCCAAAAACCTGCTGAACGCCCCCTTTGATCATTGCCATTTTGTAACTTCCACTACCCACAAAACGCTCCGCGGCCCCAGAGGCGGCATCATCCTGATGAAAAAGGATTTTGAAAACCCATTCGGACTGAAAGACCCCAAGGGAAATACCCGGTTAATGAGCAATCTCCTCGATATGGCCGTTTTTCCCGGCATCCAGGGAGGCCCTCTCGAACATATCATCGCTTCCAAAGCAATTGCCTTCGGCGAAGTCCTCTCCGATGAATTTACCGACTATGCAAAACAGATCATCGTCAATAGCCAGGCAATGTCTAAAGCCCTGACCGCAAAAGGCTACAATATCGTGTCGGGAGGAACCGATAACCACCTCATGCTGATCGACCTGCGCAATAAAAATATCAATGGTAAAAAAGCCGAGCAGGTTCTTGGCAAGGCAGATATTACCGTAAACAAAAACATGGTGCCTTTCGACGATAAATCGGCATTTGTGACTTCCGGCATACGTGTTGGCGTTGCAGCCATTACTTCAAGAGGACTGAAAGCCGATCATATGGCTACCGTGGTGGACTTCATAGACCAGGCGCTTACGCATGCCGACGATGAAGGATATCTCGAAAAACTGGCCAAAGGAGTGAATGAACTGATGACCCAATTCTCCTTGTACCCTGAATTGGGATAGGGCCAGGCATTCCGCTAATCATTATTTTTACGGATGAAAATATAAGTTATGATCCAAAGAATACAGTCGCTCTGGCTATTGATCGTAGCCATAACTGCTTTTGCCACTTATACCCTGACGTTATATTCCGGCAAACTGCCTGACGGAACGGTAAGGGATTTCCTGCTCGCCGATAATTTTTTGCTGGTTATTGTCATCATTGCATTGGGACTGCTTGCACTGATATGCCTTATTCTTTTTAAGAACCGAAAACTGCAGTTCAAACTCTCGATATTCGGCGTGTTGTTTTCCTTCGGATTCATCTTCCTGGAATACCTGAAAGTAGAAGGATTTAAAAAAGATAATGGCGTCATCAGCGGATCCTATCAACCGGGAGCGCTCCTGCCTATTGTTATGGTAGCGTTCTTTATCATGGCCGCCCGGGGGATCTATAAAGATGAGAAGCTGATCAAAAGCATGAACAGGCTGAGATAAGCGGGTATAACGATTAACTACATCTACAGCATAGGCGAGGGAGTTGGCCGACAAACGACAAGCGGGCATAACGGTCAACCTATATCCCGGCGGGCTTATAAGACTCCGATCCCGCCGCTACCAGAGAAACCGCAACCCTATCGCCGGACCTTTCCAACGGATTGGCGAAAAGAGAACATAGGGAACTTCCTTACAGGAACCTGCCCGTATAACTTTCTTTGACGTTCACGATATCGCGGGGAAGGCCTTCAAAAACCAGGGAGCCGCCCCCGTCGCCGGCTTCGGGGCCCAGGTCGATTATCCAGTCGGCGCTCCTGATAACATCCGTATTGTGCTCTATTACAATTATCGAATGACCCTGTTCGATCAGGGCATTAAAAGAAGCCAATAGTTTTTTTATATCGTGAAAATGCAACCCGGTAGTTGGCTCGTCAAAGATGAACAGGATCTGCCCCTGCGCCTTGCTCTTACCAAGAAAAGAAGCCAGTTTCACGCGCTGCGCCTCGCCTCCAGAAAGCGTATCGGACGACTGACCCAGCTTTATGTATCCCAGTCCCACGCTACTCAACGACTCCAGCTTTTTACGTATATCCTTTTCGTCGTTAAAAAACTCAAGCGCCTCGTCGACGCTGAGCTCCAGCACATCGTAAATATTCTTCCCCTTGTATTGCACTTCAAGCGTTTCTTCTTTGAACCGTTTACCATGACAGACCTCGCAGGTAAGATGCACATCGGCAAGAAACTGCATCTCTACCACCTGCTCGCCCTCGCCCTTGCAGGCGTCGCATCTTCCTCCATCTACATTAAAAGAAAAATGTTTGGGTTGAAAACCCCTGATCTTGCTTAAGGGCTGTTTTGCGAAAAGATCCCTGATCTCATCATAAGCCTTAACATAAGTAACCGGGTTGCTTCGGGACGACTTGCCAATCGGGTTTTGATCGATCAGCTCAATATGGGCAATCAGCTCCAGGTCGCCCGATAACCCCTTATACAAACCGGTCTTTTCCGCCGGTTCCCCTTTCAGCTTTTTTAAGGCGGGGTATAATACCTGCTTGACCAGCGTTGTCTTGCCGCTTCCGCTTACTCCGGTTACCACGCACAGCACATTAAGCGGAAACCGGACCGAAATATTTTTGAGGTTATGCTGCCGCGCGCCTTCTACCATTATGAAACTATTCCATTTACGCGGTTTGCGCGGAGCAACCACCTGTAACTCTCCTTTTAAGTATTTTCCTGTAAGGCTTTTCTCATCCGCAATAATGGCGTCGTAATCGCCCTCCGCCACTACCTCTCCGCCCAGGTGAGAAGCCAAAGGCCCCATGTCAATGATATGATCGGCTTCCCGCATCATTTGTTCGTCATGTTCTACCACCACAACTGTATTTCCAAGCGCCTTAAGGCTTTTAAGCACGCGGATAAGCCGCTCCGTATCCCTGGAGTGCAGGCCGATAGAAGGCTCGTCAAGAATATACAGGGAATTGGCAAGATTACTGCCGAGAGAGCGGGTCAATTGAATACGCTGGCTCTCTCCGCCGCTTAATGAATTGGCCAGCCTGTTCATCGTGAGATATCCTAACCCCACATCCATCAGCGTTTTTAGTCGTAAATTAATTTCGATCAATATTCTTTTAGCGACCTCTTTTTCATATTCCTTTAGGTCCAGCTTATCAAACCAGGAAGCCAGGTCTCTTGCCGGCATCTCGCATAGCTCGCCAATATGTTTACCGCCTATCTTAACGTACAAAGCTTCTTTGCGTAAACGATATCCCTTGCACTCGGGGCAAAGCGTTCTTCCGCGGTAGCGCGACAGCAACACGCGGTATTGAACCTTATAAAGGTTTTGTTCTACCTCCTTAAAAAAATCATCAATGCCGCTTACCTGCTTATTTCCCTGCCATAGCAGATCGTATTGCTCTTTGGTTAAGTCCAGTATAGGTTTGTGTATAGGGAAGTCGAAGGCTTTGGAGGTCCTTATAAAATGCTCCCGCCACTTTCCCAGTTTCTCTCCCTTCCAGGGGGCCACCGCTCCTTCAAAAACGCTTAGCCTTTTATCGGGGATCACCAGGTCTTCGTCGATGCCCAGCACCATGCTAAAACCTTCGCATACAGGGCAGGCGCCGAAGGGATTATTAAAAGAAAACAGGTCGGGAACAGGCTCCTCGAAAACAATACCGTCTAACTCAAACCGGTTCGAAAAATGCATTTTTTGCTCTCCGTTTACGAGCAGGTAGACTTCCCCCTCCCCCTCATAAAAAGCGGTTGTCACGGAATCCGCTATGCGATGCCGGTCGTCATCGTCAAACGGCTTGATAACCAACCGGTCAACGATCGTATAGATCTCTTTGTCCGCTTTCCGGCCCTTTTTAAACGCCGGCGATCCTTCATCCAGCAGGTCTTCAATACGCATCGCTTCGCCGGATACATATAACCTTGAAAAGCCCTTTTGCATCAATATATTAAGCTCTTCGGAAGGATTGCGGTTGGCGTGCTGCCGGAAAGGGACCAGGATCAGTACCCTGTCGCCCTCCGCCAACGCTTCAATGGCGTTGACCACATCGGTTATATCGTCTTTCTTCACGGCCCTTCCGGATACCGGCGAAATGGTTTGCCCGATACGCGCATACAGCAAGCGGAGATAATCAAATATTTCGGTCATACTGCCTACGGTAGACCGCGGCGTACGGGTGATCACTTTTTGCTCAATGGCTATTGCGGGGCATAGTCCCTTAATATAATCCACATCGGGCTTGGCCATCCGGGCCATAAACTGTCGTACATACGCGCTCAGGCTTTCGGCATAACGACGCTGCCCTTCGGCAAACAGGGTATCAATGGTAAGGGAGGATTTTCCCGAACCCGACACGCCGGTCACCACGACGAGCTTATTTCGTGGTATGGCAACAGTGACATTCTTCAGATTGTGAACCCTTGCCCCCTTGATCAAAATCAAATCGCCTGCGTCTTTCTTGTTTCCGTTGGTAGCGGAATCTTTGCTTTTTGTGGAAATCGCCATTGACCTGCAAAAATATCGTAAGAATCAACTACTAAGCATAATTATTTATGAGTTTCCAACATTTTGCATAAAAATTTTTCTAAAGTTTGGTTATTTAATAAAAGTGTATATCTTTAATTGCTAATTTGTACCGCAAATAGAAAACTAAATACAGACGCCTATCGATTTAACTCTTCTACACAGAAAAACCAAGTTCACTCTAAAATCCATTATAATAATATCCTATCACCTTCAAAACCGTAGAAGTTTATGAATTCTTCGTTACGTAAACAGACTGACCATGAGCTTATCCAAAATTTCCAGGATGGCGACTTACATGCTTTAGAAACGCTTGTGCTTCGCCACAAAGACAAAATGTACACTTCCATTTTATTTCTTGTTAAGGACAAATACCTGGCGGAAGATATTTTCCAGGATGTGCTTATCAAGATCATTGACACTATCCGCGGCGGACGCTACACTGAAGAAGGAAAGTTCCTGCCCTGGGCTATGCGTATTGCGCACAATCTTTGCGTTGACCATTTCCGTAAGATCAAACGTACGCCGGCTATCAAAACCAGCGATGATCGCGATATCTTTGAAGTGATCAATTTCACCGAAGAAGGCGCCGATTCAAAAATGATGAAACGCCAGAGCCATGACAGGGTGCGCCAGATGCTTGACCTGCTTCCGGAAGACCAGCGCGAAGTGATCATCCTGCGCCATTATGCAGACCTGAGCTTCAAGGAAATAGCCTCTCTTACCAATTGCAGCATTAATACGGCGTTGGGCAGAATGCGTTATGGCCTGATCAATTTACGTAAGATGATGACGCAAAAAAAGATAGCGTTATAAGACCAGGTTTTAGAAGAAACCCCGAAATGATCGCTCCGAAAAATTTAATGCGCTGCTAAATTGTACGAAGATATAGTAGTAAACCCTCTCCCCGCGAGAGGGTTTTTTTTGCGCCTATATGAAAACTGCCGTCATAGGCGGCGTTATTTTATTTTGCGCCCGCGATAACAAAGGCGAATGGCGACGCATTAGCTGAATGGGAACTTTTCATTCGGATCCTGGCCCTGCTATCGCCGGCCTTCCGGCGCTCCCTTGGTTCCAGAAAGACAACAGACGGGACGAATACCAGGGTAAAGCGCCGACATGATAAAAATCATATGTAAACCATGACATTAAACATAGTTATTTGAATGATGAGTAAATACCTTGTCGCCAAAATTGTATAATTATGAAAAAGGTAATACTCTGCTCGTTCATTGCTACGGCAATGTTTTTTGTTGGCTGCGGTTCTTCTGACAGCGATCCTTCCGCTCAAAGCAGTCCGGCAGGAGCCGGAACGCAGAATGCGCCCGTTGGCCAATCCGGCGTAAAAGACGACGTATCCAACCCCAATGTAGTGCAGATAGCCATAAGCAGTAAAGATCACTCTACTTTGGTTAAGGCGGTAAAAGCAGCGGGACTGGTGGATGCATTAAGCAATGCAGGGCCGTTTACGGTTTTTGCTCCTACCAATGCCGCTTTTGACAAGCTGCCTGCAGGCGTTTTGGAAGATTTGCTGAAACCTGAAAAGAAACAAGATTTAGAAAATATCTTAGGTTACCATACCTATGTCGGCGTGTTGAACGGCGTATTGTTACAAGATGGCGCAGAATATGATATGGTATATAACGGCAAG
>JAEUVR010000209.1 GCA_016786785.1 Chitinophagaceae bacterium
GTATACTGCGCCGGCTTTTAAAGTGTTGCCAAGCGAAGAAGTATAATTTTCGATATACCAGCCGTTCCTTAATAATACGTAGGTAAGGCCCGATGCTTTCAGGTAATCTTCTGTCAGCTTATGCTCGGGGGCTAAGCCAAGAGCAGACACATCTGCCCTTAAAATACTGGTATAGGCCACAAAGGGAATTGCTGCTTTTTTTGCTCCGTCTATTACATTTTTGTGTTGTGCGAAACGTTTCCCTATTTCCGAAGAAGAGATCAGCAATATTTTTGAAAGCCCCTTCAACGCCCCGGCAACTTGTTCGGGATTGGTATAATCAAATGCCCTTATTTCCACGCCAAAATCTTTTGCTTTTTTCGGATCGCGCACCAATGCCACGATTTGATCGGCTGGTATAGCCTTTTTTAAATGGGCTATTACTTGACGCCCCAATTGCCCGGTTGCTCCGGTAACGCCTATTTTATTTTGTTGCATGTTATTATTGAATTTTGAATTGTTAATCTGTATTATTCCCGACCCCCCAGGATTTATAAAAATGAACTCCAATGATTTTTGCTATTGACTTCATTAGATGTTTTTCGAGTCGCATGAAGAATCATCCCGGTTTCGGCTTTTTATATCAATTACACTCGCTCCCAGGCGTGCAAATACTCCCCGTAGTTACTTCTAACTGTAGCGCCGGGTTGTCTTTTCTCCATTCGCTAAATGACCTTTCCAGCGTCTGTAAAAACACTTCCACAGGTTGCGCGCCCGATACGGCATACTTACGGTTGAATACAAAAAAAGGCACGCCGGTTACGCCTATCTGTTGGGCTTCCTGTATATCATGCATTACTTTTTCCGCGTATTCTTCATTAGTCAGCGCTTCATTTACTTCTGCTTCGGTAAGGCCAATTTCTTTTCCGGTCTCAATCAGCGTCTTTATATTTCCCAGGTCTTTATTCTTTGTAAAATGTGCGCGGAAAAAAGTTTCTTCCGCTATGTCGCCCAGGCCTTTTGTTTTGGCGAATTGAATGACGCGGTGCGGCTTAAACGAGTTATATACAATCGCATTATCAAGATGGTACTCCAGTCCTGCGCTTTCGGCCATTTTCACTACCTGTTTATGCATAGATGCTACCTGCTCTGGGCTTATGCCTTTACGTGCGGCAAGATATTGCGTAGAGGTCTGTTCCTTTCCCTCGTTTTCTGGTATGGAAGGGTCGAGCTGGAAGCTTTTCCATATTGTTTCTATCGTGTTGCTGTCAGAAAATTTTTGCATAGCGGTTTCATACTGTCGTTTGCCTATATAACAGAATGGACACATGATGTCGCTCCATATTTCTACTTTCATCTTTTGTGTTTTTTTGAATGTGTATATGTTTTCTTATCGAAGCCATTCGTTTGCCGGCTTATACAATGCATATTTTCCGCCCCCCGTGAAAAAGAGCGTCAGGCCGCAGGATAGATACAGCAGGTTTAGCTCAATGCTAAGTCCCCCGTTTCCAGAAATGCTAAAAGCCTCTGCGGCGTGCGCCAGTATGATCGTGAGCGCCATTAAAAAGCTAATGCAGATCCCGGACATCCGGGTAAAAACTCCTGATATCAGTAAAATTGGAGCTATCACTTCTGTAAGCGGAACCCCTAACCACAGAAACAGCGGAAGACCTTTTTCCGCAAGCAGGCTTTTTATGAAGTCAAACCCGAGTGCGAGCTTGGCGATGCCGTGAAAGAGCAACAAGCCGCCTGTTGCTATGCGTAAAAGCAGAAGCCCCAGGTTGAGATTAAATGGACTCATATGAACTTTTGATATAGCAAAGGTAGGGTATATGGTTACTTTAACGGCGCCTGTTACCTGTTGGTAAGTAGTTACCTTTAAGTAACTATTTTGTAAAAGGCAACTTATCTTATATCTTTGCCTCCAGGAAAACAGGAATATGGAGAAAAGGAAAATCGAGCTGTCCGAAAGCTGTCGTAAGAGTATCCAGGGCATAAAAGATACCCAGGATTTGCTGAGTGGCAAGTGGAAGGCTGCCATTGTAGGAGCGCTTTTTTATAACGGGAAATTCAGATTCATGGATTTGAGCAGGCATGTTGTGGGCGTTGCTCCAAAAGTTTTGTCCAAAGAATTGAAAGACCTGGAAATGAATCACCTTGTTAAGCGCACTGTGCTGGATACGATGCCCATAACTGTTGAATATGAGCTCACCTCGCAAGGTAAAAGTCTGCACAGGATCATAGAGGCTATGGGGGAGTGGGGTATTAAATACCGAAAGTCCTTACTAAAGAAATAGCAACTTTATATCTAATGGCGCTTTATTGTATTGATTTGCCTGATTTAACTTTCAGCCAACTGATGCTAGATACAAATGCCAATGCTGTGAACAGTACATCAATCATCAAAATATCCGATGCGCCTGACTGCCAGCTCACCCAAGGCCAAAGCCCTGTTCGTAAGCCGTTCGCAACAGGCACAAACAAACACAATAAGGCTGACAGTGCAAGTGTTTGCCTGGCTATAAGAGATAGGTTCCTGCGGGCAATCAAATAGGCGCCCAGCGCTAGCCAGCTATAGAAAAATATATTATAAACGATGGCCTGGTTGGTAGCTGGAAGCGCTTTCATTATCACAAAGGAAAATGCAGTGACCGGAAGCATGCTGAGGCAGGCTGACAAAAATACATTAGCCGCCCAAAAATTGAATTTTCGTTTATACGGCGGTACGGATTGTTTGTCGCGCGCCGTCAGCCATATCATTATGCCGGAGATGATAACAAGGCAACCCATTGCTCCTAGTATGAAAAAGACAATATGTAAGGGTCTGCCTCCAAAATCCCCGAAATGCAAATGATATATTAATGATTTTACAACATCGATATAATCTGAGTTTGCTATTGGAGATTTCAAATCAAGCGTTTCGCCGGAATCAATTGCAATTTTTACAAATCCCGATCCGGAAAATGCAACCTTTGGAAGAGGCTTGGCTTCAATGCCTATTTGCATGCTTTTGTCTCCGAAATTGCTGAGGTAGATCCTTGATATACGGCTATGTTTCCATTCCTTTTGCCATTTGGCTATCTCGGCATTCATGTCAAATGTATGTTCCAACGGATTATAAGTATATGCTGTTCTTAAGGTGTGACTGTAATGCAGGTTTTCGTTCAGTTGGTTCACATCCCCTTTATAAAGCGCCTTAGCATAAGGAGTTATCAACATAGCATTTGCAATGAGCGCTACGCCGCTTACTGCAAATACAAATTGGAATGGGAACCCTATCACTCCCAAAGCCGTATGCATATCCGTCCAAACCGTTTTCCACCTGCTCCACGGCCGGAATACAAAAAAGTTGCTTTTAATTTTATTCCAGTGCATGAGCAGCCCGGTGATCAATGCAAACAGGAAAATAAACGCTACCGCCGAAGCCAGCAGGTAACCAAACGGGTAGCCGAGTTGAACAGGAATTGTATTGAGTTGCGCAAGGAAATGAAGCCGGTACAAAAACTCTCCCATATCATACTCCTGCTGATAAGTAGTTGGCTGTTTGTCTTTAAAATAATACAGGAAATTGATACGATCTTTCGGTGAAATCCTTTTTGTATCTGCCGGCGTATCGGCCGTGGATAGCGTAGTGTCTTTCGATGCGCTGCCATAGACATACGCGCCGAGGTTCTGACGTAACAGAAAAAAATCAAAATCCCGGCCTTTTAAATCACTTTCCCGGCCCAGCGAGTCCAGCAGGTAATTAAAATCCGGCGCTGGCGGGTCGGCAATAACGGATTTTCCGCGTTGCCAGGCGCCGATGTCATCTCTGAAAAAAGAAAATGATCCTCCAAAGAAGATCACGTATAGCAATGCGGCTATGATGATGCCGCTGATCGTGTGGGTATGAAAATAAATATTATACTTTCTCTTATCCATATTATAGAATGCAGGATAATATATAAATAGAGGAGAATAGGATTGTCGCTCCAAGATAAGCCAGCCATATGCGCCACACATTTTTTTCCACAAAGGCCCATAGCATTAAAAAGGCCCAAAGGATATAGCCTAGAATAAATGAAGTGGCGACAACTTCATCTTTCGGAAAAATCAGGGTCAGAAAAAGGTGAAAACTAAACATCACTGCAAAGCCTCCAATAGCGCCCGCTAAGATTTTTGATAATCTGATCCAGGGCGATTTTGTCAGGTATTTCTTATTGGCGGGCATATTATAATAGAAATAATTCTAGAAATACACATGCTAAATAACCGGCGCACAAAATCCAAAAATTAAGATACTTGAACGGAGCAAGTAATACAGATAGGCTTCCCGCTGTCATCAACACAACGATGGCGCTAAAAACGCCGCTTCCCAAACCAAAAAGGTAAACGCTCATCAGCAGGGCCGCAAGAAAGAAGGCGACGATCAACGCGCTGTTCAATAAGAGGCGTCCGGATAAATAACCAGTTATACCGGGCATATTTTCTCTCATCGCTCGTTGCGAAGTATTCATCCACAGCAAGAAGCCAAGGAGATATAGGAAGCAAATTGTACTGAACACCCGTAAAAGTTTTTATATCCTGATCTATTTAACGACTATGGTCGTCGTAACCGTCTGCCATGTTTCTTTGTAAGAGTTGCCATTCCAGTTGCCAGGCCCATCCTCATTTTGTCCATATTCAATAATATATATTCCAGTAAGTTCCGCATCAAAGTTTAAATTACCTTGAGCATCGGTTTTAACCTTTTTAACCCATCCCTGCGGAGCCATAATGGCAACTTCTTTATCGGTTAAAGGGTTTCCCTTTTTACTTAATGCAATATTTACTTTATCCCCCCTGATATATTTCCGGGCCGAGGTAAGTAGGCAATAAGCCGGTATGCTTTCAGACGGATTTTGACTTTTACCAACCTGAACCATAACAGAAGAAATGAACTGAAATCTTTTTTCTTCCCACATGTCTTTAGCCGCATGGCTGGTATATATCGTATATGTCCCTTCTGTTGTCGGAATAAAATACGCTTCCAGCCATTTTCCTTTATCTGTAAGCGATAATTTGACGCGTGACTGATCCGGTTGGACCAAATAAACCTCAAGTCGGATCAAATCTGAATACCAATCCGTTGTTTTTTCTATTTGCGCATGTTCATATTCTCCGTAATACACGCGAACGCTTTGTTGTTTTCCTTTGACTCCAGTGGGGGAAGATTCAATCCAGATAGCATGTGCAAATACTGAGGAGCCCCCCAATGCCAGCATTAGGATCAGCGCTAATGAAAATGTTCTCATGATTATAATTGGAATACCTGCTCATAGAATATGAGCAGGTATTCTTTTAAGCGTTAAAAAAAATCAATCTACGATAATATTGAAGCCGTTAAGGCGACCGCTCTCTTTAAGACGGAAAGTCTCTTTTACTACGCCGGTCTCCGGGTTGTATTGATTAACGCCGAAGAATTTTTCTTTGGTGTTATTAGAAAGGAAATAAATCTCGCCATTATGATAGAATGGGTTTTGCGTGCCATAGAAGCTGTCTGCCGGCATGTTCAGTCGTCTCGCCACTTTTGTGGTCGCATCAATTTCGGTCCAAAACCAAATGTCATCTCTGTATTTCACGCCATGCTCGCCTCCTCCGTAATAGGAGGTAGCCCGGGAGGGAATGGTAGTGTAAATCTTGCCGTTATAAACAAATAACCTGTTGAATTCGGCTTTAAACTGGAAGTCTTTAATATCAATTGAAAAATTCTGATCAAAAGTAGTTTGGCCTTTTTTGATGCGTAAAATTTTAGAAGAGTAATTGGCATCCTGAACTTTCATATCGCCCACAGCCACGAAGTACAGATCCTGCGTTACTTCATCAAGGCTCCATAACACATGATCAATGAATACCCCTAAATGCGTAGCGCCTTCAAATTTTGTTACGCCTGTGATTTCCTTCTTTGTAAGATCATACACCGCGATAGCTACTTCTTTTTTGTTTGGCGTTACCTGCCAGTTGCCTGTTTCCAAAACGCCAAGCATCAAATCTACGTACAGCTTGTCATCGCGTTTTGCAATGATCAATTGGCCTGCCGACTCATTAGGGTAACCTTCTGATAATGAGCTGAAATCAATTTCGCCGGTGCGTTCCATTGTTGTAGGATTAAATGTCTGCAGCTTAAGTCCGCCGCGCACATCGTCCCAGTAATAACCTTCGGTAGCGCTAACTGCCAGGTAATTGGTTATATATTTTGTAGAAAGAGAAGGTAGAAATTTATCTTCCACTATCTTGTTGGAAGCGTCCAGTTTCATCTTTAATATTCCCTGTGCATTTGATACGCTGTTTACTTTGTAGAGGTTTTTGCCCAGGGTTCTTCCTCCAAGAACGCTGCTTAATTGAAAGAATGGCAAATTGGCGAGATTTATTTCCCTCGCTCTGTTTTCTTTTAAGGCATAAATGCCGCCGCTCCATCCGCTTGTGGCAGCGTAAACAACCCACGTTTCATTTTTAGGAAATTCATCGGGTTCTTCCGGAGGGGTGGGAGTATTGTTGTTTTTGCTGCAGGAGGCGAGGATGATCAAACCTGAAAAACCTACTGCCAACAAATGAAATAAACTTCTTCTTTTCATGCTATTTTTTATTTTGATTTAAGAATTGATAAACAAATTTTAAATGGAACGAACGCCCGGGTTTCTGAATATTGAAGTTGTCATATAATTTTACATTACCCAGGTTTCTGCATTCTGCTGATACCGATAGTTTTTTATTTGAAAAATGATAGTATAGCCCGATGTTATGTGAAAACTGGCCCAACCGGTCATCGTTGGGAATGATCATTGAGGTCTGCACCTTATCATTCTTTCCAAACAAAGGGGGCTCCTGCGACTTAGGGATTGCATACAAGAAAAAACGGTGCGTGTAATGCGCATTCCAGGAGAGCTCTACGCGATCTTTTTTTGAAAGGAGACTATTAAACTCTTTTCGCCACCATGTATTGCCAAACAGAAAAGGCACATTGGGAATGCGCGACCCTTCGTGAAAAGCGAATATGGATTCTATGTCTCTTCTGCGAATGTCCTGGTATGTAAGGTTAAGACCGATATCGAATAGTTTATAGGGAGTATAATTTGCTTCTACCTCAAATCCTTTTACCTCAGATCGTTCATAATTGATATACTTGTTGAAGGGTATATCCAATTGAAGGAAAATAATATCCGTCACTTTCCTGTAGAAAAGACCTGCTGACAAGTTCAGATTATGGTATTCTGTTTCCAGCGTATACTGTCCGTTTATGTTGAGGTTATGACTTTTCTCCGGTTTAAGGCTCATGTTTTCTTTGGTCATCAAACCGTCGCCAAAAATTTCATTTTCATCCGGCAGTCTGTTCGCATATTCGTAAGACAACTTAGCCATAAAGCGTTCGTTATTCCACCTTAAACCGGCCAGGTAGCCCAATTGCCTGTTGGAGACTGCCGAGCGCCAGCCCAGTCCGAAATTGTCTGTTGTGTAGCCTTCAGTCGAAAAATAGTAATGTTTCAATGCAACAATGCTTTCCACGCTGTTATAGGACCATTGCGAGCGTAGCCCCAGCCCCAGATTGTTTTTCCTGTAAACAGCAGGAACAGTCAGTACGTCAATTTTTTCAACGGCGGTAATAGCTCCCAGCGGATCGCTTCCTTCCCGGTTTTGCTGGTAATACAACTCGCTAAAATCTATGGTATGAGCGTCGCTAAGCCGATACGAAATATTCAGTCTTGTAGAAAAAAGCCGATAGTCTAATTGCTGATTATTTCCAAGATTAATCTCGCCGGGTCGTAAGCCGCTGCCGATAAGTTCTCCGTCCCATCCGTATCTTACTGTTGCAGTGTCTATGAATTTTGTGTTGAATAAGCTATAGGTTCCCAACAGGTTTATATTTAGCTTGTTTTGAAGAAACCTCTTTTTGTAATTGACCAGCCCTGTATAATTTTTCTCTTTGGAAAAGGGTTCTCCGTACACTTTGTCCATTATGACGTCGTGCTGTATCTCTTTATAAAATGACGAATTGATAAGCGTGAAGCGCAGGTCATCAACCCATTTTCTGTTTTGAATACCTGCAAAGGCCTCTGCATAGTATGTGCCTACGGCGTCGTGAAAGCGTCTGAGGTTTTTATATACGCTCACTCCTGTTCCTTCCGTATAAACAGGAACATACACTTTATAATCGTTATCTGAATAATTTAGGGAGCTGTTAACGCCGATATACCATTTCCGGTTCTTATCGCGCCATAATCCGTATATGGTCGCGCGATGGGTATTAAAAGAAGCGATTTCGTAAGAGAGCTCCAGTATCTTCTCCGGCTCCTGACGCGATACTAAATTAATGCCTCCGCCCAGCGCATCTGAAGCCAGGTACAACGGCATGACTCCTTTGTATACTTCTACCCGTTCAAGCATGTTCAAAGGGATCGTGCCCAGGTTAAATCCGTGCCCAAATAATTCAACGGGTATGCCGTCTTTGAAAATACGCACTGCTTTGCCCTGCAATCCGGCAAGATTAACCTGGACTGGATAGCCTATATTTCCATCAGCGCGTAGTTTTACTCCGGCTGCCCTGTTCAGCGCCTCGCTTACATCGCCGCCTTTGTTATACTCTTTTTGCAGATCTATTACCTGCACAGAAAATGGCGATAGGTCCATCAACTGCTTTACTGTTTTGGAATAAATTGTTACTTCTTCCAATTCGATCGATTTATTCCATTTTTCGCTTAAAACAAACCTGAACCGACTGCTGTCGTTGCAGTGCACTATAATCGTTGTATCAAATATTTGTATTCCGTCTTTATAAAGCAGCAGGGATTGTTTGCCTTCTTCAAGCTCCACCGTTATGCTCCCCTGTGCGGCGGTATAGCCTAAAAGCAAGGCTTCCTTATTTTTCACGGCTATTCCTTCAATTCCATTATCCTTTTTATTCATTATCGACAATTGCACCGGACAGGCGATCGTCTGTAATGAAAATGCCGTTAAAAGGGAAAGAAAGAATATTTTAATCACCGGTATTTTTGTTTATATATGTCAAATCGCTAATTGGTCGCCGGCCTAATGGTCGGAAAGCTTCATACAATAGGCGTTTTTAAATGCCCGCTGCTGTGAACCGATCCTTTTTTGCGTATTTTTGGTCTGAAAATTTTACGTCGTTTTGAGCCGGCAAAGTTTGTAGAACAAGCCTGGCGGTTGCTTACGAATATTGGAACATTTATTATGAATATGGAAATGTTTATTATGAATTTGGAAGCGTCGTTATGGGATACAAAATATTAGGAACTGATTTTGATGATTTTCTTTCTCCATCTGAGGAAGAAGACAAGATCCTTTTCAGAACGCCGAGAGGAGATATCAGCTTTGAACAATTGCATATCAGGGAGGGGTTGTTCATACTTCAGTCAAAGTATAAAATGACGGATGATGTCAGTCTTTATGGCAAAGGCGAAGATTCATTGCTGGAAATTCAACTTAACCTGTCCAATGTCGATATTCATTTTATAAATCAGTCTAAACGCCATGTTGCCAAAGCATCGTCCGGGAATATCGCGTTTCTGTCTGCTGAGGATAACCACGCCGATATACAGTTTCAAAAAAATGTAGCGTACCAGACCTTTGATGTCCATATTCCACTAACGTTGCTGAATGAATATGCGGGAGAGTCTGATTTAATGGATACATTCCTTAATAAAATCTACTTTGGGGAAAGTAGCGTTTTGATAAACGGAGGCATTGCCTTACATAATACCAATTTAATAAAGACGATTCACGACATTCGAAACTGCAAGTATGAAGGTCTTACACGTAGGATTTATTTAGAATCAAAGGTGTACGAATTAATAGCGCTGCTATACGAGGGCATAAATAGCAGGCCCCGTATTAAATTGAATAAATCAGACCATGACAAAATACATCAGGCAGCCTACCTCATTAAAGAAAACCTGGAGAATCCTTTAACTATCCTGGAGTTGGCTAAAGAGGTTGGCATTAATCAGACAAAACTGAAAGAAGGATTTAAAGAGGTATTTGACAATACGGTATTCGGATACCTGCAGCAGATACGAATGAATGAAGCCAGGAGATATTTGTTAAATACTGATCTTTCCATACAGCAAATCAGCAATTTGCTCGGATATCAGAATATGTCTAATTTCAGCGCTGCGTTTAAAAAATTCAATGGTATTTCTCCATTGAAGATCAGGGGGATGTAATTCGGGTTATTCGTTGTCATTGTCTTTTGGACAGGATAGAAAGCGAGGTTTTATTTTATCCCTATTTTTGAGCACAACTCAGCCTGATGGAGGATAGTCCAAAGCGTTTCGATCGAATTATAGCCATCCTGATACAGCTTCAGTCCAAAAGAATTGTCCGGGCGCAGGACCTGGCCGACCGCTTTGGCGTAAGCCTGCGAACGATTTACCGCGATGTCCGGACGCTGGAAGCGTCGGGGGTGCCTATATCTTCAGAAGCCGGAACAGGGTATTCCATCCAGGAAGGATATAAACTGCCTCCGGTGATGTTCACCAGGGAAGAAGCGATGAGTTTTATTGCCGCTGAAAAGCTGATGCAACATTTTACCGACAAATCGCTGGGAAGCTATTTTCAGTCGTCGATGTACAAGATCAAATCGATCCTGCGCTGGTCGGAAAAAGATATGTTCGACTCGCTGGACCGTAACCTCGTGGTGCAGCAAACCCATTCCTTGTTCCGGGAATCGATCTCCAATGCCCTGGAGCTGCTGATTGCGGGCATTATTCAGAAAAAGCAGGTGGAGATCTCTTATCAGAGTTTTGAATCGGAAGCGGCTACCCGGCGGATCATAGAGCCCATTGGCGCGTACCATGAGCACCAGTTCTGGTATATCTTCGCCTACTGCATGCTGAGAAAGGACTACCGGAAGTTTCGCTCCGACCGGATCTTTTCTATCCGGCTGCTCGACGAGCCATTCAGCCGCAGTCATCAGCCGTTAGATTATTACCTGAAAGAGGAGGACCGGATCGACAAAACGAAGGTCGTGATACGGGTCAATAAAAAAGTCGCCAAGTATATTCAACGTAGCAGGCAGTACTATGGTTTTATTTCGGAAGAGGATAGGGGAGAGATGGTGGAGATGGCGTTTATGGTTGGACTGGATGACGATTTTTTTTGCCGATGGTACCTCATGTTCGGCGACCAGGCCGAAATTATAGAGCCGGAGAGC
>JAEUVR010000214.1 GCA_016786785.1 Chitinophagaceae bacterium
GTTGAAGCGCCGCTTTGATTTCAGCTGTTCTCTCAGGAGAAGTTTCATTATACAAATATTGTACAAGCTCCTCAGGAGTAAAAAGTAAGGTCATAGGCAATCCATTTATGTCCATTAAACCCGGAATAGTCAGTTCCGGAATCCGTCCATCCTTATAAACGCAACGAGGTTGATCTTATTGTATTGGAAATTAAAATTCGTCGGAACAGGGAAGATAATGAATGCGCGGGACTTATAGAATAGTAAAAATACCAATAACGACTTACTGGGCATTTTTATCCCTGGCCGCATAATATGTTAAAGCCGTAACTGAATCCCATTCCTCCGGCCAGCTGCTTGCTTAGAAAATTGTGCATAAAATATTAAGGATGAATATGTTGTGCGGGTACGTCTTCCTGAAGGTCTGGGAAAGCAGGGAGAGAATGCCGGAAATACGGTCCTTCAAAAACTATCTTTTTATTGTACCCCGCAACCATGTCCTGAATACGCTTGAAAAAGCATCCTGAAACCGAACCGATATCCTAAGCCCGGTTTAATTGGCAATGATAAAAAGATCCTCGTTGTCCTTTTTCATCCAGTATTTTTCCCTGGCATATTTTTCAAGGGTACCCGCATCAGACTTGAGTTTATTCAATTCTTTGCGGGTATCCCTGATCTGCTCTTCATAATAAGCTTTGCTTTTTTCGAGCCTGTTGAGCTCCATCCGGCGCTTGAAATGGGTAGTGATGACGTCCCGGTCGTCGAAAAATACCATCCACACGACGAAAGCCGCCGCGGTAAGCAGGTATTTATTCTTAAAGAATGATGGAATCCGGTATACGCTCATTGGAGATGACGATTATCCTTTTCCAAATTTAATTTTTCCTTTCAAATAAATGCCATTGGCGCCCAGCATTTCTTCTATCCTGATCAGCTGGTTGTATTTGGCGATCCTGTCTGTCCGGGAGGCTGATCCGGTTTTGATCTGCCCGCAACCGAGGGCCACGGCCAGATCCGCAATGGTGGTATCTTCCGTTTCGCCGCTCCTGTGACTCATGATGGTATTATACCCGTTCTGCTGGGCGAGGGTAACGGCATTAATGGTTTCCGTAATGGTGCCGATCTGGTTTACTTTTACCAGCAGGGCGTTCCCTACGCCGCTGTCTATGCCTTTTTGCAGCCTGGTTACATTGGTGACGAACAGGTCGTCGCCCACCAGTTGTACGGTTTTGCCCAGTTTGTCCGTGATGAGCTTCCAGCCTTCCCAGTCGTCTTCCGCCATACCATCTTCAATGGAAACAATGGGGTATTGTTTAGCCCAGCCTGCCCAGAAATCCACCATTTTTTCTGCCGACAGCTTTCTTCCATCCGATTTATGAAAATGGTATTTTTTGCTCTTGGCGTCGTATAGCTCGCTTACGGCAGGATCCAGCGCGATGGCCACCTGCGCCCCTGGCTTAAAGCCGGCCGCTTTAATAGCGGTCATTACCGTTTCAATGGCTTCGTCATTGCTCTGGATATCCGGGGCAAACCCGCCTTCATCGCCCACATTGGTGCTGTATCCTTTTTTCTTCAGCACGGATTTCAGCGCATGAAATATCTCTACTCCCCAGCGCAATCCTTCGCTGAAATTATCCGCGCCCACCGGCATTACCATAAACTCCTGGAAATCAATCTTATTATCTGCATGCGCGCCGCCATTCAGGATATTCATCATCGGCACAGGCAATACCCTGGCATTGGTTCCGCCGATATACCGGAACAAGGGAAGGCCCGCTTCCTGGGCGCCAGCTTTGGCAGCCGCCATACTTACGGCCAGCATGGCATTCGCGCCTAATTTGGATTTATTGGGCGTGCCGTCGAGTTCGATCAGGGTCTGATCCAGTCCTACCTGGTCTGCTACTTCCCATCCGGCCAGCTTTTCCGCAATAACCGTATTTACGTTCTTCACTGCTTTTAAGACGCCCTTGCCCAGGTAAACTTTTTTATCGTTATCGCGCAATTCTACTGCTTCATGTATGCCGGTGCTGGCGCCGCTGGGCACTGCCGCGCGGCCAAGGATCCCTTCATCGGTAATGACCTCTACCTCAACAGTGGGATTGCCTCGGCTGTCTAAAATCTGTCTTGCAAAAACTTCGGATATGTAACTCATATTTTATATGTGATTTAAAAAATTAATGTTAAGTGTCTTGGTTTGCATTTCCGGGTTCATTACCGGTAAGGTTCCGGAACACCTCTTCCAGGCTATGCATAACGGTCTGCAAAGAAACTATATTCAGGTTATGACGGAGCGCATTTTCCATAATTTCTTTCCTGGTTCTTTCCGGATCATGCGTCTGAAAGCGATAGCGGTCGCCGGGGAGTATTTCCATAGCTATCATCCCTGTTATTGATTGCAGGATGCCCTGTTCGACAGGCTCCTGGAATTGGACCAGCACAAAATGAGACACCGACCCGGTTTTCTGCAGGTTATCCAGCTTATCATCGGCTACCAGTCTGCCTTTATTAATAATGATCGCCCTGTCGCAGACGGCTTCCACTTCCTGCATGATATGGGAGGAGAACAGCACTGTTTTGTCTTTGCCGAGCTTGCGGATCACCGCTCTTATCTCGACGATCTGGTTGGGATCGAGGCCGGTAGTGGGCTCGTCGAGTATCAGCGTTTCCGGGTCGTGCAGCAACGCCGCCGCCAGTCCCACGCGTTGTTTATATCCCTTGGAGAGCGCGCCTGTTTTTTTATTGCTTTCCGCCGTCAGGCCTACGGTTTCAATAATGTCTGCGATCTTCTGTTTTTTGTTTTTTATATGATGAACATCCGCTGTAAAGTCGAGGTACTCGCGCACATACATATCATAATATAAGGGGTTGGCTTCGGGGAGATAACCTATTTTTCTCTTGCCCTCAATGGGGTTTTCCTGCATGTTGATCCCGCCTACGATGGTATTCCCGGCATCCGGTTGCAGGTACCCGGTGATCAGCTTCATGGTAGTGGATTTTCCCGCGCCATTAGGACCAAGAAAGCCTACGATCTCTCCTTTGCCGATCCGGAAGGAGATATTATCGACAGCTTTCTGAGCCCCGTATATTTTGGTCAGGTTCTTTACTTCAATGGACATTGGGCAAACCTACTGCAAAAATGCGTACGGTATTACATGGCTTCGTTTTTTGCAGGCGTTTCCCTATTTTTTTTCGCCAGGGCAGAGACCAGGTAAATCGTCAATGCGGCAAGCGGAAATGAAATAATAGCGGGATTTTCTAATTTATGAAAGGCGTCGTCGGGATTCAGCCCGTACCTGGTCCACATGGTAGGGGAAGTTAAAATGATGGTCAGCGACGAGACAATGCCTACGATGATAGAATAACCGATTCCTTTCGCCGTGGTTTTTTTCCAGAACAACAGGAACAGGATAGCCGGGAGGTTGGCGGAAGCGGCAATGGCAAATGCCCATCCCACCAAAAAAGAAACATTCATTCCTTTGAAGGCGATCCCCAGGATGATGGCGAACAGGCCCACCACCATCGCGGATATTTTTCCCGCCCTGACCTTCTGCGTATCCGTTTGTTGCAGCTTAAGGTAGTTGTCCATAATATCGTGGGCGATGGCCCCGGAAGACGCCACGATCAGCCCCGCTACCGTGCCCAGTATCGTGGCAAAAGCTACGGCGGAGATCATGGAAAACAACGCCGCGCCAAATGCTCTTGCCAGCAGGGGCGCCGCCATATTGCTCGATTCCACGTCCATTACGCCATTGACCGCCGCGCCCAATCCCATGAACAGCGTCAGCAGGTAAAACAAGCCGATAGCCGTGATTGCAAGAATGGTGGATTTGCGGGCGTCCCTCGGGGAATGCACCGTATAATAACGGATAAGGATATGCGGTAATGCGGCGGTGCCCAGGAACAGCGCCAGCATCAAAGAGATAAAGTCGAGTTTGCTCCATACGCTGGATCCCTTTCCGATCTTATATTTTAGTCCGGGCAATAAAAAGTTTTTACCGGAGACGGACTGGGGAACATATAAAGAGACGGCCTTTCCTTCGTCATTTAATTTTACCTGGTTGAACCGCATGACCTCGCTGTTCTTGATGGTCGATAAGAACTCGAACGGACCGAGAGGGCCTGTTTTGTCTACTTCCTTTCCATCCACGATGATCTTGTTCATATGGCCCACCTGGAAAAATTTTGCTTTTTCCTTGGGTTCGCCGTTGTACAATAGCCCTCCGTTGCCGCTCTCGGAGATAGACAATACCTCAGTCAGCTCATAATCGCCTTCCTGGCCGCTTAGTAAGAACCATCGTTCCACGCCCTCCTTTTCCATTTTTACAAATTCGTTTCCGCCTGCGCTTTGTTGAGAGATGGCTTTCCATTCCCCCGCATCCTGCACTTTTTTATCTACCAGTTGCGGGGACAAATGAATGAACTGGTGGTAGGGTTGGCCTTTATGGTCGGGTTGTAAAGAGAGCCCGTTCTTGAGGATATATACGGTAAGCACAGTAGATAATACAAGCAATAATCCTCCTTTCAGGAACTGGACATAAGTGGTGGATGTCATGCCGGCGCTGGCGACGATCAGGATGACAATGGCGCCCACGAAAAGGACGCCTACCCAATGCGGCAATCCCAGTAAGGGAGTGACCAGGTCGCCTGCTCCCACCATTTGGGGGATCAGGTAAAAGATAGATACGATCAGGGTGCTGATAGATGCGCAGAGCGTGATCATCCTCGACCTGAACTTGGAGTTCAGCGCGTCGGTAAAAGTATATTTACCGAGGCGTTTAAAGGGTTCCGCGATAAGGAAAAGCGCGACGATCCATCCTGCAAGAAAGCCGATAGCATATAAAAATCCGTCAAACCCGGAAACGGCGATCATTCCGCAAATGCCCAGGAAGGAGGCGGCCGACAGGTAATCGCCGGCAAAGGCAATGCCATTTACCGTCCAGTGGATCCGGCCGCCTGCGGCGTAATAAGAGGCCGATGACTTTGTTCTACGCGCAAAATAAAAGGAGAGCCATAATACGATGCCGACAAATGCAATAAAAAAGATGAGCGCCGTGTAAGATACTTCGTAGATCATATGTTTTCCCCTCCCGCATTCATTTTGTCCTCGTAACGAGAGCAGATATAATTATAAAGAATGCCCATAAGCACGGCAAACACGATCAGGGCTATGCCATATAATGTCGCGAGGTTTAATCCGCCGATCGTGTTTTCCGCCAGTAACTCATAGTTGACGACGCCGATAACGACAAAACCTGCATAGAAAAAAAGGTAGATGAAGAAGAACAGGATGCCCAGCCTTGCTTTTTTGGACGAAGCGTTGTCTGCTTCCGTGGTAGATGGAACGGAGTGATGCATAATCATTAAAGTTTAAGAGACCCGGTCGCGAAATAGCTGTTTCGGGAGATGAAAATAATGATTTTATGCATTGGCAGCCATAAAAAAAGTCCCGGCATTTTTTTCGCCGGAACTTTTTAAGCGTTTTTGCATTTGTCTTATGGCTTGTTTTTTAGTTGACTGCTTTATTTCAATTGGCTACAGCCTGTTCTTCCTGTGTTTGTCGCCGCCTGACACGAGCGCCATTCATCTTCGAAGCCGTTTGCCCCGGTTCAATGAAGTTGATCGTTTCAACGGATATGCTTTTTGTTTTGGCATTGGTCCTAAACTCCTGTATGAGCTCCACTACATCGTAGGCAATTGATTTGGACCGGCTGCAATCAATGATCACCCTTGTGTTCTCGGGAATAGACTTCAGCGCTTTTATTACGTTGGCTTTGTTAAAGAAGGACACTTCTTCCGCCAGGATAAGGTGGAGGGCAGGTTTGCCGCCATCCGTTGTGATCACTTCTTTCATGTGATGCGAATTGCGGAAGCTATGACGCAATGTATAGAAGATACCGCAAAGGATGCCTACCGTAATGCCTTTTAAAAGATCCGTGGCCAATATGGCGATAACCGTCACGGCAAAAGGCATGAACTGCTCCCAGCCGTGTTTGTACATCTCTGCAAAAAGGGAGGGTTTGGCCAATTTGTAGCCTACCATTATTAGGATAGCGGCTAAGCTGGCCAGGGGTATCATGTTCAGCAGGTTGGCTATCGTGAGGGCGCTGATCAGCAGGAAAAAGCCGTGCATGATGGCGGACAGCTTTGTTTTAGCGCCAAAAGTAATATTTGCCGAACTGCGCACGATGACCTGCGTAATGGGCAATCCTCCGATCAACCCTGAAAGAAGGTTCCCCAGTCCCTGCGCCTTTAATTCCCTGTTGGTCGGCGTAATTGTTTTCTGAGGATCCAGCTTGTCTGTCGCTTCTACGCTCAGCAAGGTTTCCAGGCTTCCGATAATAGCGATAAGGATGGCTACTTTGTATACCTGCAGATTGGCGAAAGCGGAGAAATCCGGCAAGGTGAACTGGCTCACAAAACCCGATAAGCTATCCGGCGCGGGAAGTCTTACCAACTGATCGGCCGCCAGGCTGAAAGGAAGAGTTCCGGTCTCGTAAAAACGATTCATTATTATACCGAGTATCACCACTACTATGGGGCCCTGGATCAATTGGAACAGTTTGTGTTTTTTTGCCAGTACCTTATCCCATAATATTAATATTGCCAATGATATCAGCGCAATGATCACCGCTCCTGGCGTTATGAATTCAACTGCCTTTCCTATGGCGGAAAGGGTATTTTCTCCGTTTGCCTGTATAAAGGAATCATCTCCCGCCGTATCCTTATCCCATCCCAACGCGTGAGGTATTTGTTTTAGGATGATCAGCAACCCTATGCCCGTAAGCATGCCCTTGATGACGGAAGAGGGAAAAAAGTAGCCGATAAACCCGGCTTTGGCAAAGCCCAGGATGATCTGTATAATGCCCGACAGCACAACGGCTAATAAAAATGTTTCATAAGAGCCCTCAAAGGTAGTAGTGATAGCCGTTAGCACGATGACGGCCAGCCCGGCTGCCGGTCCGCTTACGCCAAGGCGGGAGCCGCTTGCGGCGCCAACGATTATGCCGCCTATAATACCGGAGATAATGCCTGAAAATAACGGGGCTCCGGATGCCAGCGCAATACCAAGACATAAGGGAAGCGCTACAAAAAATACCACTATGCTTGCGGGGAGATCGCTTCTGATTTCTTTAAAAAGATTATTTGATTTCATTTTTCGTTGATTTTAATATTTTAGTTGGCGATTATTTTCATTGATGGCGTTAGGCGTTTTTTAAGATGACCTGAAGGCGATGGCGTGATATGTTTTTTTGTGTTGCCCCATAAAAATGCGACCATAGATCCTCAGCGCCGATAATTCTATAAATACAAAACTTAATGAGGTCAGTATGATCAGGATAACCTGATCCAGCCGTATATGACTGAATAGGATGTCAATGCCGATAAAGGTGGGCGTAATGGGAAATCCCAATAATCCCAGGCAAGACAAAAGAAATATGAAAGCAAGGGTTGGCTGTTCGTATGCATGTCCATGATACCCGTCTAAATCAATATTGCCTTCGCTGGATTTTAATGTTCTTAAGCACCCGTACCCGGCCATGGCCGACACGATTGTTCCGCTCAGGTAAATGGCGAGTTGATTAAAGGCGACATGCGCGTTTAAGGATATGGCAAGCCCGGTAAAAAACTGGCTTGAAGCCAGCAGCAGCCAGGCGCGTCTGGCGTCGCCCCTATATGAAAAAGCGCTTAATACAAGGAGCGCCGCCAATACGGCAAATGCGGCAGGCAGGGATCTATACAGCGCCTGCGGTATTTTTTCCTGGAAGAAGAAACAAAATATCCCCGCGGCAAAAGCGGCAATAAAAAAAACATAAGCTGCTTTGCCGGAAATAAAATCGAGCTTTTTTCCGGCCTGCTTAAAGGGGGCCCACAGAAAGCGATAAAGGAGATGGTCGAGGTTCCATTCTTTAACGCCCAGCATATAAAAGGAATTACGGATCTTATTAAAGAACGCGGCGCTATCATTATGTGCGCGCGGCGTAAAATTAAAAAACTGGTCATGCGTCAGGTAGCTAAGCACAGAAGGGGAAACCAATAATTGGTATGTTCTCAAAAAGGCGTTTCCTGCAAAATGGATAAGGGCCAGATGGTGAAAGCCCAGGGCTATTTCAATAAAGATGATCCCGATCTGGGCTATGGAAGAATAGGCGATCTGCGTTTTAACAGTCGATTGAATCCTGGCAATGGAAGAGGCGATTAATGCCGTAGACAAGCCAATCAGTATTACCAGCGATTTAACGATCAGTATATTTCCCCAAAACGGAAATGTTCTGAGCAATAGAAAGACGCCGATATGCGCTGCCAGCGAGCCGTAAAAGATGGCGCTGGAGCTCGTTGGGCCTTCCATGGCCCGGGGCAGCCAGGAAGAGAAAGGCAATTGGGCTGATTTCGCTGCCGCAGTAACCAGGATCATCACAGCAATAGCAAGCGCAAGGGGATAGTGTTGCCGTAATTGTTCCTGAACCAATTCGATATCGGTCAGCTTGATAAACGTGATGTTTTCATGCCATAAATGATGGTTCAGCCACATGGTCAGGAACAGGCATATATCGCTAAACCGGTAAATAGAAATGGTTTTAAGTCCGTTTTTCACGGGCAGGAACCGGTCGCGGTAAAAGGCAATCAGCAGGAAGGAAGAGATGCCCAGTATTTCCCAGCCTA
>JAEUVR010000223.1 GCA_016786785.1 Chitinophagaceae bacterium
CGAAGTGGTCGATATTATCAACGAAAAGATGGTCATGGTGGATGTCCGGGGCGTTAAGTTCCCCGCATATACCGATCAGTTAGATTATCCCTATTTTAAGCGGTTTACGGAAAAAAAACTCTTTCCGCCCAAGAAGGAAAAAAAGTTTATTGACGATGTTCCTGCGGATAGGGTTAAGCCGGTAAACAAGACAGAAGATGGGATATGGCTGGCTTTTATTCCCGTCACCCATCCCGATGAGTTTGGCGACGAGATAGTGGAGGAGCTTAAGATCCACCTGGTCAACCGTACGGCTGCGAGCTACCAGTTTGATTATTCGCTGAGCTATATCGGCAAGCCTGGTTTTGAATTATCCAGCCTGGTCAACCCTTTCCAGGACTTTTATATTCATGATATGCTTTTTGAGAACATGAATGACAGTCCGGCTTTTTCAATCGTCTTTACCCTTATCCCTCCCGATAAAAAAAAGGCTCCCTTTTACGAAGTGTCGTTGAAACCTAAGCCCAAACAGGTTTTCACGCGTATCCAGGAAATACGGCAAAAAGGAGAAGCTACTTTCTCCTATAAGCTGCTCGATCAGTATCCGCTAAAGCAGGAAGAAGAGAAGCTGGAGATCAATCCCCTGCTGAAAGCAGGGTATAAGGTCTACCCCGCGAAATCGGCCCGCCAACACCTGGAGCAGCCCAAATATGAATTGGACCTGCATATTGAAAAACTAACGGAAAAAGGCGTCTCGCTGTCTAATTTCGAGATGCTTACGCTTCAGCTGCAGACGTTGGAGAAATACCTCGACCTGGCCGTCGCCCATCGACAGCCTTCCATGGTAGCGATACATGGGGTGGGAACGGGGAAGCTAAGAGACGAGATACATGAAATACTGAGAACAAGAAAGGACGTAAAATCATTTATCAACCGCTATCATCCCGCTTACGGCTACGGCGCCACAGAAATATTTTTTCAATACTGATCTGTTTCTGACTGGCTAATCGGTTAGCTCTTTATGGGGATGGATTAAACGTCGAGGGTAATACAAGGGATTGCTTTGATCCCTGCTTTGAGCATTTCTTGGGTCTTTTTGCAGGTAAACCCGATACTGTCGATCTGTTTTTTACAGTTTATACATGGCTTCCAGGTCCTTCATTTTCTGGATGCCCTCGTAACGGATAGGATAAGTCAGGAAAACGCCCGATTTCCCCATTTTTACCTTTCCTTCCACCCTAAATGCCACGGCGCTATCGGAGAGACTTTCCAGTATCTTGGACATAGCCGTTACGGTTTTTATTTTAATCACTAAGGGTAGGTTGAACGTGTCTTTTTTGGGTACGGTGATGACAGAGTCCATTTGGGTGTTGCCCATATATTCCGTGTTTACATAAATAGCCGCCTCCGCATCCTTGAGCTGTACGCGCTGGCTATTTGGGTTATAGAACCGTGCGTTAATGCCCACCAGCGATTCTGAAAGACCCCATCGCAGCATTTTTACATTATGGATATCGATAAATTCCAGGTCTTTCGGTTTTGTACAGGAAGCGGCAAGAAGCGCCCCAACTGCCAATATGGCTAATATCCGCATCAATATTTTTTGCTGCAAAATAGGTTTTCGCCGGGAGTAATCCAGTTATTGAATTGCCAATTTTCGCGCGGACAAAACCAACCGGCAACAAATGCCCCAATCGGCCGGTGAATATTTTGCGTCGCGCTTGTCATTTTTTGGGGATTTAAACCCGGCCTTCATGCTTATCGGCATTAATAACCAGGCGCGGGGAGGTTGTTCGTTAGGAGCATATTGAGAGGCATAAACAGACGGCGCAGTTCCAGTTGGCGCCGGCGGTTTTTTTTTAGGAGCGTATCGCTATATGACCGGCTGCCCGGGGTACTGGTTAGCCCCGGCTATTTGGACAAGCCTTATCCTGCCAGTCTCTCTATTTTGACCGTCCTTATCCCGGCCTTCCGATAGGGGCTCAATTCCTGTTTAATTTTTTTGAAGTGAAAAAACCGGCTTACATTTAGCTTTTTCCTTAGCTAATAAATTTAGAAAATTCGGATTTTAGAGAACCCTCAAAAGGAATTTTTTGAAGACAAAATATTTAGTATTTATATTTTAATTTATTTTATTGATTATTAATTATTTGATTGATATTATATGATATTTAATATTATATTTATTGGGCAACAATTTGAATATATCCCCGTTTTTGAAAGAAGGCTGAAAAATGCATAATGATTTTAAAAAATGAAATCTTTTATTATTGATATACAATATTTTGCACCATTTATTGCATATAATACATTAAATAAGTTTTCGCATTGTGTTTTTGAGCAATATGAGCGATACCAAAAAATGAGTTTTCGCAATCGTTGTACCCTATCGGGGGCGAACGGGATCGTTCATTTGAGTATTCCGCTGGAAAAAGGAAGGGATCAAAGAATCTTGGTCAGGGATGTAAAAATTGATCATCGGGAGAACTGGCAGGATCGGCATTGGAAGACCATTACTGCCTGCTATAATCGTTCACCCTGGTTCGAATTTTACCGGGATGAGCTTTTTGCTTTATTTCAGAAAAGGGTTGATTTCCTGGCGGACTGGAACATGGCTTGTTTTGAATGGATGGCAGAAAAGTTGGGACTTGCCATTTCCTGGTCGTTGAGCGAGGGGTATCAGGCGGCGTATGACAAATCGTCTTTTGAGGATTGGAGAGGCCTGCTAAAGCCGTCTACCATCAATGAACTATTTCCATCGCAGCCCAGGTATCCTCAGGTATTCGAGGAACGTTGGGGTTTTATCCCTAACCTCTCCATTCTCGACCTGCTTTTCTGCGCCGGGAATAAGGGCCTGGAAAATAGCTAATGGGAGATATAGATCGGAGACTATTGCAAAAATTTCTAACTATTTCATATTGTTCATCCATTGGCTAAAGCCTCTGCAATGCATTTTATGATTGGGCTGATACGCCCGTTGCAGGTGGCAATGGCGAACGGCGCGATCGGGATAAGCAATACAAGCTGAAGATTAAGTTTATTGGCGCAGGGTAGCGTAGCTTTTCGCCCCAACATTTACAGGTGAACCGTTTTAAGTATTTCTACTGGATTATGCGGGCGGTGGCGCCGGACCGGCGCTGGGTTAACCAGGATGATATGGATATTGTCGTCCTGCCCGATAAGCACTATCGTTTTGCCGGATAATGAGATAAACTGAATTGCCGGTATAGCCGAAAGCGTATCCGTTAAAGCCGGATAACTGGCGAAAGAAGGATAGTTGGCTTGCGCTATTTGTGCTTCGAGGGCTTTGTATTTTGCCGCTTCTAAGAGAAGCCTGGTCCGGTCTGTCATCAGCTGCCTGATCAATATGGTCATCGGAAGCTCGTTCAGGTCTATTCCGGCATCAATCAGGTTTGTTTCTTCAATGGCCCGAAAGATTTTTTCCTGATGCTGACTCCATGTTTGTTGGCGCTGATCCAGCGCTTGTTGATATTGATCCAAAGCTTGTTGGTCCAGTTTCAATGCCTGTAGATCCCGTTTTAGCGCCTGCAAAAGCGCGAAGGGTTTTGTTTCCGCCCCCGGTACATCATCGCTAAAGCTGTTATCGGTCCCGGCGACTTTTTGGGCCTTGAGCCGGGGCGGAATGTTTATTTGTTTTTCCGGGGAAGGGGCGGAGGAAGATTGTTCAGGCGGGTTTGCGCTCGGCGCTTTTTCACGGAAAAGGATATTTTCAATGCTCGGGTTTTTAGCATCAGGTATTTTAGAGGCGGCCGTTTCCATCCCGTTAACTGCAAATGTCTCAGCCGGCCTGTCAATAACTTCGACAAAGGATACCTGCTGGCCATTCCTGGTAAACGAGGGAGCCAAAACCGAGACAGGCTCTTCGCGCTTTGGGATGGATGTTGCCATCAATAAAAAAAGCAGCAGGACAGATAGTTTTCCCAAAACCGGCGAAGAGGGAGCTTTATGACTGGCTAATCGTTTGATCCGGTTCAGCAACATAGGCGCGCTTTTGCCCGTGGCTGCGATGGAAATATTATTATGGCTTAACCGGTTTTGCTCCAATATCAGCAGGGCCTGCCCATATTGATGCGGATTGTATTGAAGCTGTATCACCTTATCGTCGCAGCTGTTCTCTCTTTCCTTTTTAACAATGGCTGAGAGAATACGGGCGAAAGGATTAAAGAAAAGAAAGATATCGATCAATGCCAGCAGCAGGTTGATCAGGTAGTCGTTGCGCCTGATATGGTGCAGTTCATGCACGATAATGGCTTCCGCCTGGCTCATGCTTAACCGGTTAAACGCGGCTACGGGGAACAGGATCACTGGCTTCCAGAAGCCAATGGTCAGGGTCGTATCCGCGATAGCAGATAACCCGATGACCACTTTTTTGGGGATCCCCATTTTATAAGACATATCCTCTACAAAAGTCGTCAGGGAAGCGTCCGGCTCCTGTATGCCTGTATGGAATAACCGCAGGCTTTGCTGGTACTGGTATAAAAACCTGGCGATTAAAAATAATAACGCAACAAGGTAGGCGATGGAAAAATAAGGGGCGATCCCATCTATAAAAGCAGAAACAAGGGAATGCCGGGCGAATGCTTCGCTTTGTACCGGAAGGGGCTGTACAGCAAAAAGATGAATAAAAAGACTGGCGAAGAACCAGGCGCTTCCGCCAGCCAGCGAGAGCAGGGCCAGGTCATGCCGCTGTGCGGCATTCCGTTTCCGTCCATTGCCCGTAATAGCGGTATACAGCAGCCAAATCAACCCCATCTGCCAAAGACTATCAGCCAGCGACCATCCCAATGCCTTTAAAAAATCAGATTGGTAAATAAGATTCATCAGATTATTTTTCTTCCTGGGCTTTTAGCTGATCCAGGATTTTCTGTATTTCATCTAATTCTCCCGGCGAAGCCTGGTGATTGCCCAGCGCCTGGATCACCAGCTCAGTAGCAGATCCGCTGAAAAGCGTATTGATCATTTTCCCCAATATATGCCGCTGCGTTTTTTCGCGGCTTACCGCAGGCTGATAGATATGCGTTTTAATGGAATCGTCGCGCACTACCAGCCCTTTTTCGTTCATGATCTGCATAAGCTTC
>JAEUVR010000228.1 GCA_016786785.1 Chitinophagaceae bacterium
ATCCTTTGAAAAGAAATATCCATTTATCCAGGAAGGCCATTTATCCCAAATCCTGAAAACTAGATTTCCAGTATTCCGAAGCTGATTGAAAAACCAATAAATCAGCATTCATCTAAACAAGGGATAAACTTCTCCCCGCAAGTTTTTGCGGGGATTTTTTTTGCTCCTATGGCATGAACGCCCAGCAATCAATGCCTATCTGCCTTAAAGAACCTAATGAAGATTCACCGAAAAAGAAAAAACTTCCTGAAACAAAGCAGGAGCAGTTCTGCTAATGATTTCGGGGAAACCCTACTTATCCAGGCTCTCAACTGATCAGTTTTCAGGCAGGGGTATGAGAAGCAAAGATCGTTCATTAAGCGCTAGAGACGATTTAAGACGTTTCGGATTTTCGGGTAAGCGGCAAAGGTCTTTCATAGAATTGATGCCGGGGGTTGTTGGGTCCCGGGCATCAAAAAGGAGCGCCCGGGTCCTTTTTAAGACAGGGGCAGCTCCGGGCCAGGTTTTAAACGGGGAAACCTGGCATAGTCTTCATCTGATTTATTTTTGTCCGGGCAGCGGCGCGACATTCAGGTAAACCCTTACCGGACCGGGAGCGTCGGCATTGTATGCGCCAGTTCCTGCAACATCTGATCCGTCATTGATTCGAGGTCATATGCAGGGCTCCAACCCCAATCTTTCCGGGAAAACCTGTCGTCTATACTGGTAGGCCAGCTTTCTGCGATCGACTGACGGCCATCGGGCTGATACGCTATTTTAAAGCCGGGTATTCTTTTTTTGATCGCCGCCGCCAATTGGGCAGGCGTAAAGCTCATTCCGGAGATATTGTATGAGGTGCGCACGGTGATCCGTTCTGCAGGCGTATCCATGAGTTCCAATACTGCTCTCACCGCATCGGCCATATACATCATCGGGAGCGTGGCGGAAGCCTTCAGGTAACAGGTATAGCGCTCATTCCTGAGAGCATGATGAAAGATGTCTACAGCATAATCGGTTGTACCGCCGCCCGGAAGGGAGGTAGCGCTAATAAGACCCGGGAAACGAAGGCTGCGAACATCCACGTCAAATTTATTAAAATAATACTGGCACCAGTCCTCCCCGGCCGCCTTGCTGATACCATACACGGTAGACGGCTGCAATACCGTATGCTGAGGGCAGGGCTTTTTAGGAGCATGATGACCGAATACGGCGATGCTGCTTGGCCAGAAAACCTTGGCAATAAAATGCTCTCTCGCCGTTTCCAGCACATTCAGCAGCCCCTGCATGTTCAGTTCCCAGGTTTTAAGCGGATGCTGCTCTCCTGAAACGGAAAGAATGGCGGCCAGTAAATAGATCTGGGTGATCTGGTATTTATGCACTGCCAGGTCCAATGCCCTGCGGTTCAATACGTCGAGGTATAGACAGGAATCATCCTCGTCTGATAAATGGTCGGGAACACGGATATCGGTGGCAATAACATTGGCCGGGCCATATTTGCGTTTCAGCGCCAGGGTTAGCTCCGTGCCGATCTGGCCGTATGCGCCAATGATAAGAATGCGGTCTGTCATGCGTAAGGATTGCGCCCTAAAAAACAGGCAGTTATTAAACGTATTGCTACATCTTCCCCGTAAGACAAAGTAAAGATGAATCATTTTAGTTTGTTATTCTATCAAATAATAATAAAACAGAAAATAAACCTATTAAAATTATTTTTTATAGAAAAAAGCATATAGAATCTGGTAAAAAAACGCTAGTTTCAGAAAAAACTGAATCTATGGACGCGCTTGATAAAGACGATATACAGATCCTTCAGCTGTTACAGTACGATGCCAGGCTCACCAATAAAGAGGTGGCGGATAAGATCGGCAAATCGATCACCCCGGTATATGAAAGGATCAAAAGGCTGGAAAACGAAGGCTATATTCAACGATACGTTGCCGTATTAGACCAAAGGAAGATCGATAAAAGCCTTACGGCATACACGCTTGTGCTATTAAAAGAGCATACGCGGGAAATGCTGAAGACCTTCGAAAAAGAAGCCGTTAAACTGGAAGAGGTAATGGAATGTTATCATATGGCAGGACAATACGATTATCTCTTGAAAATCGCCGTAAAAGACATGGATGAATACGCCGATTTTATGCTTAATAAATTAGCGCGGCTCTCTAATGTAGGCACGGTGCACAGTTATTTTGTGTTAAATGAAGCCAAAAAAGAAACGGCCTATCGCATCGCTATTCCAGAAAAACCGGATAATACAAAAATAAAAAGGGGAAATAAAGAAGCGGCTGACGGAAAACACGACAAATAAAACCATATAATTAATTAGCCTGATCATTTCCAGGCTTTTCGATACCGTTCCCGCATTTATATTCAACCGGAAATGTCAAATTATTTCCAGTTAATTGATAAGTTTGGCCAAATTCTAGCGTAAGCGTTTAAAAAAATCCCCCGGACCGTCAAACATTTTTGCAGAAAGGAATGTATGCGGACAGCGTTTACCATAGACTATGGCAATCCATTTTAAACAATTAAACATTTAATAATATATGGAAATTATCGTAAGCGAAGACAAGAATGAACTTGGCCGCATAGCGGGAAAAGCCGCCGCGAAAAGCATTCGCGAGGCTATCCAAAAAAATGGCTCGGCAAATATTATCCTGGCTACAGGCGCAAGCCAGTTCGCCACCTTAGAACAACTGATCTCCGAAAAGGACATTGATTGGAGCAAGGTTGTGATGTTTCATCTCGATGAATACATTGACCTGCCCATTACATCGCCCGCAAGTTTCAGGAAATACCTCACAGAACGTTTTTTGGATAAGGTTCCGGCCCTAAAAGCCGCCTACCTGATCGACGGAGAAAAAAATGTAGCGGAAGAATGCGAGCGGCTCGCAAAACTGATTACCGCGCATCCGATCGACGTGGCGCTGGTAGGCATCGGGGAAAATGCTCACCTGGCTTTCAACGACCCTCCCGCTGATTTCGACACCCACAAACCCTACCTGGTAGTAGAACTGGACAGGGAATGCAGGCAGCAGCAATTCAACGAGGGTTGGTTTAATTCGCTGGAGGACGTACCCACCAAAGCCATCAGCATGTCGGTGAACCAGATATTAAAATCTAAACACATCATCTGTTCAGTACCGGATAGCAGGAAAGCAAAAGCGGTAAAAAACAGCCTGGAAGGAGCTGTAAGCAATATATATCCCGCCAGCATCCTGCAAACGCATCCTTCCTGCGTGTTCTACCTGGACAAGCCTGCGGCTTCCCTGCTTTCTGCGGATACCGTTGCAAAATAATACGGGGTATTACCTACGCATTCATCTCTCGCGCTGAGGCGGCGATAAACGAAGGATAAGGATTACCCCAAAATGAAAGGAGCGTACCGGCATGTAAGCGGATACGCTCCTTTCATTTTAACGCCATCATGCGACGACATTAAGGAAATGCCTATTTTTTTATACTCGATTCCCGAACGATCAGCTTTGCGGGGAACACTTTCTCTTCAGGTATAAAATTTTTCTTTTTGATATGTTTGATCAGCAGTTCGCAACTCTCCCTGCCCATTTCAAAAGCGGGCTCGGCTACAGTAGTTAGCGTAGGGGTAATAATTGACGACATAGGGTCGTTTGTAAAACCCACGATGCCTATTTCCCTGCCGATCTGAATATTCCTGGCTTTTAATGCCAGCATCGCCCCGATAGCCTTGCGGTCATTCGCCGCAAAAATAGCGTCGGGCCTTTCTTCCCCATCCAGCAGCCGGTAGGTATCCGCTTCTCCGTCTTCCTGGGAAAATCCTGAGTAAACGATCCATTCCTTGCGTATGGGAAAATTATTTTTTTCCAGCGCCGCCAGGTATCCCTGTACCCGCCGTTCGGTAAACACCATGCCCTGCGAACCGGCGATATGCGCTATCCGGGTATACCCGTTCCTGATCAGGTGCTCCACAGCTTCAAAAGCGCCGTTAAAATCGTCCTGGATAACGGTAGAGGTCTTAATATTTGAAGGCACCCTGTCAAAAAAAACAATCGGGCAGCCCGAATCGATGATCTCCTGGAAATGGCCGCAGGAATCCGAATCTGAAGAAATACAAACCAGCAGGCCGTCCAAACTGGTAATAAACAGGTTTTGTATAATGGACAATTCTCTTTCCGCGGAATTATTGGTAATAAACAATACAATGTTGAAACCCTTGCTGTAGGCGGCTTGCTGGATGCCCGTCAACACCGTTGAAAAATAATAGTTATTGATCATCGGCAGGATAATGCCAATATTATACGTGCTTCCTCTCGCCAGCGCCGTGGCGTTATAATTGGGCTTATAATTCAACTCCGTCGCAACAGCCAGCACCTTTTCCTTGGTCTCCTTGCTTACGTCATAAGTATCGCGCAACGCGCGGGAAACGGTAGACGTGGATATCTTCAATATACGGGCAATATCCTTTATTGTAGCGTAGTGATTCATCGTCAGTAGCGCAAATTAAGGCATTTTCAGATAGGAGAAAGATGAAAATCAGGGCGCTCGTTCCGCCGGCGGGCTTTATCATTAAACAGACTATTCTTTTAATTTTGCCTTTTTGCCGGGAACGCTCTCACAAATAAAAACCAGGGCGGCGTCCCGGCAGGCTTTTAATAATAGAAACTGTATTAATTTTATTACTTCTGAATATAAACGCCTTTCTTTTATATTCAGTCATGAATATATTATTAAAAAACAACCAGTCGTCCGGAACAAAATGAACAGTATGGAAAAACTATCGATCAAAACGCTTAATAACCTGAAACATACCGAAGGGTTCTCCGTCCCCTCAACAGAAACCATAAACCTTCCGGAGAAGGTATTGCAATTTGGCACAGGCGTATTGTTAAGAGGCCTGCCCGATTATTTTATCGACGCCGCCAATAAGCAGGGGAAGTTCAATGGAAGAGTAGTAGTGGTGAAATCGACCGCTTCCGGCGACCTGGAAGCGTTTAAACAACAAGACGGCTTATATACCCATTGTATCCGCGGCCTGGAAAACAATAACAAGATCGAGAAAAATATTATTAACGCCTCCATCAGCAGGGCGCTCTCTGCAGCAGATGAATGGGAGGAGATATTAGCCTGCGCCGCCGATCCGAATATGCAAATTGTCGTCTCTAACACTACGGAAGTAGGGATACAACTCGTAAAAGACGATAAGATCGACGCCGCGCCGCCTGCTTCATTCCCCGGCAAGCTGCTGGCCTTTTTACATGCCCGGTACAAAGCGTTTAACGGCAACCCGGCAAAAGGCCTTGTGATCATCCCTACAGAACTGATCGTGAACAACGGCGAAAAATTAGCGTCGATTGTCATGGACCTCGCAAAATTAAACGGCGTTGATCAGGCTTTTCTCGACTGGCTGAGCGCCGCTAATCATTTTTGCAGTTCGCTGGTGGACAGGATCGTTCCCGGCAAACTGGCGCCGGCGGAAAGCGCGGCATTTATAGAACGTTATCAATATACCGACGATCTGTTGATCACTTCCGAAAGCTATAGCCTTTGGGCAATTGAAGCCTCTCCTGAAATAGCGAAGACGCTTTCTTTTGCCGGCGCCGATAAGGGAGTTGTTATTGCAGAAGACATTACCAAGTTCCGGGAATTAAAACTGCGTTTGTTAAACGGGTCGCACACTTTTACCTGCGGGCTCGCGCACCTGGCGGGATATGAAACGGTAAAGCAAGCCATGGATAGCCGAGAAATAGAAGGCTTTATCAGCGAGTTAATGTTCCGGGAAATTGCGCCTTCCATTGTAGGTCATGATCTCTCTCACGAAGAAGCAAAGGAGTTCGGAGAAAAAGTATTGGACAGGTTCCGCAATCCTTTTATAGAACACCGCTGGCTAAGCATTACTGTTCAGTATTCCTCCAAAATGAGGATGCGCAACCTGCCCCTGCTCTTGAAACACTACGAAAGAACAGGCGTCGTTCCTAAAGCAATGGCCCTTGGGTTCGCCGCCTATATACTGTTTATGAGATGCTCCGAAAAGAACGGCGTCTTTACCGGCAATGCCAACGGCAAGTCCTATACCATCCAGGACGACCACGCAGGCTGGTTTGCCGAAAGAGAACAGTCAGGCGGAAAAGAGCTGGTGAAAGCCGTATTGTCCAATACCGCATACTGGGGCCATGACCTTACCCAATTGCCCGGCTTCCTGAACGCCGTAACGGACAAATTTGAAAAATTGGTCAATGGCGAGGTCAGCCAGGCCATACAAGAATCCTGTTCCTGATTATTGATGAGGGGCTTGCCAGGCGAAACCGGTCGCAGACCATACAGGCCCCTTGTTCCTGATTGTTCCCCGCCGGCGAGGCAAGCGATTTGCTTATCACTATCGTAAACCAGGGATAGAAATAAGAAAAATTGGGTTAGGCTATTTTATCTTCATTGACGCTTCAGGGTTTATCGGTAATAACCAGGGATCAGGACGCCTGCGTAAGTAAGAATCGAAGAAATATGCCCCTTCCCGAAATGGCCCGCGCAGGATCAGCATAAGGCAAGCAATACCCCTCCGCTGAATATGCGTGGGACCCGGGGCTCAGAATAAAGTATAAATAAAGGGGGCTATAGCTGAGCTGCCGGCAAAGATCAGGAGTAACCCGAACAACAAGAGAATGAGGATCAACGGCGCCAACCAAAATTTTTTGCGTTCCTTCAGGAAAAACCATATATCTTTTAGGAAATCCATAAGGCTATTTTACATGAAGGTAAAATAAAATACGCGTTCACTTTCCTAAATACAAGTATATGACCGACACATCCCGCAGCAGTTCCTCCGCAAACAGAAACATTTTCTTTTATTATTCGCTGGCGGGCGCCTTAGCGGGATGGTTTGCCGTGATCCTTCAGCTCTGGCTGATCATTGTCAACCGCGTCGTCTCTATACCGGAAACCATTCTTCGGTTTTTCAGCTATTTTACCATACTCTCCAATATCCTCGTTGCAATTTGTTATACCTGCGCATTGATCGGGCGCCCTACCCCGTTTACCCGGTTCTTCAAAAAACCAACCACGCTGACCGCGATAGCCGTCTATATTTCCATTGTAGGGATCGTGTATAACATCATCCTGCGATCCTTATGGAAACCCATCGGGTTGCAACAGTTAGTCGACGAAATACTGCACTCCCTTGCGCCCCTGCTGTTCATTATCTACTGGCTGGTATTCGTTCAAAAAGGAACCCTGCAATGGCGCCATGCATTTTCCTGGTTGCTTTTTCCCTTCGTTTATTTAGTATACATCCTTATCCAGGGAGGGTACAACGGTTTTTACCCCTATCCTTTTATTGACGCGACAACCATCGGTTATCCTGACCTGGCGCTCAATAGCCTTATCCTGCTGATCGCCTTTCTTGGGATCTCTCTTTTATTTGTTGGCATAGGCAAGCTGGCGAGCCGCGGCAAATGATCGCCGCTTATGTCCTGGAGCGGTATAGATCATCGCAAAATGAAATTTATTACCGGTTCCACAAATAAATATTGCTAAAACACGTAGTTTGCAAATAGCATATACCAAACCCATACCTTACTTTATTAACGAGCGCTTGTTTTTATGAATAATCAACTGGTCTTTGCAGATTACGCAGTATTTATCGCCTACTTTTTGATCGTCGCCTCTTATGGCTACTGGATATATCAACGTAAAAAACAGAAAAGTTTAGATACCAAGGACTTCTTTTTAGCGGAGGGCTCCCTCACCTGGTGGGCGATCGGCGCTTCGCTGATCGCGTCAAATATTTCCGCCGAACAATTTATCGGCATGAGCGGGGAGGGCTTCTTCGTAGGGATCGCCATCGCCGCCTATGAATGGATGGCGGCGCTCGCGCTGGTCATCATTGCCGTATGGATCATTCCCGTTTACCTCAAGAACAAGATCTATACCATGCCTCAGTTCCTGACCAGACGATATAATGAAACAGTCGCCCTGGTCATGGCCATCATCTGGCTATTCGTTTATATTTTCGTGAACCTTACCTCTATATTATACCTCGGCGCCCTGGCCATTAATGGGCTGGCAGGTGGACAGTACTTTCACGTCATCATGCTTGGCCTGGCGATCTTTGCGCTGATCATCACGCTCGGCGGCATGAAGGTGATCGGGTATACAGATGTTATCCAGGT
>JAEUVR010000251.1 GCA_016786785.1 Chitinophagaceae bacterium
AGAAAAAAGATACATGAAGTATTTTTTCTATGAGGAGATGAAGACCCTTTCCAATATGGTCGCCCCCACCGACTGCCAGACCCTGTACAAAAAGCTGCATTCCGCCGCTACCGGCCTGCAATTGTACCAGGTATTGGATGCCGATATTAAGCAGCAGTTGTAGAGGAGTGATTCCTCATACCCCGCCTTGAAGATCATGACAATATTGTTTTTAGGGTAGCGTGACAAGCGGATATCTTGTCTACTGTTTAGGGCGACCGTCCTGGAACGACCGAATATTGGATAGGCATGAGCTGAATCTCAGGCGAAAGATAAACGAAGGATAAACGAAGGATAGTAAAAGGATCGCTGAAGACAAATACTCAATCAACCAACGCTTAGTTAGGGCCACCGCAATAGTTATTCACTTAGGGCCTCAGGCCTGAAGCCCTGAGAAACAGTACGTTCTGCAGCTGATAGGAGCGGCCCTAAGCCATATGTTTTTTATTCGGGAAACCGTTTAATACTGCTCCTGCTCGTTGGGGAAATCGTTGGCCTTCACATCGCTTACATAATGCTGCACAGCTTCCGTGATCTGGCGCTCAAGGTTGAGGTACTGGCGGAGAAAACGGGGTTTGAAAGCGGTATTGATGCCCAGCATATCGTGCATCACCAGCACCTGCCCGTCGCAGTATTTGCCGGCGCCAATGCCGATAGTGGGGATATCGAGACTTTCGGACACTTCTTTAGCGAGCATAGCGGGGATCTTTTCCAATACCAGCGCAAAACAGCCGGCTTCCTGTAAGAGCCGGGCGTCATTCTTTAATTTTTCCGCTTCTGCTTCTTCCTTGGCTCTAACGGTATAGGTGCCGAATTTATAAATAGACTGGGGCGTTAATCCCAGATGCCCCATCACGGGAACGCCTGCCGCCAGTATTCTTTTGGCCGACTCCAATACCTCTTCGCCGCCTTCCAGCTTCACCGCGTGCGCGCCGGTCTCTTTCATGATGCGGATCGCTGACGCAAGCGCTTCGCGGGAATTGGACTGGTAGGATCCGAAGGGCAGATCTACCACTACCAGGCTCCGGCTAACGCCCCGGATAACCGAAGATGCATGATAGATGATCTGGTCGAGCGTTATCGGAAGCGTGGTCTCATGGCCGGCCATCACATTGGAGGCGGAATCGCCCACCAGCAACACGTCTATCCCCGCCATATCAAAAAGCCGGGCAAAAGAAAAATCATAGGCGGTAAGCATAGATATCTTTTCGCCGTTGGCTTTCATCTTCTGGATGGTATTCGTCGTGATCTTTTTAATCTCTTTATTTACGCTCATGGTTTAAAAATATAAATAAGACAATTGGTTAAATCAGGCATTTGCAGTCTGGCCGGCCGCTTCTTCATACAGGTGTTGTATCAATCCGTCGGCCAGCCCGATCTTCGGCACAAAGATCTGTTCAATATTTGCCCAACGCATCACGTTAATATAAATCAGCAATGCCGGCACGATCACGTCCGCGCGGTCTTCCTTTAACTTGTACAGCTTTATCCTTTCCTCAACAGAAGAATTGCTGAACTCGCTGTAATAGTCTTTCAACGCGTTAAGATGCAGCGGTTTGCCTTCCTTTCTTTTAGACAGGGAAAATATCTTATTGATATTTCCGCCCGAGCCGATGGCGACCATATCATGCTGACGCTCCTTTGTTTCCCGCGCCAGGAAGCTTTTCATCTCATCCCATAACTGCTCTTCCACCTGGTTTTTCAGGATACGGATCGTACCGATATTAAAGGATCTTTTGAATACCAGCCGGCCATCGGCGAAAAAAGTAAGCTCCGTGCTCCCGCCGCCTACGTCGATATACAAATAGGAATGCTGCTTGTCGAGGTTCTCCGCGATATGGTTCTCATAAATATAACTGGCTTCCGCATCGCCGGAGATGATCTCTATAGAGACGCCTGTTTCGGCTTTTACCCTTTCTATGATCCCGGAAGCATTGCGCGCGTCGCGCATAGCCGAAGTAGCGCAGGCCTTGAGCCGCTCTACCTGGTAAACATCCGTCAGCAGTTTATACGACTGGATGGTCTTCAGTATCATGAGCTCTTTTTCCGGCGATATCTCGTTGCGCTCAAACACATCAAAACCCAGCCTGAGCGGCACCCTTACCAGGTTCAACTTCTGGAATTCCGCTTGCCCCTGCTCATTGACCCTTGCTTCGGAGATCAACAAACGCGCCGCATTACTTCCTATATCGATGGCAGCCAATCTCATTTGTTAATGCTCGTTTTTAGGATTTGATCAGGGGAATGCTGTTCTCCCTTTGTCAGGGCCTGGCGCTTTTTGCGATTGTCGCCTGAAGACGGCAAAGCCATGAGCGCTTTCTGCTGAAGGTATTGGTATATCTCCAACTGCGATCTTATTTTACGAGGCGGCGCCGTATCGGCGGACGTTGCGCCTTCCGCTGCCTTAGCTTTTCTGCGCCCGCCCGACGGAGCGGTATAGCCGGGCGGAGCGGCGGACACATACCTATTGCTCAGTTCATTATCCAATATCCTCGCTTTTACATTATCGCTTAACTGGATGTCCATCATCTCGATCAGTTCTTTTTTAATATGCGGATCATAAATCGGGCAGGTCGCTTCCACACGATGATCCAGGTTGCGGACCATCCAGTCTGCGGAGGAAATATACGCTTTTTCGGCGCCCCCGTTATAAAAAATAAACAGTCGCGCATGCTCGAGGTATTCGTCCACGATGCTGAGCGCCTTAATGGGATAAACAAATTTC
>JAEUVR010000268.1 GCA_016786785.1 Chitinophagaceae bacterium
TGAAGTGCTGGTAGAAAAAGCCGTGCTGGGATGGAAAGAATTTGAATTGGAACTATTGAGGGATTCGAATAATAATGTGGTCATCATCTGCACCGTGGAAAACTTCGACCCCATGGGCGTCCATACCGGCGATTCCATAACGGTAGCGCCGGCCATGACCCTCAGCGATACGGCCTTCCAGCTAATGCGTAACACGGCCATCCGCATGATGCGCGACCTGGGCAATTTTGCCGGAGGTTGTAATGTCCAGTTTGCGCTTAATCCCGATACGGAAGAGATCATTGCCATAGAGATCAATCCCCGCGTAAGCCGTTCTTCGGCCCTGGCCTCTAAAGCTACCGGGTATCCCATCGCTAAGATAGCCGCTAAACTGGCCATCGGATTTACGCTGGATGAACTGCCCAACCAGATCACCGGCAACACATCGGCTTATTTTGAGCCTACGCTTGACTACGTGATCCTGAAAATGCCCCGCTGGAACTTTGATAAATTCAAGGGCTCCGACGATAGCCTGGGATTACAGATGAAAAGCGTGGGAGAAGTGATGGCCATCGGCAGAAGTTTTGCCGAAGCCATCCAGAAAGCCTGCCAGAGCCTTGAAAACAATGCCGTGGGCTTGGGATATTATGGAAAAAGCCTGATGCAGGCCGAAGCCCTGCTGGAATACATCAAAACGCCCAGGTGGGATCGGATCTTCCGTATAAAGGATGCATTGATGGCCGGCATCTCCGTAAGCACCATCTCAAAAGCCACCAATGGGATTGACCGGTGGTTCCTGTACGAGATACAGAAGATATGCGCAATGGAAAAAGAGCTGGCCAATTACAAGTTCGACACCTTGCCGATGGACCTGTTAAAGGATGCAAAACGCCTTGGCTTCAGCGACGAACAGATCTGCCGGATCATGAATGACGGCACGGAAGATGCGCTATACGAAAAAAGAAAGGCCGCAGGCATCACCCGGGTATACAAAATGGTGGACACCTGCGCCGCAGAGTTTGAAGCAAAAACGCCCTATTTCTATTCTACTTTCGAGAATGGCCAGGCCAATGAAAGTAAGGCGAGCGATAAGAAAAAGATCATTGTGCTGGGTTCGGGTCCAAACCGGATCGGCCAGGGAATTGAATTCGACTATTGCTGTGTGCACGGTTTACTGGCCATCAAGGAATGCGGTTATGAGGCCATCATGGTCAACTGCAACCCCGAGACCGTGAGCACGGATTTTGATATGGCCGATAAGCTGTATTTCGAGCCGGTTTACTGGGAGCATCTGTGGGAGATCATCGAGTTGGAAAAACCTGAAGGCGTTATCGTGCAGTTGGGAGGCCAAACCGCTTTGAAACTTTCAGAGAAACTCTCTGAGAAAGGAATAAAGATCATAGGCACTTCATTCGACAGTATGGATATCGCGGAAGACCGCGGGCGGTTCAGCGATATGCTGAAAGCGCTGGAGATCCCCTACCCCGAATATGGCACCGCTTATTCCGTCGACGACGCCATTGCGGTAGCCAACCGCGTAGGCTATCCTGTCCTGGTAAGACCAAGCTATGTACTGGGCGGACAGCGAATGCGGATCGTGATCAATGATGAAGACGTTGAAAAAGCGGTAGTCAGCCTGCTTAAACATATCCCCGGCAATAAAATACTGATCGACCACTTCCTTGACCGTTGCCAGGAAGCCGAGATAGACGCCATTTTTGATGGAGAGAATTTTCATGTCATGGGCGTCATGGAACATATTGAACCGGCAGGCATACATAGCGGCGACAGCAATGCCGTATTGCCCGCATTCAATCTTACCCCGCTGGTAGTGACCACGATGGAGCACTATGCAGAAAAGATCGCCCGCGCGCTGGATATCCGCGGATTGATCAATATACAATTTGCCATTAAGGACGGTAAGGTATTTGTTATCGAAGCCAACCCCAGGGCATCGCGCACCACGCCTTTCATTGCAAAAGCTTACCAGATACCTTATCTGAACATCGCCACCAAGGTCATGATCGGCTCGCATAAACTCACCGATTTTAAATTCGAGAAAAAGCTTAAGGGATTTGCCATTAAGGAGCCGGTATTCAGTTTCAATAAGTTTCCGGGCGTAAGCAGGGAATTAGGTCCTGAGATGAAGAGCACCGGCGAAGCGATCCGGTT
>JAEUVR010000322.1 GCA_016786785.1 Chitinophagaceae bacterium
TTTCGTATACAGGTGATCAGCTCCAATAACCGGAACAAGGTCGTGGATGCAAAGACAAAGGTCTACCGCGAGTTTCCCGAATTAAAAGCGTATTTGATGTACCAGGCGCCTTTTTTCCGGCTGCGGGTGGGTAATTTCAAAACGCGCGAAGACGCCGAAAACTATTACAGGAGCATACAGAGAATATTTCCCGAAGGCGTATACATTGTTCCGGAAACCATAGAAGTGTCCATCGGCGGCGGAACAGAATCGGAATAAATTCTATAACCGGCGCGCATTACGCTCAAATAATGATTCCGTCATCGTCGATATATAACGGACAAGAACATACGAAAAATATATCTTTCAAAAATATAGCAGTCAGAAAAAACGCCAATTCACAAGCGAAACAAATCAATACGCTCAATCGATTCAATGTTCCGGTTCTTGCCAATGCGTCAGCCAATCATCCAACCGCCGTTCTCTTCTGCAACAATTCAATACTCAGCCCTGGCGCCCAGCCAGGCCATCATTTTTATGCCTTTCTCAATGGCCGATTCATCAATATTAAAAGTGGGAGTGTGTACGCCCGAAGTAATGCCTCTTTCCGTATTCGCCACGCCCAAACGGTAAAAGCATCCGGGTATGACCTGTGAATAATAGCCGAAATCTTCCGCGCCCATCCTCATTTCCGTTGTCTCTATGTTCCCGGCGCCTTCCAGTTCACAGGCAAGCCGCCAGGCAATATCATGCAGCTTTTCGTTATTATAAACGGCGGGATAACCTACGTCAATGCGCACGTCCACCGTTGCGCCCATTGCTTCGCCGGTGGAAACGGCTATTCTCCTGATGAGCTCGTGCGCCCTGAATCTCCATTCTTCGTCCAACGCTCGAAAAGTGCCCATCAGCTTTACTTCGTTTGGAATAACATTGGTGGTATGGCCTCCCTGTATGGAACAGATAGATAAAACGGAAGGCGTAAACGGATCATTGTTTCGGCTGATCACCTGCTGCAGCGCTACCACGATCTGGGAAGCGACCAATACGGTATCCGCGGTAAGATGGGGAGTGGCGGCATGCCCCCCCTTTCCTTTTACAGTAAAATAAAGTTCGTCGGCGCTGGCCATCACCTTGCCTGGGCGGAAACTCAGCTTACCCGCTTCCAACCCGGTATGCACATGCAGCCCGAATATCGCGGAAGGCGCCGGATCTTTCAATACCCCTTCTTTTATCAACAGGCTGGCGCCGCCGGGATTACGCTCTTCGCCGGGCTGAAAGATCAGCTTAACAGATCCCTCCCAATGCGATCTTAATTCATTTAATATCCTGGCCGCCCCCAAAAGACAGGCAGTATGCACGTCATGGCCGCAGGCATGCATGACGCCCTTATGCTGCGAACGATAGGGAACATCATTAGCTTCCTCGATAGGAAGCGCGTCAATATCCGCCCGCAGGGCGACAGTTCTTTTCCCGGGGTTATTTCCTTCAATCAAGCCGATCACGCCTGTTTCAGCCATGACCTTAAAGGGAATTCCAAATGCTTTTAACTGTTGTTGAATATAGGCTGAGGTCTGGAACTCCTGGTAGCTTAGCTCAGGATGCGCATGCAGATGACGGCGAATATCGATGAAATCGGGAGCATATGCTTTTGCCAGCTCCGAAATCCTTTCTTTAAGAGTAGACATTGATCAAAATTACCAAGTTTACCTAACCGCGCCAAAAGCGGCGCTTTTCGGTAGCGACTCACTGAGTTTTTATCCGCGACCTCATAAAACGTTAAGGCCGGAACGGAGTCCCCTGACAGATAGAGAACATTGCCCCATTCGCTTCCCGTAAAGCATTAAGCCAGGTCGCTACCCGCTTCTCAGCGAACGCTTCAACTTATTGAGGAAATCAATTTTTCTCAAAACTATCCATATTCGGCTTACTCTTTGCATCTTTGCACCCTTATGCCCATTAGATGAGGACGACAAAAGGCGCTGCCATCGGCTTTATATTTATAACGCTTACTATTGATGTGATCGGCT
>JAEUVR010000308.1 GCA_016786785.1 Chitinophagaceae bacterium
TGCATTGATCCAGGGAGTGGGAAAAAGAAATATCGAGATCTACCCTTATGTAGTCGTTCCTTTTGTAGAATCATGGCGACAGCCTTGGAAGATCAACCAGGATTACTGGACGCCAAATAACCCCAATGCCCTCTTTCCCCGACTTTATCTTGAAGGAACGCAGAATACTGTCGCTTCAACTAAATGGATACAGAATGCGGCGTACATCCGGCTTAAAAATCTCCAGATCGGTTATACTCTTCCGCAACGTATGACTAAAATCGTAAAGATCCAGAAGGCAAGGGTTTATTTTACCGGGCAGGATATCTGGGAGAAAACCAAGATGTGGTACAAATATTTTGACGCTGAGAATCCAAACAATGCGGCTTATAACTATCCATTTTTCCGTTCTTATGCAATAGGTCTTAATGTGACCTTCTAACTAACTATTCAAATGCAAAATATATGAAGTTTAAATATATCGCTTACGCAGTAGTTTTGTTTACAGCGTTGATCCTGTCAGCGTGTTCAAAAAAACTAGATCAATTTCCGCAAACGGAAGTGTCTGATGAAAATTTCTGGAAAACGCCTAACGATTTAAAGCTGGCCGCCAATTATCTCTATTCGTTTCTTCCTGATATCATGGTAGACAAACTGGACGATGCTATGTCTATCGACGCCTATGCCACAAGCCCCAATTCCGTAAGCGACGGAAGCTGGCTTAAACCTTCTACTTCGGATATATGGACCAATAATTATAACCTGATCAGGGCGTGTAATAATATCCTGGAAAAAGCCGTAAATGTAGTCGGCGAGACAGAGGAGATTGATAAATACCTGGGAGAAGCGGCGTTCTTCAGAGCCTTCGCGTATTTTGAGCTCGTCAAACGTTATGGCGATGCGCCTCTGGTACGTAAAACGCTTTTGTTGGACGACCCTGAACTGTTTGCGGCAAAGACCGATCGCGCAGCAATAATAGATTCAATTTATCTCGATTTGGATAACGCGGCTTTAAAGCTTCCTTCCGCAGGCGAGCAGCCTGAAGACGAGTATGGAAGAATCACTTCAACTGCCGCCCTGGCCTTCAAATCCAGAGTCGCTTTATTTGAAGGCGCCCGTCAGAAATTCTTCAACTACGGCGCCTACCAATCTCACCTGCAAATAGCTATTGAGGCCAGTTCGGCCGTAATGTCAGCGGGAGACAACGCGCTTTTCCGTTACAATGCCAATCCCGACAGCAGCTTTTTTTACAATTTCCAGTACGTCGGCGAGGGAAAATCAAACCCGGAAAATATCCTTGTCAGAATTTATGGCGAGAATGAAGTAAATAGCATTTCCGCAAATGGATATTCCAGGGATGGTTTGCTTAGCCCAACCCGAACGATCATGGACGCTTACCTGTATAAAGACGGTTTGCCAATTGAGAAATCGCCTTTCTATAAGGCGCAAACGAACACTTATACCGAATTCGAAAACCGCGATCCGCGCATGGCCATGTCGGTTTTCAATAAATACTCCTTTTATGTTTACGGGAATTACGTTCCTACTTTCCAGTATGCGCCGACAGGATACAGATCATGCAAATACTTTATCTCGCATGATTGGGCCGCTAACGAGAGCTATATTGATAATATTATCATAAGGTATGCTGAAGTTTTATTAAATAATATCGAAGCAAAATTCGAGCTTAATGGAAGCGTGTCTGATAATGAGTTGAGCGAAACCATTAACCTACTCAGAGCGCGCGTGAACATGCCCGCCCTCACCAATTCGTTTGTCTCTTCCAATAGCCTCGACATGCGTACGGAGATCAGGAGAGAACGGCGTGTGGAGTTGGCTTTCGAAGGAATGAGATACTGGGATATTATTCGTTGGAAGACCGCTGAAGACGAGCTTCCTCATGCTGTGATAGGCGCAAAGTATTTTCCTGATGAACAAGGACAGCTGGACAATCCGCAGTTGACGCCGGATGGATTTGTGATTGTACAGAATGCTTCCGGTCGGCGATTCAATGCTCAAAAGGATTATCTCTGGCCTGTGCCTACAAAGGAACTTGGACTTAATGTCAATCTTACGCAAAATCCGGGTTGGTAAAGGATTGCCCGATCTATTTAATCTTCAATCATGAATGATAATGAATACACATTCTCTGATAAAAAAGTGTAGGAGCGCGCGTCTGGGTTTAAATATATCTTTTCTTTTCATATTGATAATACTGAAAATTCATCCGGCCATGTGCCAGGATGCAACTACGCCAGGCGAGATCAGCTCTCCCTATCCTACTATCCATAACCTCGCTGTTGAGTGGATGATTGACGGCGATAATAATCAGAATGGGCAGGTAAAGGTCTTTTATAAAGAAAAGGGCGCAGATAACTGGAGCGAAGCCATGCCTCTTCGCCGTATCGTTGCCGGTAGTCATTATGGATTTAACTGGCAAAACAGGCATTCGGGAAGCATATTCGACCTTAAACCTGCTACTACTTATGAGATCCGGTTACAACTTTCGGACCCCGATGGCGGCAATGCTGAAAAGTTTATTGAAGCGACGACAAGGCCAATTCCTGTTCCGGGCGAAGATGCCGAAATCATAGATTTGCCGCCTGATGTTTACGATACATTGCATGTAAAAAGTGGGGAACAGCAAAGGCCCGTCGTTTATCGCTGTACAAAGGGGAAAGCAATTTTTACCAACATTGATTTGCGGCATAAGAAATGGGTGTTTATCGAGGGACTCGAAGTGAAAAATTCACGGAAGAAGGGCGTGGGGATTATCATGGACGGCTGCGAGAATTGTTCTATCACTTATTGCAATATCGAGGCAGAAACCGGCATTCTCGCTGATCTTCCCGGGGCGATCAATTGTTATTTCGCTGACAATACGCTTCAGGGGGTTTGCACCTGGAAGCGTAAATCCCTTGGCAATTTAGGCATAAATGCAGGCGAAGGCATCCAGGTAACAGGGTCGGGAAATGTAATATGCTATAACCGTATTACAGGTTTCCGCGATAATATATCTACAATGGAAGGCCCTCGGGCCAGCAAGCAATTCTGTTTTGATATTTTCAATAATGATATTTACGTGGCGGTGGACGATGGCGTTGAATGCGATTTCAGTTATTCAAACTGCAGGGTTTACAGGAATAGAATGACCGATTGTTGCGTGGGGGTCAGCTCACAACCAAGTTTGGGCGGACCTACCTATTTCTTTCGAAATGTGATGTACAATATTATTCATAGCGCTTTTAAATTTAAAAATTTTAGCGTGGGCGATGTGGCGCTTCACAACACAGTTGTAAAGGTTGGCGCAGGTCTGGGAGGAAATGCAAAAATGGATTACGCTTATTTCAGGAATAATCTGGCGTTCGGGGGACCCACGCATAATATTAGGATGAAAGGAGGATATGGGCCTGGAAAGCCGTATGCTGCCGAGATCATCGAGCCAGGCGAACACAGTTCATTTGATTACGACGCTGTCGGCGTTTCGGGTACTCCTTATAAAGCTTTCATTGGATCAATCCCTTTTTCCGAGGCTGAGTTACATGGCCTTGGCGATCTGCAATTCAATGAAGTTTTTGAAGGCGTGGAATTTCCGCTTACGCCGCTCTTGTTAACGCCGATTGTTCCCGATCTACGACCCAAAAAAGGATCAGTCGTGATCGATGCAGCGCAGGTCATTCCGAATATCAACAATAATTTCAGGGGCAGGGGGCCTGACATCGGCGCTTATGAAGAGGGAGAGGAACTACCTCATTATGGACCGCGGGAAAAGTAAGAACGCAGTCGCCTCCTCTGGTTACGTACTTTTCTTCGTAAATCTCATCATCTGTCCTTAATAGCAGATTTTACCCCATCAACTCCATATTTATTTAATATGAAATGCCAGTCCTTAGGCCACCCTCTCTCAATTACTCGCTGTACCACAATATTGCGCATCTTGTCATAATCAAAATCATGGAGACGCCGTTTTCATTAAGATGTAACCCAATCAATATGCAAATAATTCAAAGCATCCAAAACAGGATTTGCGAAATTCGGGGGGAACGGGTAATGTTGGACTTTGATTTGGCGGCTCTTTACGAAGTACAAACCAAAGCGCTGAACCAGGCTGTAAAGCGGAATATAAAGCGGTTCCCCAAAGATTTTATGTTTAGGCTTACCCTTATTGAATGGCAGGCTATCCGGTCACAATCTGTTACCGCATCGGAAAGCGATACTATCCGGTCACAATTTGTGACCGGATCCCAAAGTAAGCGCAATACCAATGTGACGCCTTATGCCTTTACGGAGCAAGGAGTTGCCATGTTAAGTGGCGTTTTAAACAGCGATAAGGCTATAGATATGAACATTGCCATTATGAGGGCTTTTATTGAAATAAGGCGTATAATATTACGGCAAACCGATTTAAAGGAACAACTGCGGGAAATTATGCAAAGGTTGAGTGAACATGATGTCCAACTAAATAGCATTTACGATGCGATGGAAAACCTCCTGGACGATAAGGCGGCGCAAAGAAAATGGGAAGACCGGGAAAGGATAGGGTTTAAAAAATAACGGTATAGATTAATGCTTATGAGTGAATTTTTTATTAAGCAATACCAAAATGAAGTGGAAAAAATAATTCATTTTGGCGGCGCTAAAAAGGCGCTTGTATGCAAATGACTGAAAGCAAAAAGAGTCTCATTTGTGTGAAACCCTTTACAATACTATGTGGACCCTGCTGGGCTCGAACCAGCGACCCTCTGATTATGAGTCTAATAAGGTGTAGTTGCTAATATTTGATCTGACAGTTTTCGATTTTTGGGTTTATAACCGGTCTTTAAATTTACAAATATTTTATCCACTAAAAAATTTGCTGCGATGTACCGTCGGGGGCGTCTCCGCAATTTTTTTGTGGATAAAGCTTCAGGAATGCACTTCGGCTTTTGAATATAATTGATCTATTCGTTTTTCTTTAGCCAGTTCCTTGCTATCGAGCCAGGTTTGCATAGGCGTTTTTCCGAAGCAATAACGACCGCTATGAGATCGTTGATTGTTATAATACTCAAGCCAGTCGTCAAGGTCTTTCTGCATTAGTTCCAATGAATCGTACATTTTTTTGCGAAATGCTATTGCATAAAATTCCTCTTGTATTGTCCGGTGAAAGCGCTCACAGATGCCATTTGTTTGTGGACTTTTTGCCTTTGTTTTTGTATGATCAATATCTTCAATGGTAAGGTACAACTGATATTCATGATGCTCTCTTGCTCCGCAGTACTCTGTTCCGCGATCTGTTAGTATTCGCAATAGATCCACTGACTGGCTTTGGTAAAAAGGCAACACTTTATCGTTAAGCATGTCTGCTGCTATCAGCGCATTCTTGCGGTCATACAACTTGGCAAAAGCCACTCTTGTGTAAGTGTCAATAAAGGTTTGCTGATAGATTTTGCCGACCCCTTTGATATAGCCAACATAATAGGTGTCCTGAGAACCCAAATATCCAGGGTGATGCGTCTCTATTTCCCCACGGCTTTCCTGTTCTTCTTTCTTGCGTTCCAGGGCCGCCACCTGGCTGTCGGTAAGAATCATCCCATCTTGCGCTACCTTAGCTTCCAGCGCCTTTAAGCGCTTTTGCATTGTTTCAAGATCGTGGCGGAGCCATACGCAACGGATACTAGCAGGTGATACACTGATACCTCTTTTTTTGAGTTCGTTACTCGCACGGGCTTGTCCCTGTTCAGGATGTTCAATAGCATAAGCAACAACAGCTTGCTCATCTGGTTCCGCTATCCGGTTTTTTAATATCGGCTTACTCCGACTGATCTCTTTGAGCGCAAGCTCTCCGCCATCTTCATAAAGCTTTTGGAATCTGTAAAAACTGTCTCTGCTATAGCCCATTACTTTGCAGGCTTCAGAAACATTGCCGAGCTTCTCGGCTAACTTCAATAAACCCATTTTGGGTTGAATAAGTTTTTGCGTTGTTGTCATGATTGTAATCGTTTACAGTTATTAAATTTA
>JAEUVR010000324.1 GCA_016786785.1 Chitinophagaceae bacterium
CGAGCATAACGAATACGCCGTAAATGATTTTCCTGGTGATATAGTTTATCAATGGCTGATCTTATGGCATTTGTTGCAGGGCTTTCAGGGCCTGGTCGAGGTCCAGCGCGCTCCATTTATGAATGATCGTTCCTCCCCTGATCAGGAACAGCGTGGGGTTATAACGGGCGGCCGTTTTGATGGCTGTTCCATCGCTTCGTAAAGGCGTAAGCCGGCGGAACGCCTCGGGGCCATTGTTCATGATCTCATCGATGGGCAGGTTGGTAACAAGAAAAGCGGGGATGCCCTTTTTTTCTGCCTGCGTCAGGGTTATGTTCAGTGCTTCTGTCCAGCTGCCTTTTGCATACCCGTCCTTCACAAATAAAAAAAGCTGCTCGCGGTTTTCATTTAGGAGGGCGAGCGTGGTATCGTTCCCGGATGGACTTTGCAGGCTGAAGTCGCGGATAGCCGCTTGCGCATTGCCTTTTCTGACCACCTTATCTTCTCTTTTGACAAAGACGTAGGAGTCGTCGAAATCTTCCGGAAAGTTATCGGCGGTAAAGCTGACTGGCTTTCCCGATTTTTCGTAAGTGAATACGATGACTGTGCTATCAGGAATAGCGCCGGGAGGAGCTTTCATTTTTTCAGGGATGTTATTGCCGATCTTGTAAGGCAGGCAATCCACTATCGGCAAATGGAGCAGCGCATGCCATTGCAAGGCAAAAGAAAATATGGCTGTAAAGAACAGGATCAGCATGGCCCGGCGGGAAGCCAGGGAAGATCTTATCTTATCCCGGTAAATAAATATAAAGCCGATCAGCGCCAGCAGCAGCAGGTCCTTTGCAAATGACTGTCCTGCCTGCAGCGGGATACAATCGCCAAAACAACCGCATTCCCTGATCTTGCCCGAGAACAGCGCATAGGCGGTGAGAAAGGTAAAGAATATGATCAGCGCCAGCAGCAGCCAGCTGAACAGCTTCATCTTCCAGCCCAGCAATACCGCTACTCCGGCGATGATCTCAAAGGCGATCATGATCACAGACAGAGCCAGCGTATAGTCGTTCAGGAAATGCCAGCCCCAGACCTCAAAAAACTCCTGCATCTTATAACTCAGGCCCAGCGGATCATTGGCCTTGATAAGGCCGGAAAAGATAAACAGTATACCGACAATGATCCTTGAGATGGTTAATAGCGTTTTCATGGATAGTTTGTTTTACGGGGATTTTTTTTCAATAGATTCTCTCATGATCAACGCAAAAACAGCGTAGTTAATGATATCCTGGTAGTTAGCGTCCATTCCCTCGCTGATCAGCGTTTTTCCGTCATTGGCCAGGATCTGCCGCATTCGCAGGAGCTTCATCAGGATCAGGTCTACAAAGCTTTCCTGGCTCAGGCGGCGCCAGGCTTCGTCGTAGTCGTGGTTCTTAGCCTGCATCAGGGACTGGGTCTCCTTCACTCTGGCGTCATACCATTTTTCAACCTGCGCTGCGGGCAGGTCTTCGATGGCTTCGGTATCGCGCGACAACTGTATCAGACCGATGACGCAGTAGTTGACTATTCCCCTGAACTCATCGGCGATATTATCGGCGACGCGTTGAGCGCCTTTTTCCTGGATGGAGCGGATGCGTAGCGCCTTGATCAGGATCTGGTCCACGATGGAGATCGGTCGGAGCACTCTCCAGGATGTTCCATAGTCCTGTGTTTTCTTAATGAATATTTCCTTGCAGGAAGCGATTACGGCATCGTATTGCTGGAGGGTGTCCGACATGTGGCGAATCAATTGTTCAATAGTTAGAATTATTCCGGAATTTTACCGGTCAAAGGTAAAGATAACCGCAAAATGTTTACGTTGAACTGCAAAGGAAAGCTGTTGGAGATCCGGGAGCCGGTGGTCATGGGCGTCATTAATGTTACGCCTGATTCTTTTTATGAGGGAAGCAGGTTTATCCAAACGACCATTGCGGGCGCAGAGGAAGCGGGTATTGATGCGATCGTCCGTAAAGCCGGGCAGATGATCGGCGATGGCGCCAGCATTATTGATATCGGCGCGCAGAGCTCTCGCCCCGGCGCGCAACTGCTTTCGGCAGATGAAGAACTTTTCCGGCTGAAAGGCGTCTTTGAGGCGCTGACGCATCATTTTCCCGATATTCCTTTTTCAATAGATAGTTTTTACAGCCGCGTAGCTTCCGAAGCCGCGGCCGCAGGCGCTTCGATCATCAATGATATCAGCGGGGGGAGCATGGACGACCAGATGCTGGCTACAGCCGGGAAGTCAGGTCTTCCGTATATCTGTATGCATATGCGCGGAACGCCGCAGACCATGCAGCAGCTGACCGACTACGAAAACGTTACGCTGGAAGCGTTGGATTATTTTATAGCCAAAACAGAAGCTTGCCGCCTGGCGGGGATCAAGGATATCATTATAGACCCTGGCTTTGGATTCAGTAAGAACAACAAACAGAATTTTGAATTGCTAAGGAACATGCCTGCGCTGCAGGTATTAGATAAGCCTATCCTTGCGGGATTGTCGAGGAAGTCCATGGTGTACAAAACGCTGGGGGTAAAGCCGGAGCAGGCATTGAACGGAACAACGGCAGTGAATATGCTGGCGCTGATGCATGGCGCCAATATATTAAGGGCGCATGATGTGCGCGAAGCCCGGGAATGTATTGCGCTGTACAGGGAATGGCGGGATGCGGGCATTTGCAGGAAGGTCGGCCCGGGCAAATAAAAAATCCCGGCGCTTATATGCCGGGATTATTTGTATATCTTTTGATTAAGACCTATGCGTTTTCGATGCATTGATGCGAGGCTACAAGGTTCTTGTCGGGCGGCGTCTTACTCAGCTCCTGTATATTGCGCAGCCAGGGCGCAAAACATAATATCAGCCGCTAATTTTCTTCCACCTACGCCAATCTCAACCAGGCTTGCTACGGGCAAACATAATAAGAGCCGCTAATTTATTGCAGAAGCGCTAATTATTTTTTGGGCTGAGCAGGCTGCGCCGGCGGAGCGGGCGTGGTAACGTCGACCACTTCCACGTCGAATATCAGGTTGTCGAATGCTTTAATAGGCGCGCCCTGCGGCGGGTTTGGACCATAAGCCAGCATAGAAGGAATATACAACCTGCCCTTGCCGCCCTTGTTGAACAAACGGAGGCCGTCATCCCATCCTTCGATCGCGCCCCTGCCGCCGATGACCAGCACAAACGGATCCGTATGACCGAAAGTCGTGTCCAGGTTGGAATCAAATACCGTTCCGTCGAAAGTCTGCCCTTTATATTTTACATGAACGGCTTTGCCGCTGTCAGCCGCGGGACCGTTTCCTTTGGAGAGGACTTCTACAAAGGTTCCCTTTTCTGTTTTTTCGGCTTTGATATTTTTTTCAGCGAGGTATTTTTCAATATCCTGCACTTCCTGCGTTTTTTTACCTTCCAGCAATGCCTGCTGATCCTTCCTCAGGTCATCCTCGCTGGCGAAAATATCCACCACTTTTAAGATCAGCGTGAGCTTGTCTTTTTTGCCGATAAAAGGAGGCAGTTGCCCCTGTTTTTTTAACAGGCTGTCGGCAAGCATCACTACGACCGCGCTATCTCCCTTTCTCAGCATGTCGAATATTTCGGCGGGATTGTAAACAGGGCCTACGCTATCCACGGGCGCATAGGTAGGAAGGCCGTTCAGGCTGGTCGATAGAACAGAGTCGCGGCCGCCGACGCGATCGATCCTCTGGGTATAATGCACTTTGAGGAATTCGCCTTTTTTTGCCAGTTCGCCCTTCCCGTCGGAAATGATCTTATAAAGCAATCCG
>JAEUVR010000360.1 GCA_016786785.1 Chitinophagaceae bacterium
CTTGGGAAAGTTCTTTCTTGACTTGACCGCCTCCCTGTCGTCCACATCCACCAGGGCGACAATATTTACATTAGGGCTTTTAGCAATCTCCGTAAGATCGCTGGTTCCCTTGCCGCCTACGCCGATGCCGGCCACGTTCAGCTTGTCGGAGGGAGCGATATATCCCCTTCCCAGCACATGCCGGGGAACGATCATAAATCCAGCGGCGGCCACTGATGCGCTCTTTATAAATTTCCGTCTCGATGCATTGGTCTTTTTCATTATTTAAGACGATTGATTTATTAATAAAAATGATGAATCAAAAATAAATCCAGGTCGCGTTCATAGCGTCCACCCCTGCCGATATCTCCTTTTTACAAACTTATTGGCTTCGTCGAAATTGGTAATACGCATATTCTCCCCATCCCATAATAATTTTTTTCTGCCGGGAAAAGCGGCCTCTCTCTGCCCTCCGGGTATTCTGAAATTATAGCTCAGCACCGCCAGGTTGCCCATCAATACGGTTTCGGTAAGCGGCCCCGCCTGATCAAAGGAAGAGCTGGTATAAGCGCCGTATCCCTTTTTGCAAGCGTTCGTCCATTGCGTCTGGTGCCCAGTCTCGCCTCTTTCTACCAAAGGGACTTTCACTTCGGGCAATACCGTTTGTTTCATGGCGACGGTCGGCAATAAGATAGGCTTTCTTCCAAACAATCCGGCCATTATCTTTCCCTTGCTTCCTTCGAAGATCATTCCGCCATCCCATTCGCCCATCAATTCATCGGGTAATAATTCTTCCGGGCGCTGTGGCAGAATGCCGCCGTCATACCAGATCATTTCCAGTTTCGGCATGTTCTCCCGGGCAGGAAAATAAATATGGATCTTGGAAGAAGGAGGATAACTGTCAGAGTAATAGGTAGGCTGAAAAAAGCCATTGTACACCGAGCCCACGCTACACTCTACCGCCTCCGGGTAACCGAGCCGAAGAGCGCGAAAGGGAACATCTATAAAATGGCAACCCATATCGCCAAGCGCGCCCGTGCCAAAATCCACCCATCCTCTCCAGTTAGCCGGCAAATAGGCGGGCGTATAGGCGCGGGCGGGAGCAGTCCCAAGCCAGAGATCCCAAGCAAGCTCCTTCGGAACTTCAAAATGCCCCGCAGGAACATCCACGCCCTGCGGCCAGGCAGGCCTGTTCGTCCATACATGAACCCTGGAAACCTCTCCGATCGCGCCTCCCTGGATCCAGGCTTCCACCTTACGGGTATCGTCGCCGCTGCTTCCCTGGTTGCCCATTTGGGTGACCACCCGGTATTTTCTGGCGGCTTCGGTAAGCGCCCTTGCCTCATAAATATCATGGGTAAGCGGTTTCTCCAAATAAACATGTTTACCCAATTGTATCGCAGGCATAGCCATCACGGCATGCATGTGGTCGGGCGTACTGATGATAACGGCGTCGATGCGTTTGCCTTCTTTGTCCAGCATCTGCCGGAAGTCGCGGTAATAGGGCGCTTTGGGCCATCTTTTTCTCGCCTTGACCGCCTGGCGGTCATCCGCATCGCATAAAGCCGCGATCGTTTCGGCGCCATTATTAAAGGAAAGGTCGAGATTTACCTCGCCCTTTCCGCCAACGCCAATGGCCGCTATGTTGAGCTTATCGCTGGGCGCAATATATCCCCGCCCTAATACATGGCGGGGAACAATAAAAAACCCGGCAGCCGCCACAGAGCTATCTTTTATAAATTTCCGCCTTGAAGGCAAGCGTTGGGGCTTTGACTTTTCATTTGAACAGTCTGTTGGTTCAGGCAACATATTCGTTGGTTAACATGATCAGCATATCCGGGAATAAAGCCGGGTTTAGGACAAGCTTGCGTCCATGGTGATCGCCAGGTTCAATGCCTTGCTGATAGGGCAATTCAATTTGGCGTCTTCGGCGCATTCCTGGAATTTTTCGGGGCTGATGCCGGGCACTTTGGCTTTAACGGTCAGGTGAGAGCTGGTCACCACGCCTTCTTTGAGCTCAACAGCCGAAACGGTTTCAATGGAATCCGGTTGAAAGCCCGCGGCGCCCAGCACAAAGCTCAGCTTCATACTATAACACCCGGCATGCGCAGCGGCAATCAATTCTTCGGGATTTGTCCCTACGCCTTCCTCAAACCTAGATTTATAAGAATATTGCGTCTTGTTCAACACAGAGCTCTGGCTGCTGACCTGTCCGCTTCCTTCCTTTCCTGAGCCGTTCCAAACGGCAGTTGCTGTACGTTTCATTTTTATGCTATTTTTATAGGTGAATAACCGGTAATCTCTTTCGGGCCATACATGAAGATAATGATCCATACCGTTCTTTAAAAATACGAAATTGAAAGTAAATACGGCATATTATCGTTCGCCTTTGGGGTTGTTGAAAATTGCGGCGGCTGAAAATTGTATTGTTGAAGTCAACTTTGACGATGCCGCTACAGAAGAGAACATACGCGACGCGGGCGGCAATCCCGATCCCCTGCTGATACAATGCATTGAGCAGCTCATCGGTTATTTTAACGGCAGCCGAAGAAGTTTTGATCTGCCCGTAAATCCGGCAGGCACTCCTTTCCAGCAACATGTATGGAATGAATTGCTGAATATTCCTTTTGGGAAAACCGTCAGCTACCTGGAGCTGTCGAGGCGGCTGGGCAATACCAAGGCCATCAGGGCCGTGGGCGCCGCCAACGGGAAAAACCCCGTCGCCATCATTATTCCCTGCCATCGCGTGATAGGCGCAAAAAATGAACTGGTGGGATATGCAGGCGGACTGTGGAGAAAAAGATTCCTGCTCGACCTTGAAAAACGAGTAGCGCATGGCGTACAAACGCTTTTTAATTATAGTTGACCCAAAAAACCATAAACGCACATTAATACATGCCAATAGCGGTATATTTGATCAACGATACCTGCCAACCAATAATACAGGTCTGCCATCCTATAGAGTATGAAGAAGGCATACTGTCAACAACCTATGAATCAACAACGCCGCTCATCATCAAAACATACCGTCAATAATAAGCGCCATGTTATTTAAAACGATCAGGGTATCAGAAACAGCAGAAGGGAAATTTGACAGAACTATCGGGCAGATGAACATTGAAGCGCTGCCGCCTGGAGAATTGCTTGTCCGCGTGCATTACTCCTCGCTGAATTATAAGGACGCTTTATCCGCGTCGGGCAACAAGGGCGTCACGCGCAACTATCCGCATACGCCGGGAATAGACGCCGCCGGCGTTATCGCCCTAAGCCGCAATGAAAATTTTGCCGCCGACGAAGAAATAATAGTAACGGGATTCGACCTGGGCATGAATACCCATGGAGGTTTTTCGGAATATATCCGCATTCCTGCAGCCTGGGCATTGCCTAAACCCGACGCATATACGCTATCGGAATGCATGACCATCGGCACGGCGGGACTGACCGCCGCGCTGGCCCTGTATAAGATGGAATTGCTGGGACAAACGCCCGCCATGGGCCCTGTTGTGGTAACCGGCGCTACCGGCGGCGTAGGCAGCCTGGCCGTCGCCATTCTTGCCAAAGCGGGATATAAGGTCATTGCCGTAACAGGAAAAGAAAATGCAGGGGAATATCTCGAACACCTTGGCGCGGCGCATATCGAATCGCGCGATTTCGTAAACGATCTCTCCAACAAATCATTGATACGCCCGCAATGGGCGGGCGCTATTGATACCGTCGGCGGCAATACGCTGAACACCTTACTTAAAGGTTGTATGGCCGAAGGCTGCGTGGTCAGCACGGGGCTCGTAGGCTCTCCCCTGTTAAACACGACCGTTTATCCCTTTATCATAAACGGCGTAAGCCTTGCCGGCGTGGGATCGGCAGAGACGCCGATAGCGCTCAAAAAAAAGGTCTGGGAAAAACTGGCGGGCGATTGGAACATCAGGAACAAGCTGGCGGCCATCGGCAAGGAGGTTTCATTGGAAGAACTCAACAACCACTATATAGACGCCATATTGCAGGGGAAGATCATGGGGAGGATCGTAGTGAAAATATAAAAGAGACCGCTTAGGGCGCCTCCTGGCAAAACAATGCAAAATAACGCTGCCCGAAAGAACGGGGAACCGCCGCTACAGCGCGTCATAGGTGAGAGCAAGCATTCGGCCAATTCGAAAAGGATGCAAAAAATTCACCGCTACAGCGCGTCCTGGGTAAAAGCGAGCGGCAAGAGATCGGCCGCATCGGGCACGATATATGCCTTGCCTTCCATTCCCGCAAGGACCAGCAATATAGGGGAACCTGTTCGCTGTGAAAACTCCTGGAGCGACTGGCGACAGATGCCGCAGGGAGCGATAGGTCGATCGGCAGCGCCTGAAGAAGGTTGGTAACTGATGGCCAGTTTGAGAATGGCCATGCCCGGATAAGCGGCGCCTGCCATCGCCAATACCGTTCTTTCTGCGCATAACCCCGCAGGAAAGGATGCATTTTCCTGGTTGGCGCCCATGATGATCGCGCCATTTGCCAACAAGGCCGCCGCGCCTACCTTAAACCCCGAATAAGGAGCATAAGCCGTATGAACGGCCTCGCGGGCCTTGTTTAATAACCCCGCCTCCTCAGCGGGTAAATCGATCCAGGATTCATATACATCGAAGCTGAAACAGCGGCGATTTTTTTTCATAAGATCCTTATTTAAGGTCTTGCCGATGAAGTCTTTACCGGATCGACTTGAACAACCGGTTCCAGCGAATGCCTTTATCGTAGCTCATCCAGATCATCCAGGCTTCTCCCACTATATGGTCTTCCGGCACAAAGCCCCAATAACGGCTATCCTGCGAACGGTGGCGGTTATCGCCCATCATCCAGTAATAATCCATCTTGAACGTATAAGAAGAAGCTTCTGCGCCGTTGATCCATATCTTGCCATCGCGTTCTTGCCATTGATTGTTTTCATATACGGCGATCAGGCGTTTATACAATGCGATATTCTCCGGCGTAAGAGGAATGGTAACGCCTTTCTTCGGCACCCATAGCGGGCCAAAATTATCAATAGACCAGTTAAACCGGTTATCGAAAGGAAACACTCCCCCGTAATTATTGATCACTTCGCGGGAAACGGAATCCACGCCGGGAATAGTTTTAAGGATGGCAACCTCATCCGCCGTAAGATTGGCCCGATAAATATTTTTGCCCGCCATATCAAAATCGGGCGATTGTTCATCGTTGTTCAGCTTGATGCCGGCTTCACGCAATTCTTCTTCGCTTAATATCCTATTGTTGCGGGTATAGACGTAATAGTCCGTGGATGAGAACGGGGGTACAAATCCCGGTTCATTATTGATGTAGAGGATCCCATCCTTCAGCATGAGCGTATCGCCGGCAATGGCTACGCATCTTTTGATATAGTTTTCTCTTTTATCTACCGGCCGGGTGGCGATAGTAAACTGCGACCATACGTTCTCCCTGGCCTGCGCCCTGCTCCGCGCCAGTAATTCGGCTTCATTGCTGATCTGCGACCGGAGCTGGCGGTACACCTGGTCTTCCTCTCTTCTCAGGATATCATAATAAGGGTCCTGCGAATCTCTTTCAACGGTAAGCGTATCGCCTGCAGGAAAGTTAAAGACCGCTACGTCATTTCTTTTTACCGGGCTGGCAAACCAGCGGGTATAAGGGATCCTGATCGCTTCTGAATAAGATTTGGTATTAAAGACCGGGATGGTATGATGTACAAAAGGCACCGCCAGCGGGGTATTGGGTATCCTGGGGCCGTAACTCAACTTGCTCACAAAAAGGAAATCGTTCACCAATAAAGTCTTTTCCATCGAGCCTGTGGGGATCGTGTACGCTTCAAAAACAAAGGTGCGGATCAGGGTAGCCGCAACAACGGCAAATACGGCGGCGTCTATCCATTCGCGCACAGCTGATTTCTGGTGTTTTTTTACCAGTTCCCGCCCGATATATTTATCTTTTTGATTGTAACCTATATATAAAAAATAAAACAGCGGCGCAAACACGGTCAGCGCATGCTGGTACAGCTTAAACTTTCCGAAGAGTTTCACCGATTCAATCAGTATCCAGAGCGTTATGAACCAGCCGGCAATAGGAATGAACTGCCAGAAGAACCAGTGCTTCCGGATCCCTGAGAGTTTTAGTATTTCCCAGGTATTCAAAAAAGGCACAAGCCCTTTCCAACCCGGAACGCCCGCTTTTTTAAACATTTTATACAATCCGGGAGCCGGTAATATTACAAGCAATAAGGAGATCAGGATCAAAATAAAAATATCGTGGGAACTCATTCTGGGGTTTTTAAAATTCGGGTAAAAATACCATAATAATTGTCAATCAAAATGTGAAATCTGTCGCATTGCCCGCTGGGCTCTTTGGCGCAGTTCATCTACTGCCCGGCCGCTTAAACAATACGCTGTTCGCGCATATTTATTTTATTTATTCGGCAATACATAAGTATGCACATCGCTGACGGCAATGGATTTTCCCGATAAGATCACCAGCCGTTCCACTACATTTCTAAGCTCCCTGATATTGCCTGTCCAGTTATGTTGTTTTAGTTCTTCTATCGCTTCGGCCTCGATCGTTTTTTTGGGTATCCCATACTCTGAGCATACATCGGTCAAAAACTTGTCCACCAGCAGCGGGATGTCTTCCCTTCGTTCATTAAGAGAGGGAACATGCACGATGATCACGCTGAGGCGATGATAGAGGTCGAGACGGAAATTCTTTTCTTCCACTTCATTCAGAAGATCCTTATTCGTGGCGGCGATCACCCTTACGTCCACATTAATGTCCTTATCTCCCCCCACGCGGGTTATCCTGCCTTCCTGCAAGGCCCTTAATACTTTTGCCTGCGCTTTCAGGCTCATATCGCCTATTTCATCTAAAAACAAAGTGCCGTTATTCGCCTGTTCGAATTTCCCGATACGTTGTTTTACGGCAGAAGTAAAAGAGCCCTTCTCGTGCCCGAACAGTTCGCTTTCGATCAACTCGCCCGGAATAGCGGCGCAGTTCACTTCCACCAGCGGGCCGGTTGCCCTGCCGCTTTTTTCATGCACCCAGCGCGCCACCAGCTCTTTTCCCACCCCGTTTTCGCCGGTGATCAATATGCGGGCCTCCGTAGGCGCCACTTTTTCAATCGTTTCCTTGATCCTGATGATCGGCTCGGATTCCCCGATCATCTCTTCCACCTTGCTCACTTTCCGCTTCAGCACCTTTGCTTCCGCTACCAGGTTGGTCTTATCCATCGCATTCCGGATCGTGATCAGCAACCTGTTCAGATCGGGCGGCTTGGCGATATAATCATACGCGCCTTTTTTAACGGCTTCCACCGCGGTCTCAATCGTGCCATGCCCGGAGATCATGATCACCGGAACGTCGGGATTGTATTCCCTCACTTTATCGAGGAATTCAATGCCGTCCAGTTTGGGCATTTTAATATCGCAGAGCACTACGTCAAAATTCTTTTCTTTGAATTTTCTCAGTCCCTCTTCTCCATCTCCTGCTTCTTCAATTTTATACCCTTCGTAAGAAAGTATTTCCGTAAGGGTTTTCCGGATCGCTTTTTCGTCGTCAATGATTAAAATATTAGACATATATCCTATCTGCTTTAGGTGTAAAAATAAGCAAAGCGAGGCCCAAAACAGGCTAAAATGTGGAAAATACGGTATTTATGGAGAGTTTTAACAGGTAAAAATGCCTTGCAAACAACATTCACATGGCGTAGCTTTGTATCTGCATAACCAATTATCCATTTATCAACTAAAAACTATGAAAAACAACCTTCATGCAGACATTGCTCCCGTTCGTTATACTGTTATGAAACTGGCGCTATTGGGCGGAGCCGTATTAAGTTGTATGTATGGCGTACTGATGTTGTTTTCAACAGCATTGCACGTAATCAGATAAACCGGTTATTGCTTTTGCAGCAATCTTTCGTAACGATCATTGCTGCGACCAGGCGACCAGATATCCACAACCAGTTAGTTTAATTCATATAAGCCGGGCCGGAATGCCTGGCTTTTACCCGTTGCCATAATGAAGCTCGGGAAAAACATAAAACGCCTGTCAGATAAATAGCGTATTCCCAAACAGGACCGGTCGATAAAGTATTGCTGAACAAGGCCGCGCCATACAAAAGATACATGCTCATTTTTTGCATTGGCGACAAGAGCATGCCAACTTTGCCGCAGTGCCATCCGGAGGGGGGTATGGTTATTTTCCGCACAGCTGCGAAGCGGGTATTATTTTTTGAGGTACATGACTTCTTTCACCAACTTAACTGTTCTTGCCACATCCGGAAGCGCTGCCGCCACCAGGTTAGGCGCATAGTGCAGCGGGGCGTCGGCAGAAGTGATCCTGCGGATCGGCGCGTCGAGGTAGTCAAATCCTTCTTTCTGGATCCGGTAGCCGATCTCGGCGGAAACGCCGCACATAGGCCATTGTTCTTCCACGATCACCAGCCTGTTGGTCTTTTTTACGCTCTCGAGGATGGTCATCCAGTCGAGGGGGCGGATGGTGCGCAGGTCGATCACTTCGGCGCTGACGCCTTCTTTTTCCAGCTCAGCCGCCGCGCCCAGCGCAACCTTCATCATTTTATTAAAGGAAACAATGGTAACATCATTTCCCGGCTTTTTTACGTCTGCCTTGCCGATAGGGATCAGGTACTCCTCTTCGGGCACTTCTCCTTTATCGCCATAGCTCACTTCACTTTCCATAAAGATCACGGGATCATCATCGCGGATAGCCGATTTCAGCAACCCTTTCGCATCGTAAGGGTTAGAGGGAGAGATAACTTTTATACCGGGAATATTGGCAAAATAACTTTCAAAGGCAGTGGAGTGCTGAGCGCCGAGCTGACCGGCAGAGCCGTTGGGGCCGCGGAATACGATGGGGCATCCCAGCTGTCCGCCGCTCATCGCCAGCATTTTTGACGCCGTATTCAGGATCTGGTCGAGGGCCAGGGCCGCAAAATTCCAGGTCATGTATTCCACGATCGGGCGAAGGCCATTCTGCGCGGCGCCTACTGCTACCGCTGTAAACCCAAGCTCGGAAATAGGCGTATCGATCACCCTTTTGGGGCCAAACTCATCCAGCATGCCCTGGCTCACTTTATATGCGCCGTTGTATTCCGCAACTTCCTCTCCCATCAGCAGCACCATTTCATCCCTGCGCATTTCTTCATTCATTGCTTCGCGTAAAGCTTCTCTATATGCTATTGATCTGGCCATTATGGTAGCTTTTTTTATGCCTCGCAAAATTATTGGTTGCAGGGGAGATAAACAAATCAGGTATTTATTGTTTTTCAACGCGTTAAGAAAACACTAAAAAGGGAAATAACCGCTGAAAACAAAACTTTTATGCCGGAAACGCGTTTATATATGATATGAAAAAGAATCTATTCCGCCTGATGGAGCAGGGATACCGGACCTTACGGATCATCAGCGTATCTGTATGGCCGGTAGCGCCCAAAAAACTGGAACCTGTAAAGATCGTCTCCCCTACGCGCTATAGCGTCGGATCGCAGGGAAAAGAACAGCCTTAGTTTAGCGATACAATTTTCTTAGCAAGAAATCCGGAGTATTTTAACCCCTGGATCAGCTATTACATATCTTTCAGCCTTGCGTAACCTATTAGCGCAACATATGGCTTTTGCCCAATAACTGGCGGTTTTGCCGTATGATCGGTTGATGTTTACGCACACTTAGCTTTAGCCTGGCATCCCCGATGAGTTTTGGGTATATAACAACAGATGTTCACAATGCAGGGTTTATTAAGCCGATACGATTGCCTGGGGCTTTGCCCCAATAGTTAGCCAATACAAGCTTGTATTTTAGTTTGATGCGATCAGAACGGTTCGGTTAAATCAGGACAGCCTTTCGATAATGATCGCAGAAGCGCCCCCGCCTCCATTACAGATCGCCGCCATTCCATACCGGCCGTTGTACTGCTGGAGGATGGAACAAAGCGTTACCGTTATCCTGGCGCCGCTGCAGCCGATAGGATGCCCCAGGGCTACGGCTCCGCCCCATACATTCACCTTATCCAATGGGATGCCCAATTCCCTGGCATTCACAATGCCTACGCAGCTGAATGCTTCATTGATCTCCACGAAATCGATATCGGCAGCCGTTAAGCCTGCTTTTTGCAGGGCTTTATTCATGGCCTTGATCGGCGTGGTGGTGAACCACTCCGGGCTCTGGCTGGCATCGGCATACGCCACGATACGGGCGATGGGTTTAAGTCCGAGCCCCTTTATCTTTTCTTCATTGGCCAATACCAGCGCCGCAGCGCCGTCATTGATCTTGGAAGCATTTGCCGCCGTAATCACGCCATCCTTGGTGAACGCGGGCTTAAGAGAAGACATCTTGGAGAAATTGACTTTTTTATACTCTTCATCTTCGCTGACGGTAGTAGGGATCTTGCCGGGTATCTCTACAGGGGAAAGCTCATTGTTAAAAAAACCCTGTTCATACGCTTTTGCCGCGCGGGTATAACTTTCCGCAGCAAACTTATCCTGTTCTTCTCTTCCAATATTGTATTCGGCGCTGCACAATTCTCCTGCGACGCCCATATGATAATCCTTATAAGGGTCCCATAACCCGTCCTTGATAATGCCATCAGTCAGCTGGCCATGGCCCAGCCTTAATCCCGTGCGCGCTTTTTCGAGGTAATAAGGGATATTGCTCATGCTTTCCATCCCGCCGGCCACAACAATATCATTGTCTCCCGAAGAAATACTTCCGGCGCCCAGCATGATCGCTTTCATACCGCTGGCGCAAACCTTATTCACGGTAGTGCAGGGGATATTAACCGGAAGACCCGCATAGACGCCCGCCTGCTGCGCCGGCGCCTGGCCGATGCCCGCGCCCACCACATTCCCCATATACAGTTCGTCTACCTGGTCGGGCGTTATTCCCGACCTTTCTATGGCAGCCCTGATCGCTACGGCCCCAAGTTTTGGAGCGGAAACAGCGGATAATACGCCGTTCAAACTTCCTATCGGCGTTCTCGCCCTTCCTAATATGTATACTGATTTGCCCATACAGCAAAGATAAGAAGACAAAAACACAAATATTTACCCGGAGACAACCGCCGGGCAAGGCAGTTTGGCTTTAACGTTTTATATAGCCGGGGATAAAAATGCTAAAAACTTCATGCGATTGTACGCTCGCTGTAGGATGCGCTCAATTACAAAAGACGGGCGAAGCATTTAATTTTTTCCCGCACAGGCAATACGCTGAAGTTAAATGGAAACAGCCCCGTAAAATTTACTCAGTTGTGTAACGGTCGTTCTGAAAAATTTTCTCTTTGAAGTATGTAACTGTTCGATACCGCGTTGAAGAATGAATTTCTCAGGAGATTGTCGTACTGTTCGCGAAAATGACTATCTCCGTTTGCCGGCTCCCGGATAGAAGCCTTCCATCCTGCAATCTTTTTATAGGCTTTCCTGCTCGTATGTCTTAAACGACTGTCGTTAACAAAAAATTCGCCGGTTATCGCTTTCCGCTGGTCGGGAAATAAAGCATCCATAGGGTTAGGATTTTGAAAAAAATAAGCTCTATTTTAAACGCGCCGACGCGCGCATAATTGCGCGATAAAACCTCGCTCATGCAGAAAAAAAGATCAATTTTTTTTAATTCCCACGCAGGGAACCCGGTCGCTAAAATGGACGCCTGTAGCGCGTTTGGAAAGAATCTACCTACCGGAGTTTCACTTTCAGGATATAGGCTCCGGCAGTGACGTATAAGGTTTTGTCGCCGTCTCCCAACGCGCAATTTGACGCAGGTTGGTTGATCTTTATTTTGCCCAGCACTTTTGCCTGTTTATCAAATATCCATATCCCTCCCGGGCCGGTAGCAAACACATTTCCCTGGCGGTCTATCTTCAAACCGTCGGGGCTGCCTTTTTCTTTTTTAGCATCTTCGGTAGCGTCGTAAAATATACGGGCGTTGGTGAATCCGTTTTTTTCGTCGAGGTCATACTGATACCATGCCGCTTTATTTCCGTCGCTGTTGGCGACGATAATCGATCGTTCATCGGGAAAAGCGGCAATCCCATTTGGTCGTGTGATCGAATCCGTTAGTAGCGTTACTTTCCCCGCCGATACCTTATACACTCCCTGGTAAGGCGCGGCCTTGGAGGAGTCGGAAACAAAACCCTCCAGGCCGTACGGAGGGTCGGTAAAATAATAATCGCCATTCCGCAGCGCAATGCCGTCATTGGGACTGTCGAACCTCTTACCCCTGTAATTATCGGCAATGGTTATAAATTCCGGGCGGGGATCGTTCAGGGGCGCATTCATCAGGGCCAGCCGGCGATCGCCATGCTGGCAAAGGACCAGTTGCCCCTTATTATTGAGGAATAAACCATTAGACCCGGTCTCTCCTCCCCTGCTTGCCGCGCCGGTATAACCCGAGGGCTGGAGATAAGTCGTTTTGCCGCCGGCGGCCGTCCATTTATAGATAATATTATTAGGCACATCGGAAAACAACAGCATCTGTTCTTTTTCCACCCATAACGGGCCTTCGCTCCATACAAACCCTTCGGCAATGGTCTCCGTGCCGGTTGCTTCGCTGATGATGGCGTTAATGGCAGGGTCTATTCTTTCAATGCGGGTAACAACCTTTTGATCTGCCGTATCCGTAGCGGCTTTGCCGCCTGCAGTCGCGGGCCCGTCTCCACAGGAAACGACGGCATATAAAACAAAGGCAGGAAAAAATAGCGTAAAATGTCTGCGGATCATAAACGAAGCCTTTAAGGTAAGCTCCGAATATAGCAAATTTTTTAAGGGCGTTGGGCAGCAAGCAAAATAAGGAGCAATCCTGGAAGAATAAGCAGTCTTCGGAGAACGGGTTTAAAAGGCGGGAACTTTAAGAAAGATCTGATAAGGGACAATGGCTGATCGGTAAGCCGGGCTATCCATCTGTATCAGCGATGCTATAGCAACCTGAAATGCAGATTGTGATCCTGGAAGGGTTCCTGTCAATCTATAAAGGCCCCGTTGAACAGGGATTTCAAAAGATTCAACGAACAGGCGTTAATTCAGAGGAGCAAAATAATATCCTTCTTCGCTAAGGATATAACTGTTGGGCACATAACTGCAGAACGACTGCCGGATCAGCGCCTCCGCCTCATCGCGGTAACGTTTGCTGATCGTTGGCGTATTCATGGCAAACTTCCAGCTTTGTATTTTAAGGAAAGCCAGGTGACTGGCCTGGACAATATGGCTGTCGTTAATATGAAACTGCGCAGCCAGGTAGTCTTGCTCATTTTCAAGAAATGGTTTCATAGGGTTTTCTTTAGGGTTAGCCCCGGCAGCAGACGAGGCTTATATAAAACGGAGGATACCGCCGTAAAATTGTGCGCCGCCCCATCTGTTGGGAATCAATACGATAAATAAGAAAAAAAACCTTTCCTGGAATTGCAGAAACGGTTCCGATCGGTTTTTATCTCCAACTAAGGGGAAATGCTTAGAGACATTTTTTATTTTGTTTCACTCAAAAAAGATTTTTTAATTTGATTGATCTATTAAAAAAAAATTGCAGAAAGCGTTATAAAAAGACAATATGTCTACATCGAATACCCGGGGCGCCCATATTCTTTTTTCCGATGATGATACGGACGACGCATTACTTTTTACGCAGGCGGCAGACCTGCTATCTACTCCTGTATTGCTTTCATTTGCAGAAGACGGGGAACAATTAATGCGGTACCTGTCGAAAGAGCTGTTGCCGGATATGATCTTTCTCGACCTGAACATGCCCGTAAAAAACGGGATCGAATGTCTTGGATCAATACGGTCCGACAAAAGATTCGACGCCTTGCCGATCATCATCTATACCACATCGGACAGCCCCAACGACATCAATGCCTGTTATACGCTCGGCGCCAACCTATACATCGTTAAGCCCAACTCATTTGAAAGCATCATCAAAACATTAAGAAAGGTCCTGACAATAGATTGGGAAACCCAACCCTTCCCGGCGCCAAAAGAGAAATTTGTATTACCCGCTTATTGACATTTTTCTTACATTTCGGGCATGGACGTTAAAATAGAAGAGAGTTGGAAAACCATTCTCAACAACGAATTCACTAAACCTTATTTCCTGGAAGCGGTTTCTTTTTTAAAAGCGGAAAAAGCACTGCATAAAACCATTTTCCCCCCGGGATCCCTAATATTTAATGCGTTTAATACCACGCCATTCGATAAGGTCAAAGTAGTATTGCTTGGCCAGGACCCTTATCACGGCAAAGGACAGGCGCACGGCTTAAGTTTTTCCGTTCCCCGCGGCGTGCGACCCCCGCCTTCTCTGGTCAATATTTTCAAGGAATTGGAAAGCGATACGGGCGTTCCCATTCCTGATCATGGCGACCTGACCAACTGGGCGCGGCAGGGCATGCTTTTGCTTAATTCCTGCCTCACCGTTAGGGAGAATGAACCCCTAAGCCATTCTAAAATCGGCTGGATCCCTTTTACCGATTCCGTCATCGCTAAAATATCTTCTTTAAAAGAGCATGTGGTATTCCTGTTATGGGGTAAATATGCGCAGGAAAAACAGTCGTTGATAGACAGGAACAAACACCTTGTATTAAGAGCGGCTCACCCTTCTCCTTTTTCGGCGTTTAACGGGTTTTTCGGCTGCCGCCATTTTTCACAGACCAATGAATACCTTGTAAAGCATGGGATCGACCCGATCGACTGGTCGTTGTAATACCTTTAACTTAGACGGAATGAACATCATCAAAAATATTTTCGGAGCGATATGGGCTTTATGGGTATTGATCGCTTTTATCGTAACCCTCGCCCTTTTTCTTATTCCCTTCCTGATCTTCTGTTACTTCCTGCCCGAACCGCAAAGAACAAAACGATTCATTGTTTTTTCCAGGGTATGGATGGCCGTACTGCTGCCCATGATCGGTTGCCCGTTAACAGTGAGGGGCAGGGAAAATTTTGAACCCGGGCAGGAATATGTAGTCGTATGCAACCACAATTCCTTTCTCGATATTTTTATTGCCACCCCGGCTATCCCGGGTCCGAACAAGACCATCGCCAAGATCGAATTGTCGAGGATCCCGATATTCGGGCTTGTATATAAGGCGGGCAGCGTGCTGGTAGACCGAAAAAGCGAAGCCAGCCGGAAAGAAAGTCTTAATAAAATGAAAGAAACCCTGGCTGGCGGAATGCATATGTGCATCTATCCCGAAGGTACCCGTAACAAGACAAAGGAGCCTTTGAAATCCTTCCAGAGCGGCGCTTTCAGGTTAGCTGTCGATACGGGCAAACCAATCATTCCCGCCGTCATCTTCAATACGCGGAAGGCTTTGCCCGCCGATAAAACCTTTTATGCAATGCCTCATCCGCTGGCTATCCATTTCCTGCCTCCTGTCAAAGCGGAAGAAAACGAAAATGCGGCTTCCTTACAGCATAGGGTATTCGATATCATGTACGATTACTACAAGAACCATCAGCGCTAATCGTCTTGCAGGGGATCGCTGCAAGACACGACCCCTTACAACAGCGTCTCAGGACACGAGGTCAATATCCAACCATTCATACGTGGGCCAGGCTGAATATTGCAGCAATATGCGATCGCTGCAAACCCTCAGTCATGGCCCTGTTTCAAAAACTCATACCAGTATAGCCGGTATGGTCAAATACTATAATCAGCGCTAACGGACAGCCATAACGGCTATTTCAGAAATCGCGATCGCTCCGTTCCCCCGCCCGATCAGTTGCCAAAAAAGCTTCTTGTCCTGTTGATGCGCAGGTCGCGCAGGATGCCCGATTTCGGGTTGACAGTAATATTGAACGAGCGGTAATAGCCGACGGGCGTAACATTTATTGACAGCTGCCAGCAATGCATCTCTCTTGATATAAACATCGTCAGCATCTGGATGGAAGAACTCTTAAAATCATAATAAGTGTTCAGTCCCATTTTCCATTTAGGCGTCAGGTTAAAATCCCCGTTCACGCTCAGGTTAGAGTTGACGGTGGTTTCAAACCCTGAGTAATCGCGCTTAAACTGTCGGAAAAAGCTGAGCGAATAGGAAAGGTTCACCGACCAGGGAATATTAAAATCAGCAAATTCCGCGGGGTTGTTCCGGACATATTCCAATTGCGACATCTGCTCTTCCATCGTCATCGGCGTAGTTACATCGTTGAGCGCATCATTGGAGGTAGCCGCATCTTTTTTATCGTCCTTGGGCTTGCTTTTAAAGCTTGTAGAGATCGCGATATTGCCATTGGTGATCCTTCCCGGCGTAAACGCCCCTCCCTGCCAGGCATACTTGTTT
>JAEUVR010000376.1 GCA_016786785.1 Chitinophagaceae bacterium
GGAGGTGAGCGATCTGGAAGATGAGGTGACCGGTTTGAATGCCAGGCAAACGAGGATTGAGGAAGAGATCAACGGGATCCAGGAATTTATAAGCCAGAAAAAAGCCCAGATTACCGAATCTGAGGCCCTGATTAAAAAATACGAGAAGCAGAGCGAGAATGTAAAGAACAGCCGGGAATTCGAAGCGATCAATAAAGAGATCGAAATGCAGCAGCTCGAAATGAAGCTTTCCGAGAAGCATATAAAGGATGCCAATGAAGAGATCGCAGAGAAAGTAGTTCTGCTGGATAAGGCTAAGAAAAATCTTACCGCTAAAGAAACTATCCTCTCCGGTAAAAAAGGAGAGTTGGAGAAGATCATTGCCTCTACTGAAAAAGAAGAAAAACAATTTAATAAACTGTCATCTGAAGCAAGGGAAAAAGTAGAATCCCGGTTATTGAGTTCCTACGACCGCATTCGCGCCAATTATCGTAACGGCCTGGCCGTAGTTCCCGTAGAGCGCGACGCCTGCGGCGGTTGTTTTAACGCCATCCCCCCCCAACGCCAGAGCGAGATCAGGCAACGTAAAAAGATCATTGTTTGCGAAAACTGCGGACGTATCCTGGTAGACAGGGATCTGTTTGATGCAGTGGACGTTAAATAATTCCGGCGCGTAAGCTTAATAGTATTTTAATATTTTAAAGCCCCCTGTTATGGACAGGGTTTGGCGTAATGCGGTAACTTGCAATAATGAGGCTTGTGGTTACCCGTATATTGCTCCTGTTTGTTATACTCCTTGCAGGCTGGTCGTCTTTCTGTCAGAAAGGATTTGACTTTAACGCCCGGTGTAAGCAGGCTTACCAGGAGATCATGCAGCTAAAACTGCAGTCGGCAAAACGGCTGCTGGAGCAGGAAAAAGCGGCGCATCCTGATAACCTTATTCCTCACCTGCTGGACAACTACATTGATTTTTATACGCTTTTATTTAATGAGGATCCCCAGGAGCTAAAACTGAAAAAATCCGTGCTGGACAAACGTATAGCGCTGATCAACGAGGGCCCCGAGTCTTCTCCTTTTTATCTTTTCTCGAAATCCGTCATCTATTTTCAATGGGCGGCGGTCAGGATGAAGTTTGGATACAACTGGGATGGCGGCTGGCTTTTTCGCCGGTCTTACCTGCTGATAAAAGATAACCAGGAAAAATTCCCCGGCTTTTCCCCCAACCTTTTGTACAATGGTTCCATGCAAATTGCCGCCGACGCTATCCCCGACGGTTACAGGTGGCTGAGCAACCTGCTGGGCGTGAAAGGCGGCGTCGAAAAGGGATTTAAAGCGATCGAAAGCTTTTTGTCGGAGAAAGACGAATGGGCTGTTTTATTTAAAGACGAGGCTTTGTTCTACTATCTTTTTCTGCGCTATTACAATAAGAATGAAAGAAAAGAAGCGTTGGAATACATTCGTACGAAGAAACCGGATGTTCGCAATAACCATCTTTTTGCATTTCTTGCGGTGAACCTGAACGTCAATGACCAGCAATCGGAAAATGCCATCCGGATCATCAAAGAAATGGTCGTCTCGCCCGATTATCTGCAGACGCCCGTATGGGACCTCCAGATGGGGTATGCGTTGATGAACCGGCTGGACGAGCAGGCTCCTGTTTATTTTGAGCAATACCTTACTCATTTTAAGGGCAGCTTTTATGTAAAGGATGTGTTGCAGAAACTGAGCTGGTTTTATTACATAAAGGGCGATCAGCATAAGGCGGACGATTACAGGAAACAGTTGATCAGCAGGGGGGCTCAGCGGACAGATGCCGATAAGCAGGCGCAGAAAGAAGCTTTATCGGGAACCTGGCCCAATAAACTGCTGTTACAGGCGCGCTTGCTCAACGATGGAGGATATTTCCAGGAAGCGCTTCATTTATTAGCGGGAAAAAGAGCGATAGACTTTACGGATGCGCCGGACAGACTGGAGTTCTACTACCGGGTGGCGAGATTATACGATGCCGTCGGGCGGGAGGAAGAATCCATCACTTTCTACCAGCAGGCGATCAAATCAGGAGAGCATCAGAAGGAATATTATGCGGCCAGGTCTGCCCTTCAACTGGGAATGGTATATGAGAAAAAAGGAGATACGGCACAGGCTGCATATTGGTATCGTCAATGCCTTGACATGAAGGGGCATGATTATAAAAACTCTCTTGATCAACGCGCCAAAGCGGGCTTATCGCGGGTTAAATCGACGGCGCCTTAATGCCCTTCTGTTTAAGCTCGATTATTTCCGTATCAGGAGGGTTTTATCTTTATGCTTAATGGTCCCGCCCATGGATTTTACGGCAGGGCAACTCCTTATATTTGCGTATCAGATTTCTGCCAATTATGTTAAAACGCCTTCATATACGCAATTACGCCATCATCGAAGAAATAGAGATTGATTTTTCGGGCAATATGAATGCGATCACCGGGGAGACCGGCGCAGGGAAATCCATACTGATGGGCGCCTTATCCCTGATACTGGGCGATCGCGCAGATACTTCCGCCTTATTGAACCATGAAAAAAAATGTATAGTCGAAGGTTTTTTTACCCTCGATACCCAGGACGCATTACGGCTTTTTTTAGCGGAGAACGATTTGACGGAGGATGGAGGGGAAGAGGAATTGGTTATCCGGAGAGAGATCTCTTCGAATGGCAAATCAAGGGCGTTCATCAATGATACGCCCGTAAACCTGGAACAGGTGCGGCGGGCCGGCGCATTGCTGGTCGATCTTCATCGCCAGTTTGATACGCTGTCTCTTGCAGATTCCGGGTTTCAGCGCGAAGTGATCGACGCCCTGGGGGGCAATTCCGTTTTATTAAAAGATTACCGGAAAAAATTTGAGCTATGGCAGGCGGTAAAGGCGGAATTGAACGAATGCAAACTAAAAAAAGACGCTTTTAATAAGGAATACGATTATCATAAGTTTTTGTTTGACGAGTTGGAAGAAGCGGGATTTAAAGAAAATGAACTCGAAGAAGCGGAAGAAGAATTAAAAATGCTCAGTCATGCCGAGTCCATCAAAAATGCGCTGGAACAGGCTTCGGGCGAATTAAATGAGGGCGAGCAACCCATTGTGCAGCGGCTTAAAAACATGCAGCGCCAATTGAGCGCCGTTTCCAAATATCATCAGGGCGCGGAAGCGTTGATAAAAAGATTGCAGTCTGCCCAGATCGAGCTGCAGGATATTGCGGACGAAGCCGCGCATTTGAATAGCCAGTTGAACTATGATCCGCGTCGTATTGAATACCTCAATGAAAGGATGGCCGCCGGATACAGGTTGCTAAAAAAGCATGGCGTTCAAACTACCGGCGAATTATTGGCGATTGTCCAGGGGCTTTCCGGGAAACTGGGAGAAGCATTGAATATAGATGAAGAGATCGCATTGAAAGAAAAGGAAGCAGGGGAACTGGGAAGGGAGGCATATGCGTTAGCGTCCACGCTTTCGGAAAAACGCCGGCGGCAACTGGCGCCATTCCAGGAAAAGGTCAACCGCCTGCTTGTTCAGGTAGGCATGCCCAATGCGAGGATAAAAGCAGAGATGCAGGAGCGCGATCCCGACCCGTTCGGGAAGGATGATATTGAATTTCTTTTTGACGCTAACAAAAGCGGCCGGTTCGAACCTATCCGGAAAGTGGCTTCGGGAGGAGAGCTTAGCCGATTGATGCTATCCATCAAATCGCTGGTAGCCGAATCCATGGATCTGCCTACTTTGATCTTTGATGAAATTGACAGCGGCATATCCGGCGAAGCCGCAAAGCAGGTGGGACTGATCATGAGCAAACTGTCTACCAGGCGCCAACTGATCACGATAACGCATCAACCGCAGATCGCAGGAAGGGCCAATGCGCATTATTTTGTGTATAAGGAGAAAAAAGGAGAGGCGATCAAAACCAATATCCGGTTATTAACGGAAGAGGAAAGGATTACCGCCATAGCCCGCATGTTAAGCGGCGAAAAGCCGACGGCTGCAGCCCTGGCCAATGCGCGTGAAATGGTGATGAACTAAGCATTGCGAAAGCGTCAACCTATTATCGCAGACCGGCGGCAGCGGCGAAGCGTTGTACGACGTTGTCAGGAGTGAACTGGTAAAACGAATTGCCGGAAAGCTTAAGACCGAAACGGCGTTGCTACCGGGTTGGTTTGGTCTTACAACGCAGAACCCTTTATTTTGTATAAATATTGCAGCCATTGACCATTGCCGTAATACGAACTTTATGGCCTTGTAAACGCTATTCATTAAAACAGGAACCGTCAAATTTATCTCATGTCATACAATCTGCTTAAAGGAAAAAAAGGAATTATATTCGGCGCTTTAGATGAAAAATCAATAGCCTGGCGAACAGCTTTGCGGTGTCATGAAGAAGGCGCTCAACTGGTCCTTACCAATGCGCCGGTGGCTCTAAGAATGGGAGAGATCAATAAACTGGCGGAGATCGTCAAGGCGCCGGTCATTGGCGCCGATGTCACCAATATGGACGACCTTAAAAAATTACTGGAAGCGTCTGTTGACCATTTTGGCGGCAAGATCGATTTTATCCTGCATTCTGTGGGGATGAGCCTGAACCTGCGCAAAGGAAAAGCGTATACGGAACTCGACTATGGATTTACGCAGAAAACCCTTGATATATCTTCTCTCTCCTTACATAGGGTTTTGCGCGCCGCATGGGATCTTGACGCTTTAAATGAGTGGGGCAGCGTGGTGGCGCTGACCTATATCGCCGCACAGCGGGTTTTTCCTGATTATAGCGAAATGGCCGATGCAAAAGCCTTGCTGGAAAGCGTTGCCAGGAGTTTTGGTTATCATTATGCCTTACGCAGGAAAGTGCGCGTCAATACGGTTTCACAATCGCCTACCCGCACCACCGCCGGCGGAGGCGTGAAAGGATTTGACGGGTTTATTTCTTATGCCGAAAAAATGAGCCCTCTTGGAAATGCCACTGCCGATGAATGCGCTGACTACTGCGTAACCCTGTTCAGCGACATGACCCGGATGGTGACCATGCAAAACCTGTTTCATGACGGCGGCTTTTCTTCCAGCGGAGTAACGCAGGGAGTGATCGACCAAATGGAGAAATAGGGTTTCCCCGGCTATACGATCTTTCCATCCTTCATGTGCAGGGTCCGGTCGCTCATTTGCGCCAGCTCTTCGTTATGGGTAACGATGAGAAAGGTTTGGTTGAATTCCTTCCTTAGGTCAAAGAATAATTGATGGAGGCTCCTCGCATTTGCGGAATCCAGGTTTCCCGTGGGCTCGTCGGCAAAAATGATCTGCGGTTCGTTGATCAGCGCGCGCGCTACCGCTACTCTTTGCTGTTCCCCGCCGGATAAGGCGGTAGGCTTGTTTTCCAGTTTGTTTTGCAGTCCCAACGACGCCAGCAGTTCTTTTGCTCTTATGCGGGCTTCTTTTTTACTCCGCCCGCCGATCCATGCCGGGATGCATACGTTTTCCAGGGCGGTAAATTCGGGCAGCAGGTGATGAAACTGGAACACAAAGCCGATATGCCGGTTACGGAAAGCCGCCAATTGTTTGTCGTTTAATAAATTAATACGTTGGTCATTGACGATGATCTCGCCTTCCCCGGGCCGGTCGAGCGCTCCGAGGATATGGAGCAATGTGCTCTTTCCCGACCCAGAAGGGCCGGCTATGCTAACAATTTCGCCCTTATTCAGCTCCAGGTCGACTCCTTTTAACACCCAGACCTGGCCATAATATTTTTGAATGTTTGTAGCCTTTAACATATATACCAATCAGAGGGTCAAGATACTACAAACCATCCGCTTTCTGTTCGGTATAGCCGTTTTAAGGGGCTGTTTTTAAATGTTATCAATATCTTGAAAAGATAGATTTGGATATTTCACAGTTAAATTTACTTTTGCGCAATTATCCATTCCCGTTTAACACTAAAATAGGGTAAAAATGTTTTGGACACTTGAACTCGCCTCATACCTTG
>JAEUVR010000404.1 GCA_016786785.1 Chitinophagaceae bacterium
TTCCTGGGCGTGGTCGTATTGTGCTGCGTACTGTATTTCGGAGGAAGGCTGGTGTTTTCGGGCGATGTCATCCAACCCGATGCATTCATCGCTTATATTGTATTTTTTACGCAGATCATCAACCCCGCAAAATCGCTTTCCACCACTTTCTACAACGTACAACGGGGCGGATCGGCCATCAAACGCATAGAAGAGATCATCCAGGCGCCGGTAACGGTAACTGAATCGTCCAACCCCGTTATGCTGCAGGAGTTCAGGGATTGCATTGAATTTAAAGAGGTAAGCTTTGCCTATGAAGACGCAGTGATACTGGATAAGATAAATCTTACCATCAGGAAGGGGCAGACCATCGCGCTGGTAGGCTCGTCAGGAGCGGGGAAATCCACGCTGGCCGATCTTATTCCGCGTTTTCATGACGCCAGCTCGGGAACGCTTTTAATAGATGGCGTCAACATACAGGAATATTCCCTGCAATCGCTGAGAGACCAGATGGGCATCGTTACCCAGGAACCGATATTGTTTAATGATACCATAGCTTCCAACATTATGCTGGGTAATCCCGGCGCCGATATTGCCCAGATAGAACAGGCTGCCCGGATGGCCAATGCCCATGATTTTATCATGACAAAGGAAGAAAATTACCAGACCAATATCGGCGACAGGGGATCAAAACTCAGCGGGGGCGAAAGACAGCGGCTAACCATCGCGCGGGCCTTACTGAAAAATCCGCCAATACTGATCCTCGACGAAGCGACCTCCTCCCTTGATACGGAAAGCGAACGGCTGGTGCAGGACGCCATCAACAAAATGATGCAAAACCGCACCAGTGTCGTGATCGCCCATCGCCTGAGCACCATACGCCATGCCGATGAGATCATTGTATTGCAAAAAGGGAAGATCGTGGAAAGGGGAACGCACGAACAATTACTTGCCAATGAAGGATTTTATAAGCGATTAGTAGAGATGCAGGAGGTTAAGTAACTTTGCCGTATATTATTTTTCATCTGTATATCATTATCGGCATGAAAATATCCAAACTAACGCTAGCAGGGCTTTTGGCCTATGTTATTCCTTTGAGCATGCTGGGTCAGCAAAAGCATTTTACCTTCTCCCAGCTATTTGATCAACAATATCCTGCTATTTCCAGGAGCCTGCCCTGGATAGAAGAATGGGCCGATGATCGCCATTATATTGAAATAGTCCCTAATACCCGGGAAAATGAAAAACCCACCCTGCTATCCGTAAATGCGCGCACCGGCAAAGCTTCTCCTTATGTTAAGCCGATAACCAACCCGGTAGTAACGGCTTCCCTGCTGCATGGCGCGGCCAAAAACATCCACAACATCACCAACTCTCCCGACAGCAGGTGGCTGGCCTATACCAAGAACAATGACCTGTATGTGCTGGAGTTGTCCACCGGGAGAGAGTCCCGCCTCACGACCGACGGTTCCGACAGCATCATGAACGGATACGCTTCCTGGGTGTATTATGAGGAGATCTTCGGAAGGAGTTCCGACTATAAGGCCTTCTGGTGGAGCCCCAACAGCAAGTATATTGCCTTTATGCGTTTCGATGACAGCCATGTTCCCGTATTTCCTATTTATGTTCCGGAAGGACGGCATGGAAACCTGGAAAACCATCGTTATCCCAAAGCCGGCGACGAAAACCCGGAAGTCATGCTAGGCATTTTCTCCCTGGAAGATACCGCAACCACCTGGGCAAATTTTGATCCGGCGGCAGACCAGTATTTCGGTAAACCAATATGGACGCCCGATAACCAGTTATGGACGCCCTGGATAAACCGCGGGCAGGATAGCCTGATCATCTACCAGATCAATACGCTCACCGGAAGGAAAAAGATGGTTTATTCAGAAAAACAATCTACCTGGGTAACGCTGGGAGAAGATGACAGGATCCGGTTCATTTCTTCCGGAAATGAATTCCTGGTAAAAAGCGATAAGGACGGCTGGGAGAATCTATACCTGTACGATAAAAACGGGACATTCATTAACCAGGTAACCTCCGGCAATTTCTGGGGCACAGAAATACTTTCCGTAAATGAAAAAACAAGGGAGATCTTTATCCGGGCAAGAAAGGATCATTCCGAACGCTATGATATCTATAAAGCAAGCCTCGATGGAAAGGAACAGATAAAAATATCCCAGGGGAATTATTCACATGAAAACGTTGTTGTTTCTCCCTCCGGTAAATTTTTTATTACCACCTATTCTAACCTGAACACTCCTCCTACAATGGCGGTAATAAACGACAAGGGTAAGATCATCCGCGAGATCGCTTCCTCGAAAGGCCCTGATTTTGATAGCTACGCCAAACCGAAGAGCGCTTTAATCAGGGTCAGGTCTGCCGACGACGAATTTGACCTGCCGGTCATCATCACCTATCCCATTGGCTTCGACTCTACCAAACAATACCCGGTATTGGTCAACGTATATGGCGGGCCCAATGCAGGAACCGTGTTTGACCAGTGGAAAGCCCCCGCCGGTTCCCTGCAATGGCTGGCGCAGGAGGGAATGGTACAGGTGAGCATGGACAACAGAAGCTCGGGGCATTTCGGAAAAAGAGGCATGAATTATATCTACCAGGAGATGGGGAAATGGGAGATAGAAGATTATATGACCTGCGGCAAATGGATCCGGTCGCAGCCCTGGGCCGATACTACCCGGATTGCGATAATGGGCGGAAGCTTCGGCGGATATATGGCCTGTATGGGACTGACCTACGGCGCGGATATCTTTACGCATGGCATTGCCAGCTTCCCGGTAACCAACTGGGAATTATACGACACGCATTATACCGAAAGATATATGGGCAAACCGGAAGAGAATCCGGAGGGCTACCGGATGACTTCAGTAATGACCTATGCCAACCGGTATAAAGGACTGCTAAGGATCATCCATGGCAGCGCAGATGAAAATGTACACATGCAAAATACCATGCAGCTGGTAGATGCGCTGCAAGACCTGAACAAACATTTTGAACTCATGATCTACCCTGGTCAACGCCACGGTATTACGGGAGACAAACGGGCGCATTACCAGTTGGAAAACTTCCGGTTCATCTACCAGAACCTGTTAAATAAACCCTTGCCTGAAGGCTTCCAGGAACAATAGACGGTTCTACTATTATTTGCTCATCATTTGTTTGGCCTCGATGCTTAGAGTAGCATGGGGGACTGCGCGAAGACGCGCCTTATCGATCAGCTTTCCGGTTATACGGCAAATGCCATAAGTGCGGTTTTCGATACGCATGATGGCTTTTTCGAGATGGTCGATATAATTGATCTGGCGGCTGGCCATCTGGGCAAGTTGCTCTCTTTCCATACTCATGCTGCCATCTTCCATCGTCATATAGCGGTTTTCGTTCTCATCGCCGCCCATTTCATCCTTGCGGGTGATCAGTCCCTGGAGATAGGCCAGCTCTTTTTTGGCCTGGTCCAGCTTTTTCTGGATCAGCTCCCTGAACTCCTGGAGTTCGGCATCGCTATAGCGCATGGTAGGACCGGAACTAACATATGCAGGTTGATCCAGAACAGATTTAGTGAATTCCGGCTCGTATTTCCTGGCTGTCTTGGTCTTTATTTCGGGAATAACAACCTTAATAGGTTTGGCGGGAGGAGGCGTCGGTTTTTTAGGGGGAGGCGGAACAACCGCTTCCTGTTTTTTTACCTTTGCTTCTACTTTCTTGGTCTCAACTTTTTTCTTTTCCTCTTTTTTCGGCATCACGGCTTTTTTAACTTCTGTTTTTTTAATGGGTTTTGTTGCAGGCGCAGTCTTGCGGGCGGCAACAGCAATTTTATGTTTAGCGGGCGCCGGTTTATGAGGCTTGGCAACAGGCTTCTTAGCGCTGGCCGGCTTCGCTGCTTTTTTAGGCGCGGGCTTGGACTTAGCGGCTTTAACAGGGGTTGCAGATTTAGCCGCCGGTTTTTTTGCTGGCGCTTTTTTAACCGGAGCGCTTTTTTTAGCGGGTTTTGCGGCCTTTTTTTTGGTTGCCATACTGTTAAGCTTTTTTGGTAACAATAACTTTAATGAGAATATCATTTATTTCAACCTCGGTACCACCGGCAAGATCATCCGTCATATTAAGCTGATCGGCCAGAATTTCGGCGCAAATATAGCTATTAAAACGGGCAACGGCGTCTTTTAGATTTTCATTGCCTGTCAACCTAACTATAATCCTGTCGGTCAGTTCAAAATTGTTGTCCTTCCTGATTTTCTGGATCCTGTTCACCAACTCCCGCGCATATCCTTCGCTCTCCAGTTCAGGGGTAACATTCACATCCAGCGCAACAGTCAAACCCTCCTTATTGGCTACCATCCAACCCGGGATATCTTCACTGGCGATCTCGACTTCCTGTGCTTGTAATATTACAGGTTCGTTATCAATTAACAATGAAATATGGCCTACTTTTTCCAGCTCGGCAATATCTTCTTGCGACAGGTTGCCGATCATTCCCGCGGCGGCTTTCATACGGGGGCCCAGCCTTTTTCCCAACAGCACGTAATTGGGCTTGATCTTCTTCTTGATAAACCCGTCGTTGTTGTCGAGATAGGCTATTTCTTTTACGTTGATCTCTGTTTTGATGAGTTCTTCTACCAGCCGGATCTGCTTTTTCATCTGCTCTTCCAATACCGGTATAAGAATTTTCTGAAGCGGCTGCCGGACCTTTATATTTACTTTTTTCCGGAGCGACAGCGCCAGGGAAGAAATATCCTGCGCCAGCTGCACCCTTTCTTCCAGGGACCTGTCCATCTTGTCTTCCTCTGCCTTCGGGAACAGCGTATGGTGCACGGAAACTGCCTTTTGCCGATGGGTGATGGCATTCAGGTTCTGGAACAAGCTGTCGCTGAAAAAAGGAGCGATGGGCGCCATCAGCCGGGCAATGGTTTCCAGGCATTCATAAAGGGTCTGGTAGGCGCATATCTTATCGTGTTCATACTCTCCCTTCCAGAACCTCCGGCGGCAAAGCCGCACGTACCAGTTGCTGAGATGGGCGTCCACAAAATCTTCGATGGCCCGTCCAGCCTGGGTAGGCTCATAATCATCCATATACTCATTAACCCTTTTTATCAGGGAGTTCAGGGAAGACAGGATCCACCTGTCTATTTCAGGCCTTTCCGTAACGGGCACATAATCTTCTTTAAATGCAAACCCGTCTACATTGGCATACAAAACAAAGAACTGGTAAGTATTGTATAAGGTGCCGAAAAATTTCCTTTGCACTTCGCGGATGCCATTCAGATCAAACTTCATGCTATCCCAGGGAGATGCGTTGGTGATCAGGTACCAGCGCGTGCTATCGGCGCCAAACTCTTCTATCGTTTTAAAGGGATCGATCACATTACCCAGGCGCTTGCTCATTTTATTGCCGTTCTTATCCAGCACCAACCCGTTGGATACGCAGGTTTTAAAGGCTACGGAGCCGAACAACAGGGTAGAAACCGCATGCAGGGTATAGAACCAGCCCCTGGTTTGGTCGACTCCCTCGCAGATAAAATCTGCCGGATAACTATTGTTAAACGGCGCTTTAAAGGGCCGCTCATCGCCGGCATTCAGTTTCTCATAATCCAGCCCCCACTGCGCATAGGGCATAGAGCCGCTGTCGAACCAGACATCGATCAGGTCGGGAACGCGGCGCATAGGCCTCCCGCTTTCGCTTACCAAAACGATTTCGTCGACATAGGGTTTGTGCAGATCGAGGACCCCTTTGTTCTGCTCCGCAGGATGAGAGGGTTCAATGTTTGAGGAGTTATTCCCCGCGGAGCCGCTCTTGTTCAGGTATGTTTTGTTAATATCCCCGCCTAATATTTCATTGGCTTTTTTGATCTCTGCTTCCAGCTCAGGGATGGATCCTATACATTTTTCTTCCGCCCCGTCTTCTGTTCTCCAAACGGGCAGCGGGGTTCCCCAGTACCGGGAGCGGCTCAGGTTCCAATCGACCATATTCTCCAGCCAGTTGCCAAAGCGGCCTTCGCCGGTGGCCTTAGGCTTCCAGTTAATGGTTTCATTCAAAGCCAGCATCTTCTCCTTCACCGCCGTAGTGCGGATGAACCAGGCATCCAAGGGATAATAGAGCACGGGCTTATCTGTTCTCCAGCAATGGGGATAGTTGTGCTCGAATTTCTCTATTTTAAAAGCGCGGTTTTCTTTTTTCAGCTTTACGCAGATGTCTACATTCACATCCACATAATTGGGATCGTCGGTATAATTTTTCACATAGCGGTTGCTGAATTCGCCCAGGCCTTCTACAAATTTTCCCTGGCGGTCGACCATCGTCAGTATCCCAACCTCATATTTTTTACCCACTTTAAAGTCATCCGCGCCAAAAGCGGGGGCGGTATGCACAATGCCCGTGCCGTCTTCGGTGGTCACGAAATCGCCGAGCAATACCCGGAAGGGATTGCCGCCGGCCTTATTCGGCGCATTCGCTTCAAAAGGCAACAGTTGCTCGTACCGGATCTCTTCCAACTCGGAGCCCTTGCATTCGGCCAGAATCTTCCAGGGCAGTATTTTATCGCCTTCCTTATACGGCGGCAGGTCTGCCGACTCTCCTTCGGGTTTAAAATAGTTTTTCACCAGGTCCTTCGCGAGGATCACATTGATGGGAAGATAGGTATAAGGATTATATGTTTTTACTAACACATAGCGGATATTGGGCCCCACAGTGAGCGCCAGGTTGGATGGGAGCGTCCAGGGCGTGGTGGTCCAGGCCAGGAAAAACAGTTCGTCATTTTTATGCTCCAGGTGTTTGAACAAGAATGCCGATCTTTTGTTTTTCACGACGTTGAACATGACGACGGCGGACGTGTCTTTCACCATCTTATAGGTTCCGGGCTGGTTGAGCTCATGCGAGCTGAGGCCGGTGCCCGCGGCGGGGGAATAGGGCTGTACGCTGACGCTTTCATACAGCAACCCTTTTTTATACAACTCTTTCAGCAGCCACCAGAGCGTTTCTATATAACTATTCTGAAAGGTGATGTATGGATGCTGGAGATCTACCCAATAACCCATTTTACGGGTCAGCTCATCCCACCTGTCTTTGTATCTCAGCACTTCCTTCCGGCAGGTATCATTGTATTCGGCAACCGATATCTTTTTACCTATATCTTCTTTCGTAATGCCCAGCATTTTTTCCACGCCAAGCTCAACAGGAAGACCATGGGTATCCCATCCTCCCTTGCGATTCACCTGAAAACCCTGCATGGTCTTATAGCGGCATATCAGGTCTTTAATGGAGCGGCTAATGACATGATGAATGCCCGGTAGACCATTAGCGCTAGGGGGTCCTTCATAAAAAATAAAAGGCGGAGCATCCTTGTGGATGCGAAGGCTTTCTTCAAATGCCTGGGTCTCATTCCATTTAAGCAATATCTCCTGTTCTATGGAAGGCAGATTTAACTTTGAGAATTCTCTGTATCGGGCTGTCATATTATGTCTTGGGTCTGAATATACCAAATAAAAAGTGTGCAAAGTTACAGAATTATGCAGCAGCGTCAGCCAGCGGTTGAAAATGTTTACTACGGTATAAAATGATACTGGCGCAACCTTACGACAGGCGGAATAGAAGCATTATTCGCACAGCAGAAATAAAATGATAAGAAAAACATAATTTATCCTCATTCCTATTAGTGCTTACACTTAGTTTTCAACATTTAAGTACTTTTGGCATAGTTTATGGTTTTATCACAACCAGAGTTTAAGAATAGCCGGGCGGCAAATGTTTTGTGAGTAGCGTTCGCTCGAGCATTCTTCAAATAATTAATATTACGCTATGCATTTTATAGTTACACGTTTTTCTACGGTTTAGGGTTTAGGGGTTAATAAGGGGAGTATTCCTGCTCCCCTTTCCTTTTTGAATCTTTATCTTTGAAAACAAGCCCTATCCTATCTTGTACCTCGTAAACGCAAAATAATTTCTCCGTCCCGGCATAATGGCAAAATCTTTGCAGCCAAATAATTATGCTTTTGAATCTATCGTTATCTTTTTAAGCCACCCGTTTTTAATCTCTGATATTGCCTGCGAAAAAGCCTATACAGGCAAATGTTGTTTAATATCCGGATAAACCCATAACAGTTAAAGGCCAATATTAAAAAACCGCATTGTGTAAAAAGGTCTCCTTACCCGGGGACCTTTTTACACAATACAGTCATCCTATGAATTTTTCTTAAGCTATAACTGACCCTGAAACTCCTCCGACTTTTTACACAATGCGTTTATCTATGAATAAGAATTATTTTTTACGCAGGCGTTTATAGATCCTGATGGCGATCAGCAGCGCTACGGCTAATAAAACAAGACCCGTCAATCCCCACACCCAGCTAAGGGTTTGTTTTACCGCTACGATCATGACTATGGCCGTCAGGAAAAGCGTAGCCAGTTCATTCCAGATACGAAGCCGCCCGGAAGTATAGCTAAATTCGCCTCTTAACTGTTGACGGTAGATATGATGCAATGAAAAATGATAGGCATATAATCCCGTCACAAAAAACAATTTTACCAACAGCCATTCGGGAAGGGTTCCCAGCAGGATCCACATCCATATTCCGAAGATAAGGGTAAGGATGGCCGAAGGCCAGGTAATGCCAAGCCAGAGGCGACGGATCATAATGGCAAACTGCCGTTGCAGGATAGATCTTTCCGGCTCTTCCTTTTCTCCCGCCTCGGTATTGTATATGAATAAACGAACGATATAGAACATACCGCTAAACCAGGTAACGATAAATATAATATGCAGGGCTTTAACGTAGTTATACATTAAACAGGTTTATGCCTCATGAATAATATATTGCTCGCCGCCCCGGGTCCATTTCACAAGCGTATTTACCCAGGCGGGCTGCACATTCAGGCAGGGGATCATCTCAAAATATTCCCCTCCCGAAGATAAAAAGCTATGCTTCCCCTCCATGCCCACTTCTTCAAGGGTTTCTAAGCAATCGCTTACAAAAGCGGGACAGACCACCAATAGTTTCTTTACGCCCTCCCCGGGTAACTCTTCAAACCGTTTGGCCGAATAGGGCTTCAGCCATTCGTCCCTCCCCAGCCGGGATTGAAAAGAAAAACCCCGCTTCTCTTCCGGTATGCCCAGCTTATCCGAGACAAGCTTAGTGGTGACCTTACACTGATGGCGATAACAAAACTGATGCGCCGCCGAAGGCGTGGAGCAACAATGCTCCGACTTCAGGCAATGCGAACCGGTGATATCTCCCTTAAATATATGCCTTTCGGGAACGCCATGATAGCTGAACAATACCTGGTCATATTCCCTGCGGAGATAGGGCGCCATGCTCTCCGCCAGCGCATCAATATACAGGGGATCGTCATAAAAAGGCTTCACGAAAGATAGCTTAAATGGATAGCGGTATTTTTTATGCGTTGATTTAGCATGCTCCACGACTGTTTCGTAAGACGACATCGCATAATGAGGATACAAGGGAACCGCGATCACCTCCTCCAGCCCGGGAACTTTTTCGGATAACTCGTCCAGGGCAGATTTCATATTGGGGTTTCCATAACGCATAGCCAGCGCTACATGTTCTTCTACCTGTTCCTGCACGGCGGCCTGCAACTGTCTCGAAATAACGATCAACGGCGACCCCTCCGGCGTCCAGACCGATTTGTAGGCTTCGGCAGACTTAGGAGCCCGAAAGGGAACGATAATGCCGCCTACGAGTAATAACCGGAAAAGATAGGGTTTGTCAATTACCCGACCATCCATCAGGAATTCCATCAGGTACTTTCTTAAATCCTTCACGGTAGTGGAATCCGGCGAACCCAGGTTCATCAACAATATTCCGCGTTTAACTGCATGGGCCATCTCTGCTCTTTAAAAATATATTACATTTATCGATAATATAAATACGTCTGCATTGTCTGCTGTCCAACGTTCAGGATATTTCGCTTCTCGCCGTTGCCAAACGCTGCAAAAGTAAGCCCGCAAGTCCGAACGGCAAGCAGTCCATTTCACCCGGATCTTACTATTAACGCCGTAGCGCATAGCTCCCGAGCCGTGAGCGTTGAAGTCTGGGTTCTCTCACTATGACTATTAACGCCCTGGCGCTGCGCCTCCAAATAAACGCCGGCCTGATAAACAAACTGACCGGTAACAATGCCTTATATCCGGAGTTCCTTCCGAAATATAACCGTTTGATGAACAGCTGTCGCACAATAGCGTTTAAACAGTAAAATGACACACTAATGACATAAAAATTCGCCCTTACGGGTTTCTCCAAGTACTTTTGCAAAGTCGTTTGAAACCTCAGTATCATTGGCATAAGACCCCAAAGAAAATCATGTATACGCCAGGCCAGGACATATCAAAATTTTTTATAGTAGGAATCAACTATAAAAAAACCGATGCGTCTATCCGGGGCGAATACGCGGTTAACCAGGACGAATACGCAACCATCCTTTCGGCCTCTCCTGCATTCGGCATCCATGAATTGTTTATTTTATCTACCTGTAACAGGACCGAGATCTATGGATTTGCCCCCGACGCTTTCCAACTGATGAAGTTGTTATGCGGCCAGACAAAGGGCAGCCTGGAGGTCTTTATGTCAAAAGCCTATATCAAAAACGGCGTAGATGCGCTGGAGCATCTTTTTGATGTGGGCGCAGGCCTGGATTCGCAGATCCTGGGCGACTACGAGATCGTGGGTCAGCTAAAACAGGCGGTTAAATTCGCCAAGGAAAGATCGCGTATCGGTTCTTTTACAGAACGATTGGTCAACGCCGTATTGCAATCGTCCAAGACCATCAAAAATCAAACGGCGCTTAGCGGCGGCACCGTTTCGGTTTCCTTTTCCGCTATTCAGTATATCCGCAAGAAAATAAAACAGATCGGTCAGAAAAAAATATTACTGGTAGGCGTCGGCAAGATCGGCAGCAACACCTGTAAGAACCTGGTGGACTACCTGAAGACGCATAATATCACTCTTATCAACCGCAGTCCTGAAAAAGCGGCGACGCTGGCCAAAGAGCTGGGATTACAACATGCGCCTTATGAACAACTGAGCGAACAAACGCGGGCGGCAGATATTATCCTGGTCGCCACCAACGCCCCTGCTCCTACTATCATGAAGGCAGACCTGGAAAACCAGGGCAATAAGCTGATCATCGATCTTTCCATTCCCTACAATGTGGAAGCAGCCGCGCAGCAATTGGAGAATATTACCCTTGTGAATGTTGACGAATTATCCAAATTAAAAGACAGCACGCTGCACAAAAGAAAGGCGGAAATTCCCAAAGCAAAAGAAATTATTAAAATGCATATCCGCGATTTCGTTGCGTGGTATGAAATGCGCAAATATGTTCCGGTATTAAAGGCCGTGAAATCAAAACTCCAGGAGATGCACGATGATCCGCTTTTTTTGAAAAACACCCATCATCTCTTTACTCATCCGTCTTTACAGGAGCACAGCCAGGAAAGGATCCAGAAAGTAATCAATGGAATGGCTATCAAAATGCGTCGCCAGAACCAGGGCGGCTGCCATTATATCGAAGCGATCAACGAATATATTACTCCCGGGATAAATTAATTGCCATGTCAATGCCCATCAGGATTGGCACAAGGGACAGCCGCCTGGCTTTATGGCAGGCTACCCAGGTGCAGCAACATTTAGCCAACGCCGGCTTTCCATCCGTCTTAACGCCTATCAAAAGCGAAGGCGATATCGACCTTGCCACTCCCCTGTATGAAATGGGCGTACAGGGCATTTTTACCCGAAGCCTCGACATCGCCTTACTGAACAATACCATTGATATTGCCGTCCATTCCATGAAAGACGTGCCTACGCAACTTCCCCGGGGAATTGTACAAACAGCCGTATTAAAACGAGGGCCGACCCACGATCTGCTCGTATTAAAAGCCGGGGGAGATTTTTTACAGGATCCGCAATACCCTGCGCATATCGCCACCAGCAGTACGCGAAGAATGGCGCAGTGGTTGCACAAATACCCCCTGCACCAGATCCATAACCTGCGCGGCAATATGCAAACAAGGCTTCAGAAACTTGCCGATGCGGATTGGGACGCCGCGATTTTCGCAGAAGCCGGGCTGGAAAGAATAGGCCTGCTGCCGGAAAAATGGATACGGCTCGACTGGATGCTGTCCGCCCCGGCGCAGGGCGCCATAATGGTCGTTGGCCGCGCCAACGACGAAAGAACCATGAATGCCTGCGCCCATTTTAACGACGCGCCCACCGCCGCCTGCGCAGGCATAGAAAGGGCTTTCCTCAGAGGATTGCTGGGCGGCTGTTCTACGCCGGTAGGCGCGCTGGCCGAAATACGCGAAGACATCATTTATTTCAAAGGAAATATTCTTTCGCCGGACGGAAAACAAAAAGCAGAGATCATCAAAACCGCTCCTGTTCAGGAGGCGGTCTCACTGGGACAAACAGCGGCGGAAGCGCTATTAGATAACGGCGGGCGCGAGATCATGCAACTGCTCAAAACGCCAAACAAAGTTTCCTGAATGGACAGGCCGACGATACTGATCACGAAAAAGCTGGCATCCCCTCCCGCTTTCTTAGCGTATGGCAATGAACCCCCCGACCCATCATCTGCAATCCATTTTATCGAAAAGGCTTTTATCCGGATAGCGCCGGTATACGATAGGGCCACTATGGAAAAAATAAGGAAAGCGCTTGATCCGGAAAGCGCAACAGCCGTCATCTTCACCAGCAAAAATGCCGTGGAAAATACCGCAGCCTATTTTGGCGACCCCAGGCATCAGGATATCGCTGTCCAGGATCCTCGTAACGCTACTATTCAGGACGATTCATATAAAGATGCCGCTCATCGCGCATCGGGTCAGGAAGGCGCTATCGATGATCCGTTGCGTCCCTGGCCGGAGAAGATGCCGGCCGCAGCTTTCAGCAATTGGCGGATATTCTGCCTCGACGGCATTACCCGCAACCTGGCGGCCTCCTGTTTCGGGGCCGACCGGATCATCGGCTCTGCCAAATATGCTTCAGCGCTGGCTCAATGCATTATCGATAACGGGCAATTCAAAAAAGCGCTGTTCTTCTGCGGCGATAAAAGAAGAGAGACCATCCCCGGGCTATTGACTGCGCAAGGCATAGCCGTGGAAGAGATCGTCGTTTACCACACGCAGCTAACGCCCGTAAACATACAGGAACCCTTCGACGGCATTGCATTTTTCAGCCCAAGCGCCGTTGAAAGTTTTTTTAGTTTGAACAGCTTACCGGAAAAAGCAGTATGTTTCGCTATCGGTAAAACAACCGCGGCGTCGATCGGCGATTTTACCGCAAACCCGATCATCATTAGCGGAGATACCGCCGAACAAAAAATGATCGCAACCATAAAAAATTATTTTGATCAACATTAACTGTAAGCGATAAGCAGCATGAAAAACGACCTGTTACTAAGAGCATTAAAAGGAGAGAAATTAGAGCGGCCGCCCGTATGGATGATGAGGCAGGCAGGCAGATACCTGCCCGACTATATGAAGCTGAAGGAAAAATACAGCTTCTTCGAAAGGTGCCGTCAACCCGAACTATCCGCCGCCATTACGTTGCAGCCGGTAGACCAGGTGGGCGTGGATGCCGCCATCATCTTCTCCGATATATTAGTCGTTCCCCAGGCAATGGGGCTGGAAGTGCAGATGGTAGAAGGCAGGGGACCCTATCTTCCCGATCCTATCCAACAGGATAAGGACCTCGAACGGTTAAGGATACCCGATGTGGACGAATCGCTGGGCTATGTGTTTGACGCGCTGCGGCTGACCAAACAAATGCTGAACGGCCGCGCCCCCCTGATCGGCTTCGCCGGATCTCCCTGGACCCTGCTGTGTTATATGGTGCAGGGCAAGGGATCCAAAACCTTCGACGAAGCCAAGGCTTTTTGTTTTACGCAGCCGCAAACCGCGCACCGCCTGTTGCAGATGATCACCGATGCCACCATTGCCTACCTGAAAGGGCAGGTCAGGGCAGGCGCCGATGTAGTGCAATTGTTTGATTCCTGGGGGGGCTTGTTAAGTCCGGCTGATTTCGAAGAATTCTCTCTTCAATATATGCGCCAGATCCTGCATGCGCTTAAGGGAGAAACGCTGACCGTGCTCTTTGCCAAGGGAGCCTGGTTTGCATTAGAACAGATGAGCGAGACTGGCGCCGACGCCCTGGGGATAGACTGGTGCATCACGCCGAAGATCGCGCGCCAGTTTGCAGGAAACCGGATCACCCTGCAGGGAAATTTTGATCCCGCGCGATTACTGGGGCCCATACCCGCTATTCAAAAAGGCGTAAAGGATATGATCGATGCATTTGGAACAGAGCGTTATATTGCCAACCTGGGCCATGGCATATTGCCGAATGTGCCTGTAGATCATGCCCGCGCTTTTGTGGATGCCGTAAAAAATTATTCGCGCGTAGCTCAATAAATCAGTTTCTTAGGAACAGGCCTATTCATCAGCAATAACCTGTTCCCAGCAATAAACTAATTATGACCATTAAAGAACAGTTCTATAATTATATCGCCGGCTTACAGGATACCATCTGCCAGGCCCTGGAAGCCGTCGATGGCAGGTCCCGGTTCATAGAAGATAAATGGGAAAGGCCGGAAGGCGGCGGCGGTATTTCAAGGGTGATCGCCAATGGAAACGTTTTTGAAAAAGGAGGCGTGAACACCTCTGCCGTACACGGTCAGCTCCCGGCGTCCATGCGCGAAACGCTGGGCGTAAACGGCTCCGAATTTTATGCCTGCGGGTTATCGCTGGTAATACACCCCCTAAACCCTTATGTGCCTACCGTACACGCGAACTGGCGGTATTTTGAATTGTATGACGCGCAGGGAAATAAAGCAGACTCCTGGTTTGGCGGAGGATCGGACCTCACGCCGTATTATATCTTTGAAGAAGACGGGGTTCATTTCCATACCACGTTAAAAAAGGCTATGGACCCCTTCGGCAAGGAATACTATCCCGCCTATAAAAAACAATGCGATAATTATTTTATCAATAAGCACCGTAATAATGAAGCCCGGGGCATTGGCGGCGTATTCTATGATTATCTTCGTCCTGCCGATGAACAG
>JAEUVR010000432.1 GCA_016786785.1 Chitinophagaceae bacterium
CAAGGAAACTTCGCTTATTGACTCTCCTACCGTTGGAACTTTTATATCGATCATAATGGCTTAAATTATTCTTGTTTGTTCGGTGTTTATCGTGAATGTGAAATAAAGAATCCTGTTTCCTTTATTGCATCGCGGCATGTCGGCCGCTCATATGCCAAAGGCGGTCTCAATGATCTCCGACTGTTCCATGGCATGTACCTTGGCATATCCCGTGGCTGGCGAAGCGCTGGGCTGCCTGCTGATCACGCCATAGTTTATGCTTTTCAGGTTCATTTGCAGGAATGAAGCCGCTCCCATGTTCAGGGGTTCTTCCTGCACCCAGAACCAGGTTGCCTTATTATACTTGTTATACAGCGCTTCCAGTTGTTTAAAAGGAAGGGGATATATTTGTTCAAGACGGATGATAGCGGTATCCTTCCGTTTTTCTTTCTCCTGATGCGCCGCCAGGTCGAAATAGACTTTGCCGCTGCAGAACAATACTTTTTTCACATTTGCCGGGTTGTCGATATACTGGTCGTCGATCACTTCTTTAAACGATCCGGAGGTAAATTCTTCCATAGCGGAATATGAACCGGGATGACGAAGATTGGCCTTGGGCGAGAAATTGATCAGCGGTTTCCGGAATGGCCAGGTCAGCTGTCTTCTGAGCGCATGAAAAAGATTGGACGCCGTGGTGATATTGGTAATGACCATGTTCAGTTCGGCGCAAAGCTGGAGAAAGCGTTCCATGCGAGCGCTGGAATGTTCTGGTCCCTGTCCTTCATAACCATGCGGAAGCAGCAGCGTCAGGCCGTTCATGCGATTCCATTTTTGTTCCGCGCTGCTGACAAACTGGTCGATAATGATCTGCGCGCCGTTGGCAAAATCGCCAAACTGGGCTTCCCAGATCACCAGGGTATTGGGAGTTGCCATGGCATAGCCATATTCAAATCCCACTACCGCATATTCGCTTAACAAGGAATTATAGATCCTGAGCTGGCCGGTAGCGCCCGGTATCCTGCTTAAACGATTATATGCCTTATCGTTGGTTTCATCGCGCAGTACGGCATGCCGATGAGAAAAAGTGCCCCTGCGAATATCCTGCCCGCTCATCCGTACATCTTTTCCCTCAAGCTGAAGGCTTCCATAAGCCATCAGCTCGCCGGTGGACCAGTCTACCTTTCCCTGTTCTTTAAACAGTTTTACTTTATCAAGAATTATTTTTTCCACTTTCCGAAGCGGCTTAAAATCTTCAGGCCAGCTCATCGCCGCATCGAATACTTTTTCAAAATCTTCCTTACTGATGCTGGTATCCGGAGAGGCGTCAAAATCCTCGGCGTTTGCTTTTCTCAGGCTTTTCCACCAAAGTTCGGGCTGCTGATAAGTATAAGGCAGGGGATGTTGCTTAACATCGTCGAGTCGTTCCTGGAGATCCTGCCAGAATTGTTTTTCCATGGTTTTGGCCAGGTCTTTCGCATCGGGCTCCCCGTTTTCGAGCAGGTAGCTGGAATACACTTCTCTCGGGTTAGCATGTTTTTCGATGATCGAATACAACGCGGGCTGGGTGAATTTGGGATCGTCGCCCTCATTATGGCCATGCCTGCGGTAACAGACCATGTCGATAAAAATATCCGAATTAAACTCCTGCCGGTAACGGGTGGCAATCTCTGCGCATTTCACCACCGCCTCAGGATCGTCTCCGTTAACATGCAATACGGGCGACTGGATCATGGCGGCGACAGCGGTACAGTAGTCGGAGCTACGGGCGTCGTCGAAATCGGTGGTAAATCCAATCTGGTTATTGATCACAAAATGAATGGTCCCTCCTGTAAAATAACCGCTCAGGTTGCTCATCTGGGCCACTTCATACACGATCCCCTGGCCCGCGATAGAAGCGTCGCCATGAATCAGTATGGGAAGTATTTTATCGTATTCGCTGCCATATACCACGTCTGCCTTGGCGCGCGCAAAGCCGACTACCAACGGATCCACGGCTTCGAGGTGAGAAGGGTTGGGACAGAGTTTCAGGTGAACGGTTTTCCCGTTTGCCGTTTTCACTTCGCTGCCAAAACCCATATGGTATTTTACGTCGCCGCTGCCCATGGTCTGGTCTACCTTTGCCGTCCCTTCAAATTCGCTGAATATCTGTTCGTAAGTTTTTCCGATGATGTTGGCCAGTACGTTGAGGCGGCCGCGATGCGCCATCCCGATCACCACTTCCTGCACGTCATGATCCGCCGCCGTGGTGATGATCTCATCGAGCGCGGGAATGGTCGTTTCTCCTCCTTCCAGGGAAAATCTTTTCTGGCCCACATATTTTGTATGCAGGAATTTTTCAAACATTACGCCCTGGTTAAGCTTTTCGAGTATCCTTTTTTTCTTGCTCAGGGGGAGCGGCTGCAGCCAGTTCTTTTCTATTTCCGTCGTTAGCCAATCGACTTTTTTCTGGTCGCTGATATATTTGAATTCGATGCCTACATGGGCGGCATAGCATTTCTGCAGGTGTTCCAGGATATTTTTAAGGGAAGTTGTTCCCAGCCCGATAAGGTTGCCCGCGAAAAAATTTTTTGAAAGGTCTTCTTCGGTGAAGCCGAAAAAGCCAAGGTCAAGATTCGCCCCCCTGTCTTTCCGGGCGCGGATAGGGTTGGTTTTAGCGATCAGGTGTCCTTTGTTCCTGTATCCGAGGATCATCCGGTAGGCGCCCAGTTCTTTCTTCCAGTCCACCCCATCCGCGGTAATATTTGCCGGCTGGCTTTCCGCAGTTCCAGACGGCAGGCCATTTGCTCCGTTCCGGGCGGAGACCGCAAAGTCAAATCCTTCAAAAAACTTCCTTAAATCGGGGTCCACAGCAGCGGGATCCTTTACAAAATCCTGGTAAAGCCCTTCGATAAAAGCCGGGTGGGAATTGGTTATATAACT
>JAEUVR010000438.1 GCA_016786785.1 Chitinophagaceae bacterium
TTGTCTTTTGCCGATAAGCAAGAGGCGGCCCATTCATTTGGAATGTTCCTGATCTTCGACCAATCATTTCCATATCCTGCATAAGTATCCTGGTTGCCCCGGGTCATCATCTCTCCCATAATTGCAGGAACGCTTTTTATCCGGTTACCCTGGTAATCTATCGTACCGGCATAGTCGGCAATATGCATATGCTGCCAGAATGAGGTTGGCGAGATAAGCCGGCTGCTATCAACACGCGCAATTATCTCATAGATCGTCTTCAGATAATCGTTCGTTTCAGACAAATCATGCTCCTTGAATCTGTTGGGATGGTTCGAAGCCTCCCACATAACAATAGAAGGATGGTTGTAAACCTGCCTCATATAGTCCGGGTAGCCGTTAAAATCAATATTCCATACTTCTCCCTCTCTTATCCAGGCGGGCGTTTGCCAAATCAAATAAACGCCCAACTGATCGGCTATTTCCGCAAAACGGGGATCGTTGATGCCATCGGCGGAATCCTTTTCAGCATGGATATGCATCCGAAGCAGGTTGCCCGACATTTTTTTTATGGAAACCAACTCTTCTACAATATCCTGATCAGGGGCGCATCTGCTGTGCTTTGAAATTGTTTCCAGAGGCATTCTGAATCCCATGATCTGCGCGCCGTTCAACATCTCCCGTTTCCCGTTGACATAAAAATCGCCATCCTTCTGGGATAGTATTCGTATGCCGACGGTTGTGACATAGTCGTCTACAGGATTGTCCTCTTTGTCTTTTAAAATAACCTCTACCTTGTATAGATTGGGCGAGTCGGAGCTCCAAAGAGCGGGGTTACGTATCGGAACTTCAAAGCTCAATTCATTTACAATATTCGGCTTCACCTGAATATCGCTTTTAAAGGTCGCCGCTTTATTTCCCTCCTGCGGGAACCAGGGATAATAATTTATCTCTATTTTCCCCTGGAAATATTTAGTGGCGTTGTTTTGAATATATATTTTATTTATCTGCAAGGCTTGTTCTCCTATGCTTTTCGTGCGTACTGCCAGGTCCTTGATCATACAATTGCCGCTCAGCAATAAACTGGCGCGGCCTAGAAACCAACCAACGTACGGGTCGGAAGGAGCATGAATAGAGCGATTCCGAACCTTATTCGGTTTAACTTTTATGGCAATAAGATTTATGCTGTTTTGCAAGAGATACGGGGTGATGTCCAATTCGACGGGGCGGCGATTGGCAACTACTGCCGCTATCTGTCCGTTAACCCATACTTCCCCGCCCGGGTCAATGGTCTCCAGGCTAAGCGTAGCCCTTTCAAACGCTGCGAGATCAATCTTTTTCCGAAGGTAATAGCTTTCGTCTTTTTCCCTTATACCGCCATGTACGGATGGCAGGTTAACCTGTTTCCAGTCATCATCATTAAATGCCAGCTGCTGCCATCCCTCGACAGAAGTTTTTTTGTCAAAGCGCTCATCAAGAACAACGGATGAATAATAGGGAGTATGCTTATTGTCAGAAACTGCATAGTTGAAAATAAGAAGATCGTCAACGTTAACTTTTTGCGTAGACCTCAACGACAGTTTGGCAATACAACTAAGCGTTGTATCAGCCATAAGGATATAGTCTGACAGTTTTTTTCCATTAAGGATCAGGTTAAAACGTTTCTGCATGAAGTCGCCCTCGATGGCCAGTCTTAACCAGTCGCCGGTATTAATTTTTGTTTTAACGGCTTTCCCGGCAGAAACCGCGTTTAATTCTCCGCTCTCAATATTTATAGCTATTGCGGTTTTATTTTTATCGCCAAGGGAAATTGAAAAACGGGCATTTTGCTCAATTTTAATATTGGCCCTGGCTTCAAATCGCCAGGACAAGGAATCAATATCTTTTTCCACCAAGGCGTTTTCAAGGAGCATGGCGTCGTTAGCGATACTTACTCCCTTATGCGAAGCCCATTCCTTTAAGTCTTTTTGCTTGGAAAACTCCTGTCCGTCTTTGTAGCCATAGCTTTTCCAGCCGTTTAAGGGGATAGATTTACGTACGCCTGTTAATGGTTGTTTCTTTATATTCTTCAGAACGGCGGCAATTTCATCTTCTTCAACCGCCCGTTTATCCAGATCGGGGTTTCCAAAAAAGCGGGCGCCGTAATAGGCATAGTCATTCAAAAATTTTACGCGCTGATCAGTGTTCATCCATTCCGTTTCGCCCTTGAAATCTGTTTCTCCATTAGCCTTTTGATCATGAGTAAAATACCGCACTTCAAAGGTGTTAGACAGCGTTTGCGCCGAAAGATTAACAGCCAGGAATAAAAACAGCAATTGTGCTAAAATGATCTTCATATTCAACGCATGGTTTGTTATAAATGTAATGCTTCTCTGAAAATTTCTGACCTTTCCGGGTTTGCAGTTGTACCCGGTTGCTGTTCCGGCAATTGCCGGAACAGCGGGGTTCATTTCAAGTAGGAACGATTATTTTCCTATCGGAAAAAAGCGGTCTTCCGTACAAATTACCTGCTTAGTCGGAAGATCGCCGGCGCTAACGCGATGGGCCCCTAATTTATGTAGTTTGGTATATGGCCAGATAAGGGTCTTGCTTTCACCGGGCGCAAGAGAGATATACTGATAACCCTGTGCGACCCCGTCAATGTAGAGATAAGCCCTGTCTTTTAATATGCTTGCGCCCGAGCTGGCTGCATTGGTCACTTTGACGCTGACGATAAAATTTCTCCCTGCGCCCACGCTATCGGGCGAAACAAAACTGCTGTAGACAAGCGCCGGGGTTACGTCAACATTGTTGTTCTCCAATGTATATTCGCGGGGTTTGATGTTCCAGCCCTCTATCCTGAAATACGGCGTTTCGCCTGCCAGAAGAGAACTGTCAAACGTTACCGTAACGGTATAGCTTTGATCTGGCAGCAGGCTGAAATAGTTTGAGCTCCAGTAAGCAGGCAACACTTCTTCGCCATGTAACCCTTTCAGTATTGTGGGATGAACCGAAAATGCCAATTCCGTTGACCGGTTTTTAAGTACAATACTGGCGGAGATCTGTTTTCCCTTTCTTTCAATGGTTGAAGTCGCCTCGAGATCCACCGTTTTAAGGGCTTTTAAGTCGCTAAAATTAGCGTTCCTGTCTCCCTTGGCAGATAGCCAGTAAAAATTTCGGCTGATCTGCTTTCCCGTTTTATCAGCGAGCTCAAGGTATAGATAATAGGTAGGCGTAAGCCCATCTATCGGGGGGATCTTGAAAACCTGCTCCGACCCATCGGAGGATATATTAATTGACTTCGCTTCGCGAAACTTTACCGTTAAATCCATGTTGTAAACGGTCGCGTTCACTTTCAGATCGTTAAATGGTTGATAAAAACCGTTTACCACATAGATAGAGCTATCGTCGTAAGAATATTGCACATGAACCGGTTCGCATGCAGCCTGGGCGCCAAAAAATGATCCGTTAGGTCGTAAATAGTAATCATAGAACTGAAAACATAATGCTGGCCATCCGGTATTATACCGGTACTTCAAGGTGCCGCTGGTTAAATATTTGCTTCTGCCAACGGCTTCATAAACCGCTCTGTTTGATTCATATTGCCATAACTGGGAAGATAGGCAATACTCATCAAGAGATTGCGGTTTGCCATATCGCTCATAGAGTGCCTGCCTGCTTTTTTCAAACATGTTTGGCCACAGGCGTATATCCCAGGATCCGCTGATCGGCCAGAGATCGAGTTCGGGCATCATTGCCCGCATACTTTCCATAGGCGGTATTTGTTCGCCCCCTACCCCTCCTGACTCCCAGTTCAGCCCCTCCATTTTATCATACCATTCGGAAGGGGGAGCTTCCCTATCCGGTCTTTCGCTATAGCCTGTATACCCTATGATATTGCTGATGCGATTAGGCATTACCGTTGTGAGAGGGGTCCCTGTGTGGTAGGTATCAATGACGTCAATATATTTTTGCTCAATTTCCTTTGGGGGATAATTATCGCTACCCAGCGCCCAATTGACCAAACTCGGATGGTTACGCAATCGTATGACCTGGTCGCGAAGGCTGGATACTGCAATATCTGCAGTATGCTCCGTCCATTTATCCCATTCTTCCCAAATCGAGCAACAATTCAAACCATTAAATATCAGGATGCCGTACTTGTCCGCCAGATCGAAAAAATAATCTGAACCCCAGAAGCTTTCTAACCTAAGCGTGTTAAGGTGCATATTTTTTGCGTAAAGTATCGCCGCTTCTTCTTCTGCCGGCGTGGTTTCCATCATCATATTCTCCGTCCAGTCGCCCCCCTTGATAAGAATACGTTTACCGTTTATCAGATGTACCATGATCTTTTTCTGCGTGTGCGGGCCTTCCTCGTTCTTATCTGCTCCGGCGCTTTGCCCGATCATTGGCACCTGCTCCGGATAGAGATCGAACGTTGTAGAAGTTTCCCGAATGCCGAACCTGACAGTATCTCTTTCAGATACCAGGCCCGACTTATTTCTCACCTCCAAAATCAGTTCGTACAGGTTCTGATCGCCTAAGTTAACAGGCCACCATAATTTCGGATCCTGAACTTCTAATTGCTTCGAAAAGCGTATGGCCTCGCCTTTCTTCAGGCGTATCTTTTGTGAAAAAGCAATCTTTTGATTGCCTCCTGCGGATGTTCCGCCTTCCCCGATATTATTCACCTGCGTAATAGTTCCTACGACTGTTCCGGTTTCATTGCTTTGCGCTTTGTTTATTAACTCGGCATTAATCGTAAGCCTGGCCTTGTCCAGGGACGGCAGGTTTAATTTTGTGGCAACATAGGTATCCTTAATATGAATAGCTCCTCCGGATTTAATTTTTACATCATACCAGATCCCTGTGTTGTTATCCGGGGGAAGATGAGTGCCTTGCATCCATCGGATGGAGGGATCGTTGCCCGTCGGCGCAACCACCTCTAAAGCGATCGTATTCTGCTTACCCGGCATGGCGTAGTTGGTAATGTCTAATTCAAACAGGCGGAATGCCCCCTCAATCTTGTTACTGTCGGCCAGCAGGCGCCCATTGATCCAGATATTTGCCTTGTAATTAATACTGTGCAGAAGAAGATATATATTCTTTCCTTCATAATGAGCGGGGATCTCAAATGCCGACCGGTACCACCAGTGCGCTTTAAAAGGGCTGTCGTCCGGCATCTCTAGCCTGTAGCCGTGACGGTAACCCGGTATTTTCAGGAGATTGGTTCCATAATATGGGTCAGGGTATACGCCATTTTTTACCAGAGCGGCCAGAACAGTCGTAGCCCCCGTGAACGGATACCAGTCTGAGTCGTTAAAATCGGCCAATGAAACCGTATTCCCATCGGCTTTTACGGAGGAGCCTGACTGAATTGTCCACTGCCGTATGGTAATTTGGGAAAAGCCGCTTTGGTTTGCCATGAACACGATCGAAAGGCAAAATATTCCGCTTAACAAAAAAAACCTTGCATCAATATATCTCATACTATTGTTATTTGACCGCGGCGCTTAATATCCCGGGTTCTGCGTTAGCTTGGTGTTTTTATTCATTTCATAGGTTGGTATAGGAAACAGATAATGCGCTTCGGAAAACTTTCTTCCTTGTATTTGAGGATAAGAATAAGTAAGCGCGCCTCCTATAGCCTTTTCAATATGAACGCCGAGCAATGGCTTGGCTTCTGTATCCATTGCAATTTTCCACCGGCGCACGTCGAAGAAACGGTGGCCTTCGAAGCAAAGTTCAATTTCACGCTCATGTTGGATCGCCTTAAGCAGATCGGACCCGGAAGCGGTTATCTCAGGCATTTCTACGCTGGGCCTATCCCGGACAAAGTTCACGTATTTACGCGCATTTACTTCATTTCCCAGTCCGTACTGCGCCTCGGCATAATTCAGGTATATCTCGGCAAGCCTGAAAATGATCCAGCTTTGGTTTGACCCCAAATTTTCATCTATTGGCTGACTCTCATCAGCATACTTCCTCCAGTTATAACCCACCACGCTTGCATTCCAGTTCTCTATTGAACTCTGAGGACTGTCGTACCCTCCCACAAAAGACTCATAAGGCCTGCCCCTGAAAGGAGCGCCGTTAAAAAGAATATCGGCATAAAACCGCGGGTCCCTATTGTCGTATGGGTTAGCAGGATCATATCCCGAGCCGGGTTCCGAAATCATCCGGCCATTTTTCATTTCAAACTGGTCTACCAAATGTTGAGACGGCGCATAAGCCGACCAGCCGTGATAGCCATTAGGTCCGATATACACATTCAGCCGATGTTCGAACCGATCAAAAAAATCGTTCCGGGTATTGTTTACATTATAAGATAAAATAATTTCCGGGTTAAACTTCTCCAGGAAGATTTGTCCATATTCTCCCTGGTAAAGAGAATAGACGCCCAGATTAATTAACTCTTCCGCCGCATCTGACGCCGCCTTCCATTTGGCCTGATCATTAGTAGGATTATTCAGGGGGCTGGCGGCATAAAGTAATGCGCGAGATTTCAACGCCATAGCGGCGCCTTTGGTTATTCTACCGATATCATTTCCTGTATAGCTCAGCGGCAGATCAGCAATGGCTTTATCCAGTTCATCCGCCACAAAACGAATACACTCTTCATACGTATTACGGGGAACCATATAATCGGTATCTGCCAGGCTATACACTTTTGTGATCAGCGGAACCCCGCCATATCTTCTCGTAAGATCAAAATAACACCATGCGCGAATGAACGTCATTTCTCCCGTTAGGCGTTTTTTGATCCCCGGATCTCCCTCCACTGCATCTATGTTCTCAAAAAAAGTATTACAACTCCTGATGAAATCATAATATGGTTGCCACACGTCCATGGAAAGATTGTCGGGCGTTACTTCTCCAAGATTCCATTTTTTTGCGCTCTCATAATTAAACTGCGCATATCCCTCGCTCGAAGCGCCTGAAAGAGGAACGGCGCTGGGTATAGCCCTGCCTCTCTCAATAGAAGGCAAGGCCCTGTACTTGGAGTTAACAAATGTTTGTACCAGATTTATATTCGTCCATACATCCGACTCGGAGTAGGCGTTTAATGATTTCCTGTTTAAAAAATCTTTTTTACACGAAATGCCATTCAGCGCAACTATGCCCAGGAAAACATATAGTAATATGTTTATATGTTTTTTCATTGTATCTGTTTTTCGATTAAAAAGAAATGCGAACGCCTGCATTATATATTCTTGTTTGCGGGTAATAGCCGCCGTTTGAGGCGCTCAATTCCGGGTCGTAATCCTTTATTTTACTGATGGTAAATAAATTGAACGCGCTTAAATAAATCTCCAGATCCTGCATATTGAATTGAGAAAGGGTCGGAGCAGATAAGTTATAAGATAACTCTACTGTCTTTAAGCGTATGAATGAGGCGTTTCTAAGCCAGAAATCGGATTCCAGCGTGTTGAAATTATCGTTGGGCGCAAATGAAGCCGGCATTTTCCCGTTAGTATTGGTCGCCGTCCAGCGATCATCATACATCCATCTAGGCGGCGTCAAAGGATTAAAAGTAGGCCTGATGACTTGTTTGGCTTTAGACTGTCCTTGCCATAACAGGCTTAAGCCAATCCCTTTATACTTTATGCCCATGGGTATTCCAAATGTATTTAATGGAATAGCGCTCTCATAAATTCTTATTTGGTCATTGGAGGTAATTTTTCCGTCCTTATTCAAATCTATATATTTAATATCGCCTGGCCGGGCGCCCGTTAGATGCGCCGAGCCGTCTATTTCAGCCTGGGAATGGTATATGCCGTCGGTTTTATACAGCAGCCAGGAATCCATCGGATGGCCTTGCGCTTTTTGCCAATCGGGGACGCCGGCCGCCTCATCGATAAAATCGATCGTATTTTGGGTATGCGTGAAATTAGCGCCAATGCTATACGTAAAATCAGCGCCAAATTTTCCCCTGTGAAATACCTCCAGTTCGAAACCATGACTGCTCACTTTCCCAATATTCTCCGCGGGCAGATTAGCGCTGCTAAGCCCTGTACTAGTGGGTATGGATGCATTCCTGGAAACCAGGATATTGTTTCTGTTAGCAAAAAAATAATCGGCATTTACATTTAACGCCCCTCCCCATAAGGAAGATTCTATCCCTATGTTTTTGGTATCTGAAACCTCCCAGGTTACAAAAGGATTGGGCACCACGCCAAGAGACAGGCCGGGAACACGATCAAGATTAGCTCCGAAATAATATCCTGCGTCCCTGTTGTACTGCAGTAAAGATTGGTAGGGAGCGATCTTGTCGTTGCCTAACCGCGCCCATGAAGCTTTCAACTTCAATTGATTGATGAATGATACATTGTTCTTGAAAAAAGACTCTTCTGAGATCCGCCATCCTAGTGAAACGCCGGGAAATGTGCCCCATTGCCGGCCCACAGGAAAATTAAAGGATCCGTCGTAACGTAATATCAGTTCGGCAAGATATCTTTCATCAAAATTATAGCTTATTCTACCGAAAACATTCTGACGGGCGGATTGAAAAGCCGTGCCGGAGTTGTTTAATCCCGTATTGCCTCCCACAGATATCTGATCAATTTGATTAGTGAGGTAACCTGTTCTGTAAGCGCCAATGCCCTCGTCAAAACCTTCGCTTTGCTCATAGGCGACAAATGCGCTCACCTTATGCTGATTGAATGAGCGATCATATCCTAATTTGATATTGTATGTAGAGAGATTGTAATTCCTGAACGATTCATTAAGGTTGATGGGCCCCAGGTTATTGCGGTAGTTTATATACTGGCCGGTATTCTTATCATACCTGTATGAATCCCAATTATCGTTAAGCAACTTCACATTATTAAACTGAAAATTATAACCGGCGAAGCCGCTCAGCGAGAGCCCCTCGGTTATATACGGTAGTTTCAATTCAAATACGACCCGGGACTGAAGAAAATAATCTTTCACCTTTTTAAAACCTGACGCGCCTGAGGCGAGTAAAACAGGATTTCGACCAGCTTCTACCCCTGCGCCCGGGAGGCCATTAGGATAAAAATCAGGAAGCGTGGGAAATGTGCCGTAGGTGTATGAAAAAATTTCAGCTCCGGTGACATTTGAATAGCGCCGGTCTTCCATTCTGCCTGCAACATCGAACGAGAGTTTAAAATTTTTATTTAGATTGGCATCTACGTTAGAACGAAAATTATACTGATTATAATCGGTTGCTGAATTGCGGAAGATCCCATCCTGGTATAAATATCCCCCGGACACGAAATAGGATACTTTTTCGCCTCCGCCTCTTAATGAAAGCGAATGGCGGGTTTGAGGGCTTAAATCTTTAAGAATAGCGTTAAGCCAATTCGTATTGGGATAGTTCAACGGATCGTCGCCATCTTTATAATGTTGAATCTGTTCTTCCGTAAATTCCGCCGGCAAACCTGTTCTGGCATTGATTTCGTTCTTATAGGTAGCATACTCCCAAGCGTTTATCAGCTTAGGTATACGCGTGGGTTGTGTCAGGCTATAATTGCCGTCATAGGTTATCAGCGGCTGGCCTGCCTTGCCCCGCTTGGTGGTTACCAAAATCACGCCATTGGCGGCCTGGGCGCCATAGATCGCCGCCGACGCATCTTTCAGAACAGTTACGCTTTCGATATCGTCGGGATTTAGCCTATCGAAACTTCCCGCATTGGCTATCCCGTCAATGACGATCAAAGGGCTGTTATCATTTAAAGTTCCCTTGCCGCGTATCAGTATTTGCGAAGCATCCTGGCCGGGCTCGCCCGAACGGTTATTGATGATCACGCCGGGAATACGGCCGGCAATCGAATTGGAAAGGTTGGCGGCCGGATTTTGTTTTATATCCTCGCCTTTTACCATCGAAATTGCTCCTGTTACGTCTGCCCTTTTTTTGGTGCCATACCCTACCACTACCACATCGGCAAATCCTTCAATCGATTCGACAAGCGCAATTTTGAATACGGTCTGTCCGTCGCTTTTTATTGCCTGTCGCTCATAACCTATATAGGAGAACTCAAGCGTAACGGGCAACTCATTGTCCGGCACCATCAACTGGAACTTGCCGTCGGAGCCCGTGATCGTTCCCCTGTTTGTGCCTTTAATGCTTACGCTAACGCCCTCCAGGGGTTCGCCGTTCTTATTGGTTACGGCTCCTTTTAATTCAACAGGCGGCGGCATAACAGCGCTTTTCTCTTCATCATGTTGGACAGGCGATGAAAACGGCTTCTTTTTTCTGATAAAAATGGTTTTCACCTCAATGGCAAATTCCAACTGCTGACCCTTAAGCATCTGTTGAAGGAAATCCTGTAGCGGCATATTTTCCGCATGAACAGTTACCGGCCGCGCGCTTTTCAATTGATTTGTCTTGTAGGAAATGAAATACCCCGTTTGTTCCTTCACTGCGTCCAACACGGTTTCCAAACGGGCATTCTTCATTGATAAAGTAACCGTTTGCGACACCCCGGTCGCGGCTACTTGCAGACAAAACCCCAACAAAAAAGCGCCGATGAGTTGCATACATCGAAAAGTTTTGATTACACCCCTGTTAATGCCAAAAAAATGGCGGGGCAAAGCAGATAATTGCATACTTTCGTTTCAGTTTTGGGTTGATGAATAAAGAAGCTTCGAAATCTGAGTTTTTAATTGATTAGCCCGAACTTTTACCGGATTCTGCCCCCAGCGGAATCCGGTTTCGTTTCAAGCAAATCTTATTCTAAAAATTATCAATTAAAATTTTGTTGACCGCTTACAGTTAATACCCTTCCCTGCAAATCAAACTGCACATCCGTGTCTTGCAAACCGCTTAGGAGCTGCTTCAATGTCAGATCCCTGCCTATCTCCCCGCCCAATTCAATGCTTTCTACATTTCCTTTATAATGAATATCCACGTCATACCATCTGGCGATCTGTCTCATGGCATCCGGAAGTTTAACCTGATGAAAATTAAACACGCCGTTTTTCCAGGCCAGATCCTGGGATAGGTTGGCCGGCCCTATTTTACCGTTTATATACGATTCTCCCGGCTCAAGCCTCGCATTGTTAATACGAACGGCGCCATGCAGAAGAGATATCTTTACATTCTTTTCGTCACGATAGCTGTTCACGTTAAAAGCAGTGCCCAATACCGTAACCTCTTCCATATAAGTCTTAACCTTAAAAGGCCTGGCGGAATCCCTGGCAACTTCGAAATAAGCTTCTCCGGTGATGCTCACCTCCCGCGTGTTTCCCTGAAAAGATGTCGGATAGGTAATGCTGCTGGCCGCATTTAACCAAACCTTGGTTCCATCCGCCAATTTAAGTTTATACTGTCCCCCGTTGAGCGTGCGCATGGTATTATAAACGACAACGGCTGATTCGGCGTAGCTTAATACGCTTCCGTCGTTATGAATGACCAATCCTTCGTCAACAATCGTTTGAAGCGGTTTCGCGCTTAGCTCGATCTTCTTTCCATTGCTTAAAGTGAGCGTCGCTTTATTAGCGCCGGGCAATCTATCCTCTTGTGATACGGGCATTTCTAAAGGCGACGGGGCTTTTTGTAAGGCTGGTTGCTTAAAATAAAAATAAGCGCCCAAACACATCAGCGCAACTGCAGCCGCTGCGTATTTGAAATAAAAATATTTTGGCGATCCTATCGGGCGAACGCTCCCCTGAAATGCCGTCTTTCCATTATCTCTCTCGGCAAGATCAATCATCAATGCCTTTTCCAGATAGGGCAATAATCTTTCCTGAAATTCCGGCGCATCTTTGGCCGCATCAAACACTTCGGCTCCCGCCTCTATTACCGCCTCCCTGTTAGTGTCGTCGGCTAATAATACAGTCAGCTCATCTAATTCAGACGGGGTCAACGTTCGACCGACCCAGCCATTAAGGAGATAGATAATGTATTCTTTGTTCATTTTTAAAAGGAGGTTGATCCTCCCAACGCTAAGACGCTTTTAAAAAGTCCATTGTGAGTATGGGCAAAGAAATATTTACTATATTAATGCCATTAAAGATCAATGCCAATTTGAATCTTAAATCGTCAATTTGAAAATATAAACTTGTCGGCTGCCTGAATGTGTGGAATTGAATCCGATTATGTCGCCCTTTGAACTCCATCTACAGTGAATGTCGCAACGCCAAAATCCTTCTCGGCTATATTCTTGAGGTTCGCTAAATCTTCCAAGCGGTAAAATTGCCTGCGTCTCCATATTAAGTAAATAAATTTTTTGCTCTCTTAGTATCGATGGATAAGTATCGGTTACCATCCATTTCTTATCCGGAGAAAATGTAGCGTGGCCATCGTAATCCAATAGCCCTCCCCCCAATCTTTCATAATTTTTCTGCCCAGGAGTAAATAATACATGCGAATATTGCTTGCCTTGATAATTAGCCGTAACCAGCAATTCATCATCATTTAACCAGTCGAAATGAGAACCGCCCCAATCAGCATCGGCAGGAAAACATCTCTGTAAATTGGTTCCGTCTGTATTAATTGTAAATGAAGTGGTATAACGTCCTTTATCGTTTAAATTATTTTTTTGCCTCCCAAAGAAAAATAGTTTGGTTCCTCCCTTACTGAATTTTGTATGATTAAACCATAATAGTCCGCTATCTCCTACTGGCGGAACTAAATCCTTAACTTGATAATAAGAGAGCAAGAGCTTCGTTTCGCCTGTTTCAAGATTTATTAAAAAAATTCCGTCATCCTTAGGAAAGGCGATATCTTTATGCGAATCCTGGCCATCCCCTCCATATCCATAATCAGGACGCGTTAATCTTATTCTCGAAAAATTAAGGCTTACAGCCTCTTTACCATCTTCAGATACGGCGCCAATGGGGTAAGGAAACATTTTTATTTCCTTTTTTGTATGAACATTCATGATTATAGAGACGAACCGGCCATCTCTGTAATCATTATAAATAATCAGAGAATCAGGCGAAGTTCCGAGCCAGTGAGCCATACATCCTTGTTGGAAGTTCCATGCCCTGGTTTTTGTCAATGGAATAAATTCATGAGTTTCCAGGTCTACTAATCCCAAAGTAGCAGGTTCATTTACGTTATCCGGTAGCTTAAATTTCAAATCAGTCTCCAGGACAGTAGCGTACCGTTCTGATTTATCAAATGAGTTTATTCCAAAATAACTTGCAAAAAGATGTTCGTGGCTGCTATCGGTTATTTGAATAGCCTCGCTAATTTTTGGAAAGATGACGCTTTCCCCTTTATTTTCCTTTTTACTATTACACGAATAAATTGACGCTAAAAGGCCTACAATCAAAAATAAATTTGACTTTTTCATGCGTATATATTTTTTAATTTACAGAAAGACGAAGCTTCTGCTCAAACATGAAATCTCATGCATTGAGGATTATAGTTACATTGGTAATTGGAATATTAATATTAACGCGCGCCATTAAAAACTCAAGGCATGTTTGATTTGAGCTAATCTTTTCCTATTCAAATGATCGATCCGGCGCAAAATGACGCGGAAAAGAGTTCTGATGCGCATCTGTTTCAGCAAGTTTCGCCGCCAACCAAGACAACAGCGCAACATTTTTTATTCAAACTATTACGACTTTATTTTTCAACATTAGTTAATAGCGCAACACATTAAAATAAATAAAAGGCTGATAAGACTTTTACCATTACGGAAGAGACATTCCTGGATATATTTCCTGGAAGCGCTAATAGCCTGGCGTACATAATCAGGGTTCAAATTCAGCTCTTTTGCAATTTCATAAGAATTTAAACCTCCATTCCTGCTTAAATGGTAGATCTTTTTTCTTTGCTGGGGAAGATTATCTATGGCATCCTGAATAATCTTTTCTGTTTCTTTATAGGCAAATGCTTCCTCAGGCCCTGAAGAAATAGCATCTGAAAAATGCGTAGATACCCGCAATTTGTTCTGCTTGGCAAGCTTGCTGAGATAATCCAGGCATTCATTTAAAGCAACCCTGTTGAAATAAGCCCTCGCAGCAACCACATCCTTTAATTTTCCGCGATGTACCCAAAGTTTGATAAAGGTTTCCTGCAATACTTCCGAAGCGCCATATTTATCCCATATCATACGGCGAATGTTGATCTCCAACAAGGGGGCATAGAAACGAAACAGCCTTGCAAAGGCCTCCTCATCGCCTTTGGCTGAAAGGTCTAACAGGACCCTCTCCTCATATTTAGAGTTATGGTTCAATTAGTTAGTATGGCCTAATATATAAAATATTTGTTAACCCATTGGGATATATTTATCTAAACATCAGCATTCGATGCCGTCTCCGCGCCTCAGGTTCTTACAACATGAACAGGCAACTACCCCTGTTGCCTGGAGCAAATGCTTTGTCCATCTTTTAAGAGGGAAGTTAGCTCTTTTCACACAAGAGACCCTTTTGAAGAGGTCATTGTGAGTATCTACAAAAAAAATTACAAAATAAATAAGATGCTCATAGGGTTTTCATCGTTGCAGGCGGCAATCTGTAATATCTCTCCGGAAAAAATGCACAAAATAACGCGAAAAAACAAACACATCTTTTCTTGTGGTAATAAAGCTATCGCTTATCTTCTCATACCTTGTTTAGACTGTTGCGTTTTGCGCTATAGTCCAGCAAATAAGCGCGCCTGGCAGCGCCGTTCAGAAAAGAGCGTTGAACCAGTTGTTCTACTTTATCCTGCTTTATTAAAAACGGCGTTATCAATTTTCCCGCTCGTTTTTCATCAATACCGATCCTGCGCCCGAATTCCAGAAAATCTTCCCTATTTCGATGGCGTGTTTTCTTAAAAGCGTCTGACTGAAAATCATCAGCGAATAAGCCTTTATCCAATGCAAAACCGGCATCATCCACATGCATTCTTGTATTGATAAGGTCATAAGCCGGGCTAAGAAAATAATCGCCATTTTCGGTTTCCAGCAATGCAAAATTTTTCAAATGCGCATCGCCATTGGAGAATGCATAGTTAAATAATAGCAGGGTAAAAAACTTTTCTATTTCCACCTTCCATGCCGGAACGAATTTTCGGATCAATGCTGCAGCTTCTTCATAAGAAGAATCATATTTAAAATTTACGCCGGCAGTGGCTCTTGTTTTACCAGCCAGCGTGGCAAAATCCTCTTTTCCCAACTTACTGCCGTCTTTTTTTACATCAAAGCGCCGGGTGATATATGCAGGTTCGCCATCTTTGAAAAAGATCATTCCATTTTCAGCAGCGTATATTCCATATACCTGCGCCGCTATCTGCATCGTAACATGTTCGTTAGCCGGCGCTTGGTTCACTTTCTTCAGATCCCTGGGAACAGGTTTTAATATATAGGCCCCTTGCTCTCCTTCTTCCGTTAACCTAAGCTCATTCCTATGCAATGCTAACGACAGTTTTTCCAGTACCCCGGAGATGGAAATACGTTTTCTGTTCTCTATAAACCGCGCTGCATCCTCTTCGCTATGCTGAGGCGAGTCATAGCGTAATATATGGCTTACTTTTTTTCCATCGAACATCCTGCGTAGAAAAGCGGGACTGTAAGCGTGATAGCCTTCAGTCAGCAAACCAGGACAATATTCTATTTCCGGAACGCTCATATCATTATCGGCTTAACTGTTACCGCGCCAATCGTATCATACCGGGCAGTGGCTGCCAGCAACCCGAAATCATCTTCTTCATCTATTCTTAACGTGCGGCTCTGCAATTTCCGGTTCACTCCTTCAGACAGCATATTATAAAAGAAAGGAAATAAATGATCGGCTTTATATTCCTGCGAAGTCTTCGGCAGCGTGAGGCTGATTGCCGGGGCTGACGGGTCGGTAAAATAGCGGTCATCGTAACGAAAAGTATAGCGCGTATTATTCTCTTCCGTTAGAATACCTGCCAATGTATTGTTTCTATATATTTCAACGCTTCGCACTGGTCAATAATTACAGGGTCATTTTTTTTACTTCCAGTTTTATTTCAAACCCTAACACATCCGCTATTTTTCCTATCAGATCAAGCGTCGGATTCGCTTCGCCCCGTTCAATCTTATAGAGTGAATTCACGCTGATCCCGGCCAGTTCCGCTAAATGCGGTTGGGTAATTTTGAGCGATTTCCTGCGCTTTTTTATAGCTGCCCCCACATCCTTGACTAACATTATAATGTGATTTTTATACTAAATTAAGAATTCTATACCAATTAGAATATAAAAAATCATACTATACTGTGATTTAACATGATAAATCTATAAAAAAACCTAAAAAACAGCATATAATCACATTAAAATATGATTTACAGAATAAACAAAGTTTGAATCAGGCGATTTCCGTCATTTCGGTATTTAACATTGAAAAACCTGAACCCCAGGCATGGGCAATAAAAAAGCCTGCAAATTCAATATTTACAGGCTTTTCCGATTCAAAGAAAGCTAATTAGCGCCCTCTTTTTTGATGTTTTACTGCGGGTAGAGCCATTCTGCAGACTTCGTGCACAAAAGGCCACCTAAAAAAAAACCACCTGCACTAAAGCTTCGGTGGGTGAAGGCGGACTGGACGGGACTCGAACCCGCGACCTCCGCCGTGACAGGGCGGCATTCTAACCAACTGAACTACCAATCCTTAGCTTCTGAAAGACCTTTCAGAAACGGAGGGCAAAGATAGGGAACGGAAGTATTCCTCCCAACAAAATTATCTTTAAGCGCCGGTTCATTTTAAATTTTGTTCAATTAAGCGCCCGCAAGTCCGCCGACTGCGCCAGAGCGCTATCTCATCAACATTGGTGCGATTAAGATTAAGAGGCTTTAGCGCGAAACCTTATTGGGATTGTAAGCAAACTTCAATTCAACATTTGTTCGATCAGGCATTTGCAGTTCCTTAAACCCGATAACGAGCGCCTGGAATTTCGATTCAACATTTTGTTCGCGGTCGCTTAAGAAGCCAGGCCTGAGACAGTCTACCTTATTTTCTTTTCTCTGGTAAACTCCATCTGACGACGCCGGAAGCAACTTGCAGCCAGCGATTCAAATAACAATCAAATTTGACAACCTGATCTGGCCAGGCAGATACAGTTGGCAGTTACCAGCTATTATTGCTTAGCTGGTTTAAACAGTCGACTGAATTTCAAATCGGCCGGGAATACAACTTCTGTCATAGCATCTTATCAAACCTGCCAAAAGTCAATATCAATATAATATCAATTCTTTACCTTCATGCCTTAATTTTACTGATTATATTCGCTTATGCCACAGGACAAAAACAGACAATTTCTTGATTTTGAAAAGCCTATCAAAGATCTTTTTGAGGACATCGAAAAGCTGAAACAGACGGCTGAGAAAAGCAAGGTGGACCTTAGCGATTCGATTGATAAACTGCAGGCCCAGGTAATGGAAAAACGAAGGGAGATCACCGCCCAGCTAACGCCCTGGCAAAAAGTGCAGCTTAGCCGGCATCCCGATAGGCCTTACACCCAGAAATACATAGATAATCTATTCACCGATTTTATTGAGCTTTTTGGCGACCGTAACGTGAAAGATGATAAAGCTATGATCGGCGGCTTTGCCTCTCTCGATGGCCAAACTATTATGGTTATTGGTCAGCAGAAAGGCAGCAATACCAAAAAAAGACAACTCCGGAACTTCGGAATGGCCAATCCCGAAGGATACCGTAAGGCGCTTCGCCTGATGAAACTCGCGGAAAAATTTAATAAGCCCATTATCACCCTGATCGATACCCCCGGCGCATATCCCGGGCTGGAAGCGGAAGAGCGCGGCCAGGGAGAAGCGATAGCCCGGAATATCTATGAGATGATGCGCCTTAAAGTGCCCGTTATCTGCGTCATTATCGGCGAAGGCGCTTCCGGCGGGGCGCTCGGCATCGGGGTGGGCGACCGCATTTTCATGCTCGAAAACGCCTGGTATACGGTGATCTCCCCCGAAAACTGCAGCTCTATTCTCTGGCGTAGCTGGGACCAGAAAGAAAAAGCAGCCGAACAACTGAAGCCTACCCCCGACCACATGAAAAACTTCGGACTGATCGACTGTATCATAAAAGAACCGCTGGGAGGCGCCCATTGGGATTATGACGAAGCCGCAGCCTTTCTCAAACCCCATCTTATCAACGCCATTAAGGAATTACAACAGATAGATCCTGAACTTCGCATTAAACAACGCATCCAGAAATTTGTCTCCATGGGCTTCTGGGATGAATCGCCTGCAGGCTAGAAGTCCTCTTCCGGGCCTATGCTGTTTGTTATATCGCCCCATCTTTTTACGCCCAGATTGTTCTGGGCGATCCGATCCTGGAAACCTATCCTGTTTGTTTTTATATTACCCCAACCCTCGCTATATTGGTTTTCGCGGTTTTTCCAACTGCATAATCATTCCTATTTTGCTTGCGAACGGACCATTTGCTATACATCGGGGATAAATGCGGCGGCATTTGCAAGGCCGGTATTACTTTGTTTCCAAAATATTATACAGGCAGGCCGTATACGTCAGTGAGAGCCGGTCTCTTCCTGGCGGGATATCAACGTCTGGTCAATCTGCCAACCGGCCATTCGCGACCGATCATTTAACAAAACAACGCGCTAAAAAAATGAATGAGTCCGAATAAAACTTAATTTTGCCGTTCGACGCTAACCCTTACAGGCAGCTCGTATTTATCATTTTTTAATTTCTCTGAATGTCTTTACGTGAAACATTAAAAGGTACAGGAGTAGCGATCATTACGCCTTTTGATACCAATAGCGCAGTAGATTTTGACGCCCTGGGCAGGATGATCGACAAAGTGATCGGCGAGGGCATTGATTATATTGTTACCCTGGGCACTACCGGGGAAGCGCCTACCCTTTCCAAGGAAGAAAAGATCAATATCATTGAATATACTTACGAAAAGACTGCCAACCGCGTACCTGTTGTAGTGGGCATCGGCGGCAATAATACCCAGGAACTGATCAGGGACCTGGAAAAATTTCCGCTCGGTCAATCCGTTGCCGTATTAAGCGCCTCGCCCTATTATAACAAACCTTCCCAGGAAGGCATTTTCCAGCATTACCAGACGCTGGCTAAAGCCTCTCCCAAACCGATCATTCTATACAATGTTCCGTTGCGCACCGGAAGAAATATGACGGCGGCAACCACTATAAGGCTTGGGAACGAGGTTCCTAATATCGCCGGCATCAAAGAAGCCAGCGGGGATATGGCCCAATGCATGCATATCCTGCGCGACAGACCGGCCGATTTCCTGGTGGTGAGCGGCGATGACGCGCTGGCCCTGCCACAGCTTGCCTGCGGATTGGACGGCGTGATCAGCGTAGCGGCCAACCATTTTGTAAGACCCTTCACAGATATGGTCAGGCATTGCCTCGACGGCGATTTTGCTGCGGCAAAAGAGATCAACGACCAACTGATCGAAGCCTACGAGATCATGTTCTGCGAAAACAATCCAGCCGGCATAAAAGCATTCCTCGCGGAATCCGGTATCATTGGTAACAATCTCCGCCTGCCGCTGACGCCTTTAAGCGAATCCGTCCAGCAGAAAGTAAGGTTGTTCCAATCCGCTTTCTTTAAAAAGAATCTGCATAAAGCCAATGCCTGAGGTTCCATCAATTAAGGAAGATAGCGCTGAGTCACTACCCAAAATAGCATAGCAGGATTGTATATCCTATTTCCTTTTTATCCGAATATTACCCAGCGCATACCACCCGTCGGGTTTCCGGCCTTCTATGGCCAGTTGTATCCGGGGTTCGTGGGTAACGGGCGAAACAATGGCGATATCCAGTTCGTAATTCCCTTCCGACATATTGCGGGGCAGGAAGAGCGTTTCCTCCAGCCAGATATCGCCGGGCAGCCATTGTTTCAGATCTGCGTCAAAGGGTAAAACGACAGCGCCCTGATCATTTTTCAGGCGCAGGGCAAGTTGATAGTTCTTATAGATTGGAGCCACCCCCACGTTTTCCAGGAGCGACAATAGGGAAATCGACTCACCGGCGAATGCAATGGAAGGGTATTCTAATTTCCGGATAACAAAACGATAGCCCATTTTAGTAAGCCATTTATCCACCAGCGGCCCCCATTCCTTAGGCGTTGCAGAGCTCTTCGCATTAAAGGAAGACACATGCCATTTTAGCGCTTCCCCAAAGATCTTCTCCACCGTTTTTTTATCAAAACGGTCATGATGTAACCAGTAGAGAAAGGTGCCGCAGATTTCCATGGATACCGGAGCTTTTTTCCAGGCTTCGTTCATACCGCTTTTGATGATATCTCTCGGGTAGATATCTTCCATATGGCTCCATTTCTGCTCTACCCACATATCGTGGCTGAAGTCGCCCAGGCAATCGAGCCGGAATCCGACATGCCGGATGTCTGCGCCTGTGCCGTTATTGCGTCCGTTGGGCCAGGATGCCGCAATAGGCGTACCCTTCACCAGGACGCCGGGATCGGGTGCGTCGCCGTTCAGTGGTTGATACAGCAGCGGTGTTTTTTTAAAGTTGTCGAGATAAGCGTTTAGCAAGACCATCCTTGTTCTGTCGGATAGCAGGTGGGAGCCTTCGCCTTCGCCCCAGTAGCCGCATATGGAAATGTCGACGGCTTCCAGATCGGGATGCCCGTCATATCGCTGTCCCAGCGCTTTGATCATTCCTCCAAAATATTGAACATACCTGGGGTCTTCCGGGTCTGCCCGCCATTTTTCGATCAGTTGTTTCTTTTCAGGCCCTATCATTTTTCTATACCAACCAGGCACATCCCGGTCTTTCCCCTCTTCATATGGAGCAATACGCAGCATCAACGTTTGTCCCCGTTCTGCAGCTGTTCTGAGCGCTTTATCAATCATAGGCCAGTTATATACCCCAGGCGCTGTTTCCAGGAAAATCCAGTTCACCCTGAAGTAGGCGATGGTAGTTTGAGGATAGTCTTTATTGCTCAGATCGCCGTCAAAATCCTGGTATACAATAGGCGCTCCTTCGATCCAGTGTAAGCCGTAGTTCAACGTATCGCCGTTAAATCGTTGAAAGGTGGTGAATCCTATTCCGGGATTATTCAGCACATCAAAGATCTCCGCTGGCCTTACCCGGACCGTTTCCGGCTGCTGTGCTATAACA
>JAEUVR010000451.1 GCA_016786785.1 Chitinophagaceae bacterium
CGTATCCGTATGCGCCAGCGTAAATTGAAATTGCGACATGGGGTGCAAGATATGGAGTTTGCCGTTTTGGTAAACGTTCTACTGCTTATCTTCGCCGATTATGGAAAATACCCGGCATAAAATCGTAATGAGTGGCATCCGGTCTACGGGCTTTCTGCACCTGGGCAATTATTTTGGGGCCATCAGGAACTATGTGCGCATGCAAACTGAATTCAATTGTTTTTTTATGGTTGCCGACCTGCATGCGCTTACCACGCACCCTGATACAAAGGAACTGAAGGAAAGCGTGCAAAGGGTTTTGGCCGAAAATATCGCCTGCGGTCTGGACCCCGAAAAAGCGGCCCTGTACTGCCAAAGCCATGTTCCGGAAACCGCCGAGCTATACCTTTTACTGAACATGCTGGCCTATAAGGGAGAACTGGAAAAAACAGTCACTTTTAAAGAAAAAGCGCGGCAGCATCCGGATAATGTCAACGCAGGGCTGCTCACCTATCCCGTTCTCCAGGCGGCGGACATCGCGCTGCACCGCGCAGATCTGGTTCCGGTAGGAAAGGACCAGGAACAGCACCTGGAAATGGCCAGGAATTTTGTAAATCGTTTTAATCACCGTTATGGCGACGTGTTTCCCGAGCCTCATGCCTTTAATTTCGGCGACGAACTGATCAAAGTGCCTTCGCTTGACGGAGGCGGCAAGATGAGCAAAAGCCAGAACCAATATGCGACGATCTACCTTTCCGACGAGGATGAGTTGATCCGGAAAAAAATAAAAAAAGCAAAGACAGATATCGCCCCCGAAAAACCCAATAGCCCAAAACCCGAAAGCATTCAAAATCTTTTCCTGCTGATGAAACTGGTCAGCGAGGAAGATACCATCCAAAAATTCGAGGACGATTTTAACCATCTTACCATCCGGTACGGCGATCTTAAGAACCAGCTTGCCGAAGACATCATCCGGTTTGTTTCTCCTATCAGGGAAAGGGCAAAAGAAATATTTAACGACAAGGAATATTTAAAAAAAGTGATGACCAGCGGAGCTGCCCGCGCCCGCGAAAGCGCGCAGTCTACCCTGAAACTGGTAAAAAGCGCTATGGGCATGGATTATTTTTAACCCGAAATTTTAGAATTGATTTATATTTAAGCATTCAGCGGAACAGCGTTGATCGCGAATGCTAAAACGGACCCATGGCAAAAAACACAAAACCCAAACACATAGCGATCGCCGGAAATATCGGCGCAGGCAAGACCACGCTCACCGAAGCGCTCAGCAAACATTATCGCTGGATACCCCAGTTCGAAGATGTGGACCATAACCCTTACCTGTTCGACTTTTACGAAGACATGCCCCGATGGAGCTTTAACCTGCAGATATACTTCCTGAACAACCGGCTTAATCACCTGCTGGATATTCAAAGAGGCACTGAAACGGTGATACAGGACAGGACCATTTATGAAGACGCGCATATTTTTGCGCCAAACCTCCATGAAATGGGGTTAATGAGCAAACGTGATTTTGACAATTATTTTCATTTTTTCGAGACGCTAAAATCCATGGTGAAGCCGCCCGATCTGCTGATCTACCTGAAAGCTTCCGTGCCTACCCTGGTGGCCCAGATACAGAAAAGAGGCAGGGAGTACGAGGAGAATATCCGTTTGGATTATCTCAAACGCTTAAACGATTATTATAACAAATGGATCGACGGATACCGGGAAGGCCAGTTGCTGATCATTGACATTGATAAGAATAAGTTTCCTGAGAAAGAAGAAGACCTGGGCGATATCATCGGCAAGATCGATTCTATGTTGTACGGGCTGTTTTAACGTGTCTGCGTCTTTAATAGGTTATCTGATCTTCAGGAATGGCAATTACCTGGTTATCGCGCAGGAGCCGCTTTTTTATGCGTCTGTACTTTAATTCCTGAACCGGGCGGTTGGTCCTTAGCGACAATACGGCGGCTGTGCCCGCAGCTTGTCCCAGGGCCATAAAGGTGAATTCAATCCTGATCGCTCCATAAGCAATATGGCTGGAAGAAGGGCATGTGGGAGTAATGATATTCGCGCATTCTTCTTTTTTAGGGACCAGCGAACGGTAGGCAATACCAAAGGGCCGCCAATGAGCGCCTCCAAAAACAAATCCTTCGTTATAAGCATATCCATCTCTTACGATCCGTCGCACCGAATGTACATCCGGCGGCCAGTATGCCATAGCTACAGGGTCGTTCGATACTACAGGGTTCTCTCTGCGCGTATGATGTTCAGTGATAACATAGTCTGAAACCATCCTTCTTCCATCCCTTATATACAGACTGCGAGGCCATCCGTTATTGTCACTGAACTCATCCTTCGCCAACCCCCATTGCCGCCAGTTCCTTCTTGTCTGCTCGCTGAGAGAACTATCATGACTCAGAAAATAGAACAGGCCCTGCGTAAAAAAAAGATGATCCCGGTAAATGGCTTCGCGCGTTGCGTAAGCGCCGCCGGGATACTCATGATTCATTCCATATAAATTGTGCGAGAGTTCGGTCCAGGCGCCCAAATCGGTCTTCCTGTTCGGGATACTAGCCACCGGCTTCTGAAATACGCCGCCTGCCCTTTCGAACCGGGCATATATCTCGTAAAGATTGCGATCGTAGTTCCCCGGCTTCCGAAAAGGTATCTGGTTGTCTGCGCTGTCGGTAAGGCAAAGCCTGAAACAAAAGGCCTGAATACGATGATCCCCTTCTCCCGGAATTCCCAGCTCCTCATTCTGTATCGTCGGGATCAGCCCGCTGGAAGGGTCGCCCATGATCCTGTAGGGATCGACCCTCACGTTAAACTGGCTATGCGTAGTTTCGGCGCGGATGCCGTTCAACGTTTCCTTATAAGTATCATTAGACTCCCTGCCAATGACCATTGAAACTCCCGCGCGGTATAATAAATCTCCCTCCAGCGTAGCGTCAATAAATAAACGTCCTTTAAACACGTCGCCTTGTTCGGTAGTAAAAGATACTATACGCGCGCCTTCCTTTACTACGGCATCTGCCGACTCAACCAGCCTGTGGTTGTAGAACACTTCGATGTTCGCGAATTCACTCAGCCATTCCCGGAATATCTTTTCTGCTATATGAGGCTCATATCTCCATACCCTGTTATTGTCCGGCGGAATTTTTATCGCCCGGGCAAACGCTTCTTCCCTACCATAATGTCTTGCTACACGAGCATGAAACTCAAGCGCCAACCCGCCGATAGCCGCGCTATTCCTGAATGATTGATTGTTGATATCGCTGCCGCCGAGACCGTCTACCATAATTCCTCCGGCGCGCGAAGAGGGCTCAACCAGGGCAACGGTTTTTCCCATTCTGGCTACCTGGATCGCTGCGGTGATACCGGCCGGCGAAGCGCCGTAGACCACCACGTCATACCGGCCCTGGCCATAACCTTGTTGCATCAGGCAATAAGCAAGCAATAAAAAATATAGCCGGCGATTCATATTATTACCTTTACGGACCGGAAGAATTTGCGTTACCGAAATTTAGTTTACAACTTGTCATGCGTTTCCCAAAGCTGATGATCGACGCTAATGATCGCGCCTTCCTGCTTTAGCTTTTCCTGGAGATCCGGCAAACTGATCTGTTGAACGGCTTTTTTCTTCTCTGAGGCCATCGAAGCCGCAATCCCTGCAGCATGCCCTAACTGCATCCAGGTTACTTCGACCCTGATCGAACAAAAGGCAACATGAGAAGCAGAGACGCAAACCGGGACCAATAAATTGCTGCATTGTTTCTCCTGAGGCGTGATCACACGATAAGCTATTTCATAGGGCTGCTCAGGTTTTTCCCATATTCTTCCTTCATTGACGAATTGAGTTTTCGAAACCGCTACCCGTTGAACATGGTGACAGTCTACAAAATGCGAACCGAGAGCAATAGCATCTGTCTTTTTTGTATCGATAAAAATATCTTTCTGCGTATGAACATATCTCCCGATCATCCTCCTGGCCTCCCGGATATACAGGTAGTAGGGGAAATGATTATTGTCGACAAACTCGTCTTTGGCCAAACCGTATTTTCTCATTTCTCGCTTTAATGATTCGGGAACCGATGAGTCGGTCAGCAAAAAATGAAACAAACCCAATGTCCAATCTTTATGATCCTGAAAAATCGCTTTACGCTTCTCATAGTCTGCATCAGGATACTCCGCATTTCCGCCGAACAGCCCAAGCGATATCAAAGCGTTTTGTTTATTATTGGCTTCGTATTTCCCTTTGGGGAACAGGGGGTATAGCTTGCGGGTATAGAGATCGATAATTTCTGATAACCTGGTATCCGGAGATCTTATTAATAAACGCTTTAAAAGAATGAACCGGGATGGATCATAATTATCGGGTGGGGGAATAGGCATACGATCATCTCCGGTCGATAATACCATTCTGAAATTATAGTTGATCACCCTTTTGCTGGCCTCCCCATTTTTTAAACTCGCGGCTTCGACAAAGCCAGGCAACAAATTTCCATCGTCTCCATATGGAGATACTTCAACTGGTTTATCGTGTAAGCGGATCCCCGCCAACGATTCATTATACTGGCCTTTACTTTCCCTTCCATAGGTATAGTCTACGCCTGATCTTGCCATGAGGTCTCCTTCGTAGGTTGCGTCAATAAACACGTTCCCCTGCACTTCATCTCCATTGGATAACACAATCGAAATTATCTTTCCCCCTTTCTTGTTCACTTTCACAACAAAAGCATCGTATATGGTTTCCACGCCTGCCTCGGATATCATTTCGTTAAAGACCTGCTCGGCTTTATGAGACTCAAAATAAAAAGCCGGTCCCGTATAACCATATTTTCTGCCCAGGCGCGTATAAAATTCCAGGGGAAGCCCGGATATCGTTTCTTCTATCATGTGTTCGGTCTCCGCCGTTCCGATCCCGCTGGTATTTACCCCTCC
>JAEUVR010000455.1 GCA_016786785.1 Chitinophagaceae bacterium
TTTGGCGCTTTAAATTCTTCCATATAGTATTCGCTGAAGGGATAACTAATGTATATGGCAAATAGCGAATCGCTGACCGCAGATCCGCGCGAATACGGGGTTGCGTAATCGATCCTGGCTTTAATATAGTCATTGGTTCCTTCAGGCGCTTTCAGGCTTGCAGTATAGATCTTCGCATATCCGGAGTCGTCAGCGCGCAGGCCTATAAAAATATCCTGGCCGGCGCGATAGTTTTTATTATAAGCGTCAAACTGGTTTTCAGCAAAACTCAGCGCTACATATCTGCCCTGGAAAGGATGGTAGGGGTCTACGGGTTGCGTCCGGAACTTATATGCGGTTCCCTTGTTAAGGATGATCTCCCTGTCCAGTATCATTTTCCCGGGGACTAGCCACTGGATGAGCGCCATTGCTGCAAAGCCGATGATTAGATATTTTTTCATACGCGGGCATTTTTAGCCATTCGTTTTCTTTTCTTTAAAATAAGATTGTTGGCAATAAAGAACCCCGCGCCCGCCGCCAGGAATATTAATCCCCTCCAGATAAAAGGGAAATTGCTATCGAAGAAACGAAAGATGGCCAGGCCGGCAAATATCAGCAGTCCGAAATTGAGTATGCCCAGGTGATCCTTGGCCGCTCCCATACGGATATAATAGACCGACAACGCTAATATCCAGGCATTGCATAACAAGATGCCAGCGACAGGATTGTTTTTCAGTAACAATACGCCTGCGGCAAAAACAAGGGGGGATAGCGCCGGGATATCCCATGCCGTTAGAGGCAGCTTGCGGTAGCTCCGCGCGTATGTATAAGCCCATATCAGCAGTAGCGCCAGCCCGGTTATAGAAAAGGCGAATCTTGCATCCTGGTCGCGCGGGTTGTTATTGGCCAGTTCTATCCACAACCAGTTGAAACTCCAGGTGAGAAAGATAATAATTATTCCGCCGGCGCCGATGATGATAAAGGGATTTGCCGATAGCTTTTGCTGTTGTAACCAGGGCGTACGGGCAATAAGCAGATAGATCCCGAAGAGACAGGTATAACCGATAAATAACCATTCAAACAGGTTATCATTTCTTTCCATAAATATGCCCAGCGTGATGGCGAATGAAAGGGCAAAGAGCCAGTTGTGCAGATGAAAAGCATTCGGAGAAGGAGTTTGCCTGGCCAGCCGGTAATAATGCGGCAGCAATAACAGGATAACGACCGGGTACAGATAAGGGATGCTCAACTGCCTGTAGGAGAAAGGCGCATTGTATCCTACCAGGCAGGCATACCAGGTGACCAGCCCTATCAGCAGCATGGATACGGAAGAAGCGCGCATAAGGTAAACGATGGGCAGGCAAAGTCCTATCCAGGTAAGTAAAAATGTTTCCAGCCCGCTGCTTACCTGGTATATCTGTCCGATCAGCGCGATACAGGCTGCAATGCTAAGCGCTAAGAACAGGGCGGTTCCTTCTTTCCAAAGAGTATCTTTCTGGCGAAGCAATGCGTAGAGGCAAAGCGCCTGGCCTATTGCCAGGGGCGTAAAAGCCAGAACGGTTTGTATTCCTTTTCCCAACTGCTCCCAGTTATGGCCGACGATCAACAGGATGCCCGAGCCTGCCAGCAGAGCGCCAAGGATGCCCAGGGTTACGATGAGCCGGTTGGAAGAAGGAGACGGTTTGCGTTGGTAGTAAGCGTCGATTTGCGCGGCTGTATCCGCTGAAATAATATTGGCGTCGACAAGTTCTTTCAGGTCTTTAAGCAGGCGTTGACTCATACCGGCGATTTATATTAGGTCGAAGCTCTTTGGAAGCTTATTGTTATTCCGCGTCTTTTATCCGCCTCGTACAGGTTTTGCATCAGGACATAAGTTCGTAAAACTGTTATTCCGTGTACTTATATCCCACTCCTCTTACCGAATGAAAATACAGGGGGTTCCTGCTGTCTTCTTCAAAATACTTACGGAAGTTAAGAATAAAATTGTCGATGGTCCGGGTGGTCGGATACACATTATATCCCCATACAGCCTGCAGTATCTTTTCACGGGGCACTACCTCATTCTTATTTTCTATCAGCAATTTCAGGAGCATCGCTTCTTTTTTACTGATCTGTATACGCTCTCCTTTCCTGGTAAAGACCTCCTGGGCTTTAAAGTCGATCGTATTCTTACCAAAACTATAAATATCGCCGACGAAGTCTTTTTCCTGTAGCTTTTTATTTTTCTCAATCAGTTTATGCACGCGCAGTAACAGTTCTTCCAGGTTAAAGGGCTTGACCATATAATCGTCCGCTCCTTTTTTTAGTCCAAGCACCCTGTCGGAGCTGCTGTTTTTGGCGCTGAGGATCAGGATGGGAACCTCATTGTTCTGTATCCTGATATTTTCCGTCACGCTGATGCCGTCCAGCCCCGGTAGCATCACGTCCAATATGATCAGGTCGAAATATTCTTCTTCAATCTTTTTTATGGCTTCTGTTCCGTCGAAGGCAGAGCTGATCTCATATCCCTCGAGTTCAAGGTTTAATTTCAGCGCTTCGTGAAGGTTTTCTTCATCCTCCACTAACAGTATAGAAAGTTTTTGTGCCGACATAGTTTAATGATTTCATGATTACGCATCTTTTCGCCTTTTTTCAAATCGCACAATAAACACGCTTCCCCGGGAATCATTATTCTCAATGCGTAGAGAGGCTTTATGATCATCGGCGATCTTTTTGCAAAGATACAATCCGAGACCGGTACCTTTTGCCGAACGGGTTTGTTCGCTGCCGATACGGTAGAATTTCTGGAATACTTTTTTCTTTTCGGAGTCGGGGATCCCGCTTCCCTGGTCGCTGATCTTTAGCGTCAGCCGGTCATTTTCCTCGTAAAGCAAGCAGCCGACGGTTGATCCCGGCGGGGAATATTTCACCGCATTTTCCAGCAGGTTGTTCACAAGGATTTGCAGCAGGAAGGCGTCGCCGAGTAGCTCGCATTCCGGGTTGATCGATATATTCCAGCTCCTGTCGGGAAAACGGTTCATAAAATCGCTCACGCAACTTTTTATCAGGTCAGAAAAATCCAGTTCTTCCCTGATAACGGCTCTCTGTTGCTCCAGCTGGGAGGAGACGAGAATATTGCTGGCCAGTGTATTCAGCCGGTCCGCCTCTTGCAAGGTCATTTGAATGAGCTTTTGCCGCCGTCCTTCGTCGAGCTGGTGCTTTTGCAGGGTTTCAAGGTTCAGTTTTGTGATGGCAATAGGCGTTTTTAATTCATGGGTGATCGCCATCATAAAATTTTTCTGTTGTTCGCCCAGCGTGATCTGCCGTCTCACGGCGCGATACACGAAGACGGATACGGAAAGGATCAGCGCGAGGAAGGTGACGCCCTCGTAGATGTATTGCGCGCTTTTTCGTTTTTGCTCGGATAGCAGGGCGTCGTATCGGTCGTTGAAAGCGGGATCGTCGAGCTTTAATTCGCTTAGCTGGTGATTGATCATCTGCTTGTTCTGTTTTTCCAGCTCGGTATACCAGAATACCATGGCGGCAATGACGTACAGTAAAAGGAACCAGTACACAATGGTAATAATGGCCAGTCTGTTTTTTTTGAACATTTGCAGGAGTATTAGGTTAGTTCGCTTTCTCTATCCGAACGCCTACATTAAATACATGTTGCAAGGGATCTTCGCGCATGATGTTTTCGAGCCGGAAACGATA
>JAEUVR010000345.1 GCA_016786785.1 Chitinophagaceae bacterium
GGCAGATCAGGCAATGGCTGCCGCTCGGGAAGCTGGTAGCGTCAGGATGTACCCGAACCCGGTCGTCGATTTCATGAATGTGGATTTCAACAATGCCTCGGCTAGCGACAACGTCAGCCTGATGGTATATGATCTTTCCGGAAAGCTGCTTTACCTGCGTAACTATGGAAGCCTGTCCGTAGGGCCTCATACGCTTAGTTTAAACGCGAAGGAAAGCGCCATGACAACCGGGGTGTATTTTGTCGCCCTAAACGTGAACGGGAAAACTGTTCAGACAACCAAGATCATAAAAACTAAAAAATAAGCGCCGGCTTTTTAAAAACTTCGCAGACCAGGAAAGCAAAACTTCCTTCGTTTGCGAAGTTTTTTTATAAGATCCCGGATTGACTATTTTGCGCCTCCGGAACCGGTTTTTTCATTTGACCGGGCGAAATACTACCATAATTCGTTGTGCGGTATTATCTTACATCCTTAGTTCCGACCCGAAAAGAAAAAATATATGAAAGAACTGTTTTATAAGCCCTCCATACTCAGTAACAGCAGGTATGCGTGGATCGACTATGCCAAAGGGATCTGTATAATCCTGGTTACTTTCAGGCATGTCCAGGAAGGGCTGCACGAGGCGGGAACAGCATACGCTTACCCGGCGTTAAAATTCGCCGATGTGTTCTTTTTCAGCTTCAGGATGCCCCTGTTTTTTATCGTTTCCGGCATATTCCTCGGCGGCACCTTACGTAAAAAAAGCGTTACCCAATATATTTCCGGACGGTTCAGGACCCTGGTATGGCCCCTGTTGCTATGGGGTTGTATCCAGATTACCCTGCAGCTGATATTTAAAAAATACGTGAATGTAGACAGGATTCCCTTCGATTATGTCAACCTGCTGATCAAGCCGAGGGCTATCGAACAGTTCTGGTACCTCCACACTCTTTTTCTTACAGGCTCGCTTTATGCGATCCTGAAAGTGTGGGGAAAGTTCAGCATGCTTCACCAGGTATTGCTGGGCATACTGCTTTATTCCATCACGGGCTACTGCCGGTACAATAATATGTTTGAACACCTGTTCATTCTCGACGTGTTTTTCTATTATATCTTTTTCGCGGTGGGCGATTATTTCGGATCGATCGTGCTGGATCCCAAAAATTTTAAGATATTCAGCTCAAACAAGACGTTTTTTATTTTCACTCCCTTGTTTGTTATACTGGAACTTTATTTCACCAATATCAATCTTGCGCATGGCATCGGCTCGGGATACCGGCAACCCGATTATTATGTGCAAAACCAGATGCCTGCGCTGTTCCTGATCGTGGGACTGGTAGGCGGCGCCTTTCTGATCCATTGTTCTTTTATGCTGCAGAAGCTGGACGTCCTGAAATTTATAAGGGTGATCGGATATTATTCCCTGCATATTTATGTGATCCACCTTATCATAACCGCAGGCACCAGGATCTTCTTCCGGCATGTGCTTCATTATGATAACTTTTTCGTTTTATTGGCCGCCGGCACAATATTGGGCATAGTTGTGCCGATTATAGTGGCGAATGTAACCGAGAAACTGGGCATGTGGTGGCTGTTTACGCTTAAAAACCCCCATCCAAATAAACAGGGAGGAAAAGCGGTATGGAATGTAGGTCCGGGGAAAATTGCGCCGGAAGAACCCATCCAACCCATCAACCCCCAGGTGATCGAAAAAAATTAACGCAGATTATCATAAGCAGCAATAACCGATGCAGCAGACCATCCCCCAGGCGAAATCAAAAATTTTTTTTCCAAACCTCGACGGGCTACGTTTTTTTTCCTTCCTGGCGGTGTTCCTGTATCATGGATACCTCTCTATATTCAGCTACCTGAAAGATGCAGAGCCCCGGGTCTATTGGGTAATAGAGTCCTTGTTTCAACATGGCCACCTTGGCGTAAACTTTTTTTTCGTGCTCAGCGGCTTCCTGATCACCTATCTATTGATCAAGGAAAAGGAGCTTACGGGCGCCATCCATGTTCCTAAGTTTTATATGAGAAGGATGCTAAGGATATGGCCGCTGTATTATTTCTGCGTATTTCTTGGTTTTGTGGGGTTTGGCATTTTGAAAAAAATGAGCGGCATGCCTGTGGAGGAAAATGCCAATCCCCTTTACTACCTGTTCTTTGCGGCCAACTTTGACATTATGCATACCTGGCCGGAAAAGCCCAACGCGCTGATATTGTCTGTTTTATGGTCGGTGGCGGTGGAGGAGCAGTTTTACCTCATCTGGCCCCTTATTCTGAAATTTATTCCGCTGAAAGGATACAAATATGTATTTCCTGCTATCATGACGCTTTCGCTGATCTTTAGATCCTTCCATACCGGCGATAACGATGTTGAACATGGGATTCGCTACTTCCATACCTTATCGCTGATAGGCGATATGGCATTGGGCGGGTTGATGGCTTATTATGTCTCCTATGAGAATAAATTCAAGTCGTTTGTTACCAACCTGGGCCGGCCGGCTATCGTTTTGCTGTACGCGCTTACCCTTATCGTCACCTTATTCAAAGACGTCATATTTCCCCCCGGAATACAGATCATTTTTGAAAGAATTGTGATCGCCTTTCTTTTTGGGATGATCATCCTCGAACAGAACTATGCGAAAAACTCATTGTTTAAGATGAGTAATTTTAAGCTCGTCAGCAAACTGGGAATATATACTTATGGTTTGTACTGCCTTCATTTCCTGGGGCTGTATTTTGCCATTAAAATAATGAATAAGCTGCAGCTCAACGGATCGCTGCCCTGGGTTTCTTTTAGTATCATTATCTTAGCCTTGCTGTTGTCGATCGTTATCGGCCTGGTATCTTACAATTTCTTTGAAAAACGCTTCCTTCAATGGAAAGAAAAATTTGCTTTTATTGTAAAAAAATAACCGTTCTTCCCGCATGAAGGCGGTTAGTAGAATGCCTGCCTGGCTGGGCGTGGGAGCCGCCGCTCTGGCTTTTTTCCTGATTACCCTGGCCGCTAATTTTTCGGCTTCCCATGATTCTATCCATTACCTTAATGGCATTGTCTCCGGATCCGACCTGTTTCATCAGCATCATCTGCTTTACCATGTTTCGGCCTATTATTGGCTGAAGTTTTGGCAGCCGGTTTTTTCAACAATTCCCGATTATTATATCATTGAATCCTTTACCGCTTTGTGGGGAAGCGCTTCCCTGGCGCTTATCTATTGTTTTTTTAAGAACAGGTTCGGGTTGTCGTCTCTTAGATCTGTTATCGGCGTCTCTATTATTGCTTTCTCCTACGGGTTCTGGTTTTACAGCGTCAATATCGAAACGTATACGCCGCCCATTTTCTTTATACTAACGGCGTTGTATATCCTATCAGGCGACCGGTTTTCATCGAAAGACATCTGGAAGCTTGCCCTGGCGCACTGCATGGCCATCCTGTTCCACCAGGCGAGCATCCTGTTTGCGCCAACGATCCTTTTTACGCTGTTTTGGAACAGGAAACATATAGCATTGTCCGGGGCTTTGATGCAATACCTGCTGATCGGGGTAGGCCTGGTAGGCGGATTGTATTTTTTTATCGGTTGGTTTATAGCGGGACATGATTCATGGGCAGAGTGGGGGCGCTGGGTTCAGGGGTATACCGTAGGTCATGGATTCTGGCAGCCGCTTTCCCTTAAAACGCCTTTTTATGCGTTGGCAGGTTTTTCCCGCGCGTTTATCGGCGGTCATTTTCTTTTTCAGATCCCTTTTCTAAAAGATATTTTTGACCGCTCTTTCGCATCGCATGGACTGAATGACGAACTGTTCCTTACCGCCAATATGGGCGGCTCCATGGCCATACTGCTTACCATTCTTTCTTTTGTCCTGGCGCTCCTGCTCCTGTTAATGCTTGTCCGTTTCGCCCGCAAGTATAAAACCATCAGGAAAGCCCATGCGCGTATTGTTCAACCTGCGCTTCTCTGTATAGCGACATACTCCCTGTTCTTTTGTTTCTGGATGCCCGAGATCCTGGAGTTTTGGATACTGCAGATGGCGCTGGCCTGGCTGCTGCTCATCGGCGCGACGCCCCTAACCGGTTTTCCCCTGCGCATCCCCGTTACTTCGGGATTGATCCTTACCGCCCTGGTTGTTTTTTCGATCAATTTTTTCGGAAGCATGCGCTGGCTCCGGCATCTCGAGAACGACTGGTATTATGCGCAGGCGAAACAAATAGGCGGCGCCGCGGAGAAAGGCGATATGATCCTGACCGAAGACGGCTGGATCATAAAAGATTTTCTGAGGTATTTTACGCCAGCGCAGGTATACGCTCCTGACGATCCCGGCTATAGCGCCGAGGGAACCGATCAGGCGGTTGAAAATGTTTTGGCTTCAAACCGGAAAGTATTCATCTACCGCCATCCTAACCCGAACGATCCTGCCATTGCCGGGTATATTGATGCATTGCTGGAGCGGGAGTCGCGCCGGAAAAAAGCTTTTAATGAAAAGGATCCCGAAGTATATGTGCTCGAATAGGACGGCGCCGTAATATTTTCCGCTTACTGTCTTTGCCTGATTTGCGAAGCTGAAGAAAAAAGAACGTTTGTGCCCAGGCTTGCCGCTAACTTTTTTTTGCATGGTTGATTTTGCAGAGCAAAGAAAGCAGGGCGCTTAAGCGCCGCCTTACACGGTTAACCTTTCTGTATGATTGATCTTGCGGAGCCGAAGAAAAAAGAACGCTTGAGCCTCGGCTTACGGTTAACCTTTCTGTATGATTGATCTTACGGAGTTTAAGAAAAAAGAATCCTTCAACATTGCTTGCCGCTAGACTTTCCTGTATGATCTTATAGCGGTAAAGAAAAAGGGATCGTTAAATTTCGCTCCCGCCTGCCTTCCGCATCGACGGGAATCGCTTATTTTATATCTTTAAAAAAATAAATATCCCATATGAAAATGAAATTAGCGGCGCGCCTGTTGTTTTTTATGGTTGTTTTAGCGGGCGGGGCATATGCGCAGGATCCGGAGCCGGTTAAGGGCTTTGACCGGAATAAGCTGTTTTTTGGCGGAAATTTCGGCCTTAGTTTCGGCAACAATACGCTGGTTAATATTTCGCCGCAGGCGGGTTATCGCTTTAACCGGCATTTTGCCGCAGGGGCGGGGATCAATGCGCTGTATTCTTCTTTTCGTACGGTTTACGCCAGTGCTATCGCTGCCCCTGAACTGCGCGGATCAATGCGCTGTATTCTTCTTTTCGTACGCGTTATGTTGATGGAAGCGTCTATTCAAAACAGAGCTATGGAATGGCGGGATTGAATGTTTTCGGAAGGGCATACCTTATTGATCAGCTTTTTCTCCAGGCTCAACCGGAAGCAAACTATATATGGGGAAAATATAAACAGTATGATGTTTCCCCTCCTTATGAGATGAAGAGCAAGGGCGAGGTTCTCCCGTCGTTGCTGCTTGGCGTCGGAGGCGCTATTCCCGCAGGAACAGGGTCCTTTATCATTATGGCGCAGTATGATGTTCTGCAGAACGGCCGTACGCCATACGGCGACAAGATATTTTTTAGCTTTGGCTACAATATAGGAGGGCGGCGGTAATCAGCTCATTCGATCTTATTAAACAATTCTACCGGGCTGTCGCAAAGGATAACCCTTTGCTGAAGAGGTTCATACAGGAATCCCTCCTGTTCAAGCATTTTCAGGTGGGTGAACAGGTGATTGTAAAACCCCCCGGAGTTGAGGATATAGATGTTTTTATCATGAATTTTCAGTTGGTTCCAGGTAAGCATTTCAAAAAGCTCATCGAGGGTTCCGAAGCCGCCGGGCAATATAATGGCGGCGTCGCTCATGTCGAACATCATTTTTTTCCTGCTGTGCATATCGGGCACCACGGCCAGTTCGGTTAATCCTTCGCGCTGCCCTTCCCATTCGATCAGCGTTTTGGGAATGACGCCCATTATTTTTCCTTTATGAGCGATTACGGCTTCCGCCAGCGCGCCCATTAAGCCTCTTTTTCCGCCGCCGTATACCAGCTTGATGTTCAGCGTCGCGATCAGCCTGCCAAGGTCCGCCGCATGCCTGGCATATATTTCATTTTTTCCTTCTTTGGATCCGCAAAAAACTGCAACCGCCTGGATTTTCATTGTATTCAATTTGAGCAGGATTATTCGCTAAGGTTCTTTATTGTCCGCCTGCAAGCGGATAAACGCGCGGAGCGTATCTCTCCCGCGATATCTGAACCTCCAAGATAATGTTATCTGTTGAAATTTTCCAGCGTATCAAGGGAAGTTTTATTTGACCGTTTGTATTTTTCAGGCGCATGCGCGCAATCCGTGACTGTTCATGCCGGAGCCTGGGAGATAACCTAACGCGGGAACGGATCATTTATTTGCCGGCAATTTTATTATCTTGAGCGAAGAATATTTTTTAAGGCCCGACGTTACGAACATTACCTATTCAATAATCAAATATGTCTTCGACCCTGCTGTTTTCCTTTGTGATCGGTTATTTCCTCGTATTGCTGATCGTAGCTTATTATACGTCGCGCAATTCCAATAACGATTCGTTTTTTATAGGGAACCGCAATTCCAACTGGATGCTGGTGGCCTTCGGCATGATCGGAACCTCGTTATCGGGCGTCACCTTTGTTTCGGTGCCGGGAACGGTAGGATCGGCGGGCTTCAACTATTTCCAGGTGGTCATCGGCAACCTGGCGGGCTATATGATCATCGCCTTTGTATTGCTCCCCCTGTATTATCGCCTTAACCTGACCTCTATCTACAATTACCTTCATCACCGTTTTGGGATGGTCTCCTATAAAACCGGCGCATTCTTTTTTATTATCTCCCGCACCCTGGGCGCTACGGCAAGGTTGTACCTGGTGATTAACGTGCTGCAGATCTTTATCCTCAAAGAGATCGGCGTCAGCTTTGGCATGACCGCTTTCGCGATCCTGCTGATGATCCTGCTGTATACTTTTGAGGGCGGGGTAAAGACCATTGTGTTTACAGATACGCTGCAAACGACTTTTATGCTCCTGGGGCTGGTCGCCTGTATAATATATATCCTTAACCATGTGCATTATACGGACGGCGTATTTGCCGCGCTTAATGAGAGGGGCCTTTCCAGGATATTCAATACGGAGATAGACAGCTCTTCTTATTTTCTGAAAAATATTTTGGGCGGGATGTTTATCACCGTGGCAATGACCGGCCTTGACCAGGAAATGATGCAGAAAAACATCAGCGTTAAAAAACTCAGCGACTCGCAGAAGAATATGGCGACATTCAGCATTACCATGCTGCTGGTGAATTTCTTATTTCTTTTTCTTGGCGGCGCGCTGATCCTTTTTGCCGAGAGCAATGGGATCAAGGCGGCCCCCGACGACCTTTTCCCTACAATAGCCCTGAATCATATGCCGACGGCTTTGTCGATCATATTCATCATCGGCCTTATCTCCGCTCTTTTTCCGAGCGCCGACGGGGCGTTGACCGCTTTGACCTCTTCCTATTGCATAGATATCCTGGGCTTAAAGCGCAGGGAGGATATCGACGAAGCAGGAAAGAAAAAGATCAGGCTGACCGTCCATTTCATTTTTGCCATCATCTTTTTTATAGCGGTCATGGCCTTTAAATGGATCGACAACAAATCCATCATCGACGTGATCTTAAAGGTGGCCGGGTTTACCTACGGCCCGCTTCTGGGGCTATTTGCCTTTGGCATTCTTACCAAAAGAACAATTAACGACAGGCTTTCCCTCTATATCTGCCTGCTCGCGCCGTTGGTTATTTTCGGGGTTGAATTTGTAAACAATATCGCCTGGTACCAGCAGCAATTTAAGCTGGATATGGCCGTAGCGGAAAAGATCAAAGGGGTTTCCCAGGCTATTTTCGGATCCTTTAAGATCGGCTATGAATTGATCATCTACAATGGCGCGCTTACTTTCTTAGGGTTGTTATGGATCTCAAAAAAAACAAGCCCTGCGGCAAACTAAAATCTCTTTTTCTGCGTTACGGCGGCGACAGCCGCCGCCGGTAATAAGCTTGTTTACAGAGTCGCCCATTACAGCGTCTATTGCTTTAGGCTCCCGGTTGTTGTCGGCAATAGGCTGGTTGCAAAGAGGGGCGCCATTGCCCAATGATTGGTTATTTGCAGGAAAGACCGGTACGGCTATAAGCGACCGGAAGCAGCGTCATAATCAAAGGCTGCGCATTTCCGGGATGACGGAAGATCGGGATCCTGCCCTTTGACCCTGCCGGCTTTCAGCAGGATCGGCTATTTCTGAATAGTTAAGGTTTTCTAAAATTGGTTGGGTTTGCCTGCCTGCCGGGCCAGGCATTGAGCGGGATCGGGAAGATCAAAAGCTACTGTTTACTATCTTTGCAGCGATGGAATTGATTAACCCGATAGTACAGGCTTATGCGGAGCGATTTTCCTCGAAGGAGGATGATCTGCTGAGAGAAACGGCTTTGCAGACCATCGGCAGCCATCCCCGCGCGCATATGCTAAGCGGTCATCTCCAGGGAAAATTTTTAGAGATCTTTAGCGCTGTTTGTCGCCCGAAATACGTCTTGGAGATAGGTACATTTACCGGATATAGCGCATTATGCCTGGTAAAAGGAGTGAGCGAGGGCGGTAAGCTGCATACCATTGAACTGAGAGAGGAAGATGCGGCGACGGCCAGGAAGCATTTTGAAAGGTCAAATTACGGGGAGAAGATAATTTTACATGTGGGTAATGCGTTACAGATTATTCCCACGCTGGAAGAGCAATGGGACCTTGTATTTATTGACGCCGATAAAACAGGGTATCTGGATTATTATGAATTGATCCTTCCCCGGCTGAAAAGCGGAGGCGTTATTCTTGCCGACAATGTGCTGTTCCATGGCCAGGCGGTGGAAGAGCCTGTAACCGGCAAGAATGCAAAAGCCATTAAAGCGTTTAATGAACGGGTGATTAATGATCAGCGGGTGGAGAATGTATTGCTGACTATCCGCGACGGATTAATGCTGATCAGGAAAAAATAAAAACAACGACGGCGCGGCCGTTAAAAATTGATGTTGATGAGAATTTTTGTTATTGTATTCGCTTTATTGCAGATCACGGCCCAGGCGCAACCTCCTGAGGACATTATTGAGTATATTAGCCGGTACAAGCGGTTAGCAATGCAGGAAATGCAACGCTCCGGCGTTCCCGCCGCCATCAAGCTGGCGCAGGGGATACACGAGACCTCTGCCGGTAAAAGCGTGCTGGTGCTGAAATCCAACAATCATTTCGGCATTAAATGTAAGTCTAACTGGACGGGTAAAAGCGTGTCTCACGACGACGACGCCCGCGGAGAATGTTTCAGGAGCTATAATTCTCCTATGGATTCGTACCGGGATCATTCTAATTTTTTGCGCGGAAGCGATCGTTATGCTTCTCTTTTTAATCTTGACCCCACTGATTATAAAGCCTGGGCTTTTGGATTGAGAAAGGCAGGTTATGCAACCAACCCTAAGTATGCGCCTATCATCATTAAAATAATAGAAGACTATAATCTTGCGCAATATACCCTGATCGCTATGGGTAAAATGTCTCCTGAAGAAGAAGTGATCGCGCGGACGCCGGGCGTTGATCCTGGCGTTTCGGAGCTTTCTGAGCCGGGCGAACAGGACGCTGGAACGGCAGAGACCGAACAACCCGCTTCTTCGGACAGCGAAACGTTATCGGTAAAAGAGCAAGCCATATTAAGCGCGCTGGCCGTCATCAACGAACAGAAGGCTGCGCGTATAGCGGATTCTTCCATTGCCGTTCAAACGGCCCAGGAGTTGCCGTCGCCCGCCCCGGTTGTTTATCCTTCAGGCGAGTTTGTCATCAATAATACCCCCGTAATATTTGCGAAGCAGGGAACGCCTCTTCTATCGCTTGCCAGGCAGCACAATATCGGTATGAAAAGATTGCTTGAGTTTAACGACTTCAAAGAAGAAGAGGTATTATTGAAAGACCAGCTTATCTATCTTCAGAGAAAGCGCAAGACCGGCGAAAATGAATTTCATAAAGTAGCCCCAGGCGAATCATTATACGATATTTGCCAGGCGGAAGGGATCCGTATGGAAAATCTTTTGGCATACAATTACCTGCAGGGGCATATGGAACCGGCGGTTGGCGAGAAGCTTTACCTTAAAAACCAATCAGCTTCCAGACCTTTGCTGAGAGGAGAGGCCGCCGCCCTGAACCGAATGGGGGGATTGCAGGAAATACCGATAGAAAGTAAGCAGGCGCCTACAACGCATGTGGTTAAATCATCCGAAACCTTGTATGGGATCTCGAAAAAATACGGCGTGGAACTGGATAAGATCAGGGAATGGAATAAGCTGACCAGCTCCGATGTAAAAGCGGGCCAGCAGCTGGTTATTTACAAAAATTAGATATGTCGGTTATTCATGTTCATGATAAACAATTTCATCCCTTTCTATCGCCCGGGCAGATCCAGGATCGGGTAGCGTCTATTGCCGCCGCGTTGAATAAGGATTATGAAAGTAAAAAGCCGCTGTTTATCGCTATACTCAACGGTTCTTTCATGTTTGCCGCCGATCTTTTTAAGCGGCTGACCATTGAAACGGAAATCTGTTTTATCAAACTTGCCTCTTATAAGGGATCCCGCTCTACCGGTCATGTGATCACGGCGATCGGCCTGGATAACGATATTATCGGAAGGGATGTCGTTATCATTGAAGACATCGTGGATACCGGGAAAACGCTGCATGAATTCCTGCCCCAGTTATATCATCAACAACCTTCATCTGTCAGGATAGCGACATTGCTGCATAAGTCTGAAGCGACTGTTTTTCCTGTAAAAGTCGATTATCTGGGATTCGATATCCCGGATAAGTTTGTAATAGGGTATGGGCTTGACTATGATGGGTTGGGAAGAAATATTCCGGGTATTTATAAGCTGGCCGAATAGAATGCATTGACGGCGCTATTGCCTTCATTTCTCAATGAATTGCTCCTGTGAAGAAAATCATTTCCATATTGCTTTTGGGTATGCAGATCGTCTCTGCGTCGGGCCAGGGCTATCTCAGGGGGGCGGTTATGGATGAAAAGAATGCCCCGCTGATCAATGCAAAGATTGTTCTTCATTCAACAGGATATGTTTATCATTCCGGGGGGTCCGGGCTTTTCGGTATCATTACGCCCAGCCAGACCGATTCGATCACCGTTTCTATGGATGGATACCAGCCCGTTTCCATGAAAGTGGACGCGTCCGCTTATCAGTCTGTCGTCATGAAACTCCTGGCTACCTCTACCGTCAATCAGCAAAACAAGCTGCTTTCTTTTACCCGGAATCTTCAGTTGCAGGAGCGGCAGAACTGGCGTCATTCGGGCGAATCTTATAGTTCGCTTCTGGAAAATGAGTTTGTCAATACGACAAAGTATCCCGAAACGGGTTTTGCGATCAGGATCGACAAGGCTTCCTACAGCAATGTCCGGAGGTTCCTCAACATGAATATGAAGGTTCCGCCCGACGCGGTCAGGGCCGAAGAGCTGCTGAGCTATTTTAATTTCGGTTATACGCCGCCGGTGAAAGACAGCGTTTTTGCCTTTAATTCATTTATATCCGATTGTCCCTGGAATCCTGCGAATCAGTTGTTTTTTCTCAATGTCAGCGCTAAGAAGATACCGCCCGATAGTATTCCGGCGAGCAACCTGGTTTTCCTGATCGATATTTCCGGCTCAATGGATATGCCCAACCGCCTGCCCCTGCTTAAATCGGCTTTCAAATTGCTGGTTGATAACCTTCGCGAAAAAGACACCATCTCCATAGTGGTGTACGGCAGCGCCGTTGGCGTATGGCTTGCGCCTACTTCGGGAAAGGAAAAGACCAAGATCAGGAAAGCCATTGAAGATCTTAATCCCGCGGGCTCCACTCCGGGTCAATCGGGTATCCTTTCCGCCTACCGGCTCGCCAAGAGCCAGTTCATCGTTGGAGGAAACAATAGGGTCATTCTCGCGACAGACGGCGATTTTAACGTTGGTCAGACCACGGAAGAAGAGTTGGAGAATCTCATTACCCGGCGCCAGGAATCGGGCATCTATCTTACCTGTCTCGGCGTAGGGATGGGCAATTATAAAGATTCAAAGCTGGAAGTGCTGGCAAAAAAAGGGAACGGCAATTTTTCTTATCTGGACAATGAACAGGAGGCCGAAAAAGTGCTGGTAAAAGAATTGACCCAAACCTTGTATACTGTTGCCGACGACGCTTATCTCAATATTAAATTCAATGACCGGTATACGAAAGCCTACCGGTTGATCGGCTATGACAATAAGTTAAAAGCAATGTCAGATTCTATCACTACCATAGAAGGAGGAGAAGTGGGATCGGGTTATTCGCTGACGGCGCTGTTTGAGATCGTTCCCGTAGGCGCGGCGGTGGACGCGCCATCTTTCTCGGCTGCGCCTCCTGAAACTTTTTCTTCTGCCAATCCCTCGCTGGGGGTTGTAACCGTTCATTACCGTTTACCTGCCGATTCTGTTATGCGATGCAGCATCTTCCAGGCGCCGGCGGATCCCAGGGCTTTTTCGGCGCTGCCCCCTTCTTTCCGCTTTGCCTCCTCGGTGGCTTTGTTTGCTTCTTTATTAAAAGAATCGAAGTATGCTAAAACGAGCGACTGGAATACGGTAACCGCTATCGCCGGCCAGTCGTACGACCTGAACGATCCGGTCCAGACAGAGTTTATTACAATGATTGAAAAGGCAAAGAAAATTTATGCAAAATCCAGGAAAAGAAAGTATAAAAAGGGTTAACAAGCGCTAGCCGAACATTTCTCTCACTTTGTCAAAAAAGCTTTTGTCTGATTTCTCCGGTTGGGGCTGTAGGTTAGGAGAATGCTGCAGTTTTTCCAGCATGGTCTTTTCTTCCGGCGAAAGGGTCTGGGGCGTCCACACGCTGACAGAGATCAGTTGATCGCCTTTTTCATACGAGTTAATGGCCGGGAATCCTTTTCCTTTCAACCTGAATATCTTGCCGCTCTGCGTACCGGGCGGGATTTTGATCTTTGCGCGACCGTCGATGGTGGGGACTTCCACCTGGGAGCCAAAAACGGCATCGGTAAAGGAGATATGTAATTCATGCGCAACATTGACCCCGTCGCGGTGCAGGTCCTTATGACGTTCTTCCTCGATCAGGATCAGCAGGTCGCCATTGGCGCCGCCTCTCTCTCCGGCATTTCCTTTTCCGCCAACGCTTAATTGCATGCCTTCCTGGACGCCTGCGGGGATATCAATAGACACGGTTTCTTCTCCGTATACCCTTCCCTCTCCCTTACAGGCCGAACATTTATGGGTGATGGTTGTTCCTTCGCCGTTACAGGTGGGGCAGGTAGTGACCGTCTGCATCTGGCCAAGAAAGGTATTGCTCACCTTTCTTACCTGCCCGCTTCCCCCGCAGGTTCCGCAGGTCTGGACGCTGGTCTTGTCTTTGGCGCCGCTGCCGCTGCAAACGGCGCAGGTTACGTGCTTTTTAACTTTGATCTGTTTATTAACGCCCTTTGCGATTTCTTCATAACTGAGCTTGATCCTCACCCGGAGATTGCTTCCCCTGGCGCCCCGGCTTCTTCCGCCCCCTCGGCTTCTTCCCCCTCCGCCAAAAAAACTGCCGAACACGTCTTCCCCGAAAATATCCCCGAACTGGCTGAAAATATCGTTCATGTCAGCGCTATGGCCTCCGCGGCCATTCCCGCTTACGCCGGCATGACCAAAGCGGTCATACTGCGCTTTTTTATCGGGATCGCTTATGACCTCGTAAGCTTCCGCCGCTTCCTTAAATTTTTCTTCTGCCGCCTTATCGCCCGGGTTGCGATCGGGATGATACTGCATGGCCACTTTACGGTAAGCTTTTTTTATCTCCTCCGCAGAAGCATTCCTGGATACGTTAAGTACTTCGTAATAATCTCGTTTTGACATGTGTTGCGTTGACTTTATTTACCTACCACCACTTTTGCAAACCTGATGATTTTATCATTAAGATAATA
>JAEUVR010000018.1 GCA_016786785.1 Chitinophagaceae bacterium
TTATATCGCTGAAATGAATTGTTTTAAGAACCGTACGTCATTTTCGCTGAACAGGCGGATATCATTGATCCCGTATTTGAGCATGGCGGGCCTTTCTATTCCCATGCCAAAAGCAAAGCCGGTATATTTATTGGAATCGATGCCGCAGTTTTCCAACACTTTGGGATGCACCATACCGCACCCCAGTATCTCTACCCAGCCGGAATACTTACATACGTTGCATCCTTTTCCGTGGCAGATCTGGCAATTGATATCCATCTCGGCGCTGGGTTCCGTAAAAGGAAAATAGCTGGGCCTGAAGCGGATTCTGATATCGCCTCCATACATTTCCTGCACAAAATAATACAGGGTTTGTTTAAGGTCGGCAAAGGAAACGTTCTCATCAATGTATAATCCTTCCAGCTGGTGAAAGAAGCAATGCGAGCGGGCGCTGATGGTTTCATTGCGGTACACCCTGCCAGGGCAGATAATGCGCAGCGGCAGTTTGCCCTTCTCCATATGGCGGATCTGTATATTGCTGGTATGCGTCCTCAGTAGCCAGTCGGGGTTCTGTTGAATATAAAAGGTGTCCTGCATATCGCGCGCAGGATGATGTTCAGGCAGGTTCAATGCCGTGAAGTTGTGCCAGTCGTCTTCAATCTCCGGTCCTTCTGCCACTGCAAATCCGAGGCGTTGAAAGATTTCGATGATACGGTTCTTCATCATGCTGATAGGGTGGCGGCTGCCCAGGGGAAGCGTATCGCCCGGAAGCGTAATGTCTATCTGTGAAGCGGCGCCTGCGCCATTGTCCAATGTCGATTTCCATTCTTCATACCTTGCTTCGGCCAGTTGTTTAAACTCATTGAGCAGCAGCCCGAACTCTTTTTTCTTTTCCGGCGGCACATTCTTTATCTCCGTAAAAAGATTTTTCAGAATCCCCTTGGTTCCGATAAACCTGATCCTGTATGTTTCAAGAGAGGCGGCGTCGTTAATGTTCAACGATTTGATTTCCTCCGTATATTGATTGATCTGCTGTAACAATTGCTCCATCCGGCAAAGATAGGCAAATGGGCAAATGTTCAAATTTGCTACATTTACACCATGTCCGATTATTTACATATTGCCGATTTTCTTGAACCCGTCGATCTGAACCTGACCATAAGAGATGAAATGTTCCAGGATGGACAGATCGGAAACTATATTGATGTTTATGGGGATAGATTCCCGGATCTTTCTAACGCGGATATTGTATTTCTTGGCTGCGCCGAACGCAGGGGAGCGGGCCCCGGAGGCAAAACGCCTGCGCCGGATAAGATCAGGGAACAGTTTTATGGGCTCTATTTCTGGCATCCCTCCGTCAGGATGGCCGATATAGGGAATATCAGAACAGGGGCCGGTCTTTCCGACACCTATGCGGCCCTGAAAACCGTTATCCGGGAAATCACCGCGCTGGGTAAAACGGTAGTAACGCTGGGCGGTTCGCACGATCTTACGCTTGCCCAGTATTATGCATTTGCCGACGATCATAAGATCATTGAAGCCGTTTGCGTGGATGCGCTGATAGACCTGGATATAAATTCGCCGAAAAAAAGCGAGCATTTTTTGATGGAGATGCTTACCGGCGAACCCAATTATATCCGCCATTATCATCATCTCGGCTTTCAAAGCTATTATGTTCATCCCCGGATGCTGGAGACGCTCGACAAACTGAGGTTTGATTGTTTCCGGGTGGGTAAGATAAGAGAAGATATGGAAGAGATCGAACCCGCGATCCGCCATTCCCATCTTTTCAGTTTTGACCTGTCGGCGATAGCCAATGCGTTTGCTCCCTCAAATACCCTTTCTCCCAATGGTTTTACCGGCGATGAAGCCTGCTCCCTGCTTCGTTATGCAGGGCTGAACCCTTCTTTACATTCCATAGGCATATACGGGTATGAGCCCGAAAAGGATAAGGATAACCTAACGGCAAAGCAGGTAGCCCAGATGATCTGGTATTTCCTTGATGGAAGAAATCGCGGCATGCGCGAGGCGTCCATTAAGGAAAAGGATGCTTTTAATGAATACCATACGATTTTTGCGGAAGTGGCGACCACTTTTCTGCAGAGTAAAAGAACCGGTCGCTGGTGGATGCAGTTGCCCGATGAGCAGTTTATCCCCTGCTCTTATAATGATTATATCCTTGCCAGCGCCAATGAAGTGCCTGAACGATGGCTGCGCGCGCAGGAAAGAAGCGCCTGATGGCAATGATTCCGCTGGTCTAACGAAGCGTCCGTCCCCGGCATGTTAGATAAAATTTACGATGAGCCGCTGCCTTATAATTTTAATATGCCTGCAAATGGCTGTTTTAAAAGATGATTTAAGATGCTTTCGATCGGCGTTTCATCATGCCCTTTATATCAACTGTTTTAAAATATAGTTTAAAGATGTCCGTCTCCAGATACCTGTTCGCCTGCTGGCTATTGTTTTTTACCCTTTCCGGGCGCGCCCAAAAGCAGGTAGCAAGCATAGCCGAAAAATATTTACTGCGGGACGCCCAGCTGTCCGGCGCCCATATCGGGATTAGCGTGTATGATGTTTCATTGGGCAAGGACGCGTACAATTACCAGGGCGATAAATTTTTTGTTCCGGCTTCCAATACCAAGATCATGACCTGCTATGCGGCCATGAAGTATTTGGCGCCGGTAGTTCCGGGTATCAGGCACTATGAAAATGATACGGCGGTATATCTCAGCCCCACGGCCGACCCGAGCTTGTTGCACCGCGATTTTATGCATCAGCCGGTCATCGGGTTTCTGCAGCGGCAAACAAAGAAGATATATATATCCGGCGCAGGCTGGAAGGGCAAGCCGCTGGGTCCCGGCTGGTCATGGGATGATTATAATGAAGCATATATGACCGAAAGAAATGCGCTGCCGGTATATGGGAATACGATCCTGTGGGTTCAGGAAAGAATGAGCAATAGCCTGGGCAGCGCCGACAGTTCGGTTTCTGTTTATTCCGATCCGGAGATCAGCTGGAAGGTGAAGTTTGCGCCGGATACCGCCAATAGCGGGTTTTCCGTGACGCGCGACCGGGACCAGAACATTTTTAACGTTACCGAAGGCCGGGAGAAATACAAAACAACAGAGACGCCGTTTGTCGTAAATGGCATTCAGTCTGCGCTTGAGCTGCTTAAGGATACTATAGGGAGAGAGATCCTTATTGCCGAACCTCCTACCGTTTTACCGTCCGAATGGCAAACCATACCCTCCTATCCGGTCGATTCCCTGCTGAGGCCGATGATGTATCGCAGCGACAATTTTATGGCAGAGCAATTGTTGTTGATGGTATCCGGGAGTCAATTGGGCGTTATGGATGATTCGGCCATCATTGAAGCGCTGCTGGCCAAAGAGTTTGACGGTTTTGCGCAAAAGCCCGAATGGGTAGATGGCAGCGGGCTGAGCCGGTATAATTTGTTTACGCCTAAAAGCTTTGTTTATATCTTAAATAAGATGCGCGCCGAATTTGGCATGAGGCGGATCAAAACGATCTTTCCTTCCGGCGGCGACGGCACTTTGCAAGGGTTTTATCAAAAGGAAAAAGGGGCGTTGTATGCTAAAACGGGATCCATGTCGGGCGTTGTTGCATTGAGCGGTTACCTGTATACGAAAAGCAATAAACTGCTTGTCTTTTCTGTCATGGTAAATAATTTTAATGGAAAGACGTCTGTGGCGAGAAGAAAGATAGAGCGTTTTATTTCCGAATTAAGAAACAGCTGATCTGCGATCAGGGGGCGGATCGATAAAATAACCCAGGAATTCCAGCATAAAGATATTCCTGGCGTCGATAATAGGGGCTTTGCGCGCAATGCCGGGTTTGTTTTTGAACCGGGAACGATTATTAATTTAGGTTTTTGCGTTCGGTATGAACCTCGATGAAGAGGCCATGAGCGATAGGCCGGGTCTCGGTTTTTTTATGATCAGCGTTTGTCTTTGACTGCGCAATGCCTTCAAACTCCAGCGCCGGTAATGGTTAGCGCTATGAATAACGAGCGTTTGCGGCTATGTGAGTTTCCGGAACAGCTGATCGAGATATTCTTTTTTGAACTCGATAAAGGTCGGATTGCCGGCGGGGGTTGTATTTGGCTGCGCGCATTGAAACAGCCCGGAGGCAAGATTGTTCATTTCTTCCGAGGTAAGGGGCGTTCCCGGTTTAACGGATTGTTGCCGGCAAAGCGACCTGGCCAGTTTTTCTCTTTTAGAAAGTTTCAGTTCATTGCTGAAATGCTTAAACTGTTCCAGCAGGTTTTCGATGATCTCTTTTTCTTTTCCCTGGTCTATATCTGCGGGCGTTCCCTGTATAACAAAACTATCCTTTCCGAACGGTTCTACAAGGTAGCCCAGCAGGAGCAGCTCGCCGATCAGCTCCTGAAGCAGCGCCGCATCGGGCGCGGATAACTGTAAGGTAACGGGGAATAAGCTTTTCTGGATGGCCGCCGGTTTGTCGGCGGATGCGCCGATCAGTCGTTCATATAATATGCGTTCATGCGCCAGTTGCTGATGGATCAGGATAAACCCCCTGTTGGTAGCGGCAATGATATAGGTATTGGCCGCCTGTGTCAGGGGCGCTTCTTCTATCAATTGAATATTTCCGAAAGAAAGCGGTTGACTATTACCGGTATGAAAAGGAAGACTTTCTTCTTTGTTTGCTGTGATCCCGGCGCCAGGAAGGCGCTGATCTGTATTTCCGTCAAGGCGGCCTTTGGGGATATTCCAGGGCTTCAACCCTGCGTTGCCGGATTCAATAAAATGCGCCTGGTTTTTTTGCGTAAAGGACTGGTATAACGAAGAAGCGGCTATGGATGCTTTTTGTTCGTCCGATACCGGCTTGCTCACGGCATCCAGGTTTTGAATAGAAGGGTCGAGGTCAAAATCCAGGGTCGGCGTAATGCTGAACTGGGCGAGCGCATGTTTGATGGCGGCCTGCACAAAGGCGTAAACGATCTTTTCGTCTTCAAATTTGATCTCCTGTTTGGTAGGATGCACGTTTACGTCTACCTGCTCGGGATCAAGATCAATAAACAGCGCATACAGGGGGAAGCTATCCGCGGGGATCATTTCCTGGTAAGCGCTCATGACGGCATGGTTCAGGTAGGCGCTGCGGATAAACCGGTTGTTTACGAACAGGTATTGGTCGCCCCTTGTTTTTTTAGCGGTTTCGGGCTTGCCCACAAAACCATAGATGTTCAGGTAGTCGGTATTTTCCTGAACGCTCACCAGCCTGGCGTTATAGTGATTGCCCAGGAGTTGGATAATGCGTTGCTTCAGCGAGCCTCTTTCCAGGTGAAACAATTGCTGGCCGTTGCTGGTCAGCGAAAAAAAGATATTTGGGAAAGACAGCGCAACGCGAATAAACTCTTCCACGATATGTCTCATCTCTGCGGCGGCGCTTTTCAGGAAATTCCTTCTGGCCGGCACATTGAAGAACAGGTTCTTCATGGAGATGCTTGTTCCGGTCGGGCAGGCGATGATCTCTTGTTTTCTGACAACGCTGTTGTCAATTTCCAGGTAGGTTCCGGTTTCGTCCTCTGCTCTTTTAGACTTTAGCTCTACCTGCGCCACGGCGGCAATGGAAGCCAGCGCTTCGCCGCGGAATCCCATGGTGCGGATATGAAAAAGATCTTCTATCTTTTTTATTTTGGACGTGGCATGTCTTTCAAAGCACATCCGCGCGTCTGTTTCGCTCATGCCTTTGCCGTTGTCTATTACCTGCACAAGCGATTTTCCGGCGTCGTTAACAAATAGCCTGATCTCGGTAGCTTCCGCGTCCACTGCATTTTCCAATAGTTCCTTAACGGCGCTGGCAGGACGCTGGATCACTTCCCCCGCGGCGATCTGGTTGGCAATATTATCAGGCAATAATTGGATGATGTCTGGCAATTCTGACTAAATTTGTGATGCAATTTACTGCGAATAAACAAGCTTTTTAATCCAGGTCAGTATGAAAAGATATCTCTGGCTCGCTTTTTTTTTATGGAATGTTAAATCTTATTCACAAATCCAGCCCTCTTTACTGGCAAATAAATGGGTTGATAGCGTATTCAACAGCCTAAGCGAAGAGGAAAAGATCGCGCAGTTGATGATCGTAAGGCTTTCCTCTATCGATGGCGCTTCGCGGAAACCTGTTTTTTATGAAAAGGCGGTAACTGAGGCGATAAAGCAATATAATATCGGAGGCGTCTGTTTGTTCCAGGGCGGCCCGCAGCAGCAGGCCGCCCTGATCAACCGTTTGCAAAGCATAGCTAAAACGCCCCTATTGATATCTATTGATGCGGAGAACGGGTTGGGCATGCGTATGGACAGCGTGGCCGGTTTGCCGCGGCAGATGATGATGGGCGCGGTCGGCGACCCTTCCCTGATCTATGAATATGGGAGATGGGTAGGCGAACAATGTAAACGAATGGGCATACAGCTGAACTATGCTCCTGTCGTAGACATTAATAATAATCCTGCCAATCCGGTGATCAATGACCGTTCCTTCGGGGAAGACAAGCACAAAGTAGCTTTATACGGCATCCAGTATATGCG
>JAEUVR010000034.1 GCA_016786785.1 Chitinophagaceae bacterium
TGCGCTCAACACCGGAGCTTGCAGGAGCATGATCATTGGCAAATATTTTGGCGACGCCGCCGCAAAGGCCTGCGGCATATGCGATAACTGCCTCAACGCAAAAAAACAAACGCTGGATAAAAAAGAATTTGAAGATATCCGACAACAGCTGCTGGAGTCGATCGTCCCTTTGGGTCTGCCGGTAAAAGACGCGCTCGCAGGCTTCAGCGGCGCCGGGAAGGAAAAAGCGCTGAAAGTAATCGGATTCCTGCAAGCCGAGGACAAGATCGAGGTTAATGAAGAAGGCTGGATAAGGGTAAAATAAGCCCGCGCCTGCAACACAAAACCTTAGGCAAGAGCAGCGCCATAAAACCTATTAAGCGGGTGATGCGGCTTCTATATTAAAACCAGCCAGATTTCTTTTTCGCGCTGCGTTTCGCGCCGAGGCCAAGCGCGCCCAACAAACTTCGGGTGATGATATTGGCCGCAGTTCTGCCAATCTGCCGCGTTACGGAATTATCGAGTATTTTTTCTGCAGTCGTTTTTTCCGGCTTCCTGGAAGCGGAAGCGGTAGGCTTGGGCGCGGTTTCCTGCAGGCTGGCCGCTTCCTTCAGCTTTGCCGTCAGGATCTCATACGCGCTCTCGCTATCCACGGTCTTAGCATATTTTGCGCTTAGCCGTGACCGTTTGATAATACCCAGGATCTCGCCTTCGCTTAATATATCCATCCTCGACGCAGGAGGAAGCAATAAGGTTTGCGCCAGCGGCGTGGGAATGCCTTTTTCATTCAACACCGTTACAAAAGCCTCTCCCGTGCCCAGTTGGGTCAGCAATTCATCCACATCATAAAACGAAGTCTCGGGATAATTCTGCGCCGCCTGCCTGATCGTTTTCCGGTCCGCCGCCGTAAACGCGCGAAGCGCGTGCTGGACCTTCAGGCCAAGCTGGCTAAGCACGGCGGGGGGCACATCCTGCGGGTTCTGCGTGCAGAAAAATATGCCTACTCCTTTAGAGCGGATCAGTTTGATCACTGTTTCTATCTGTTGAAGCAGCGCAGAGGTCGCTTCCTGGAATACCAGGTGCGCTTCGTCGATAAACAGGACCAGCTTGGGTTTATCAAGATCGCCTTCTTCAGGCAGGGAGCCATATAACTCGGCAAGCAGGCTGAGCATGAATGTGGAAAACAGTTTGGGGCGGTTCTGCATATCCATTACCCTCAGGATACTGATCATACCCCGGCCGTCGTCGGAGATCCGCATCAGGTCGTCCACTTCAAATGAAGGCTCGCCAAAAAACAGGTCGGCGTCCTGCTGCTGCAATTCTATCACTTTGCGCAGGATGGTGCCCGTGGACGTCGTCGATATCTTCCCGTATTCTTTTTCTATCTCCGCCTTTCCCTCATTACTTATATACTGCAACACCTTTATAAAATCCTTCAGGTCTACCAGCGGCATTTGCTGATCGTCGCAGTATTTAAAGATCATTGATACCACTCCTTCCTGGGTATTGTTCAGCCCCAGTATCTTGGACAGCAGTATCGGCCCGAACTCGGTAACGGTAGCCCGTATGCGAACGCCCGATTCATGGCTTATGCTCATCAGCTCTACGGGGAAAGCAGAGGGCGTATACGTTCCCCCTATGCTGGCCATCCGTTCTTCTATCTTGCCATTGGAGGCGCCTGCGGTGGCAATACCGCTCAGGTCGCCCTTTATATCCATCAACATTACCGGAACGCTGGCGGCGCTCAAACCCTCCGCCAATACCTGGAGGGTTTTTGTCTTGCCGGTTCCCGTGGCGCCGGCAATAAGCCCATGTCGGTTCATGGTTCTCAGGGGCAACAGCACGTCCACGCCTGTCAACGGCTTTCCCTGCAGCATCGCCGCCCCAAGCTTAAAAGATTCTCCTTTAAACGAATACCCTTCCCGGATGGTTTCGATAAATGTTTCCTTATCAGGCATACCTAAGATTTAGCAGGTTAAAATCAGATCGCGCCTATTGCTCATATCGCTTCTTCTCTTTCCAACATCAATATAGCGCTTTGAGGAACAATAAAATATTTTTCTCCTTCGTACATTATTTCCGTGGCGCCGCTCATCAGAAAAATAGCCAGATCGCCTTCTTTTGCCTGCAGGGGAACATATTTTACGCGTTCTTCCTCGCCTTTCCAGGGCTCGCTTTCGATAGGAAGGGGAATAGCGTACCCGGGGCCTGAACGAATCACATAACCCTGTTGCACATTTTCTTTTTCATGAACGCTCGGGGGCAGGTACAGCCCGCTGGTGGTCCGTTCATTGGGTTTGGCGGGGCGGACCAGCACCCTATCGCCAATCACGATCAGCTTTTTAAATTTATTATCTGTAGTTAAACGCATAGTTCAATCAAATCGGGTTTAAAAATCGCGGCATAAAAATACTACAGTTAACCAAAAATCTATGCTCCGCAGGTAATGGCTCATTTTGAATTTTATCCGCAGCGCCCATAAAACGTTAGACTGAAACGGAGCCGCTACCCTCCCCTGGCCGCTTCTACCAGGATCCTCATCCGTATAAAGCCCGCCTAAAAACAAAGTTAGGGTCTAAAAACGATCATTATTAACAAATAATTAGTGCGTTCATGGAATAACTGCCAATTTGGTTTAAATTTATTTGCAGTATGTTTAAACCTGATAACCTCAAAATAATCAATATCATCAACGACTAAAACTTTATTATATGGAAGGCAAAAAAGCTAAAATATTACTTTGCGAGGATGATCAGAATTTGGGGATGGTATTAAAAAATTACCTGGAGCTGAACGATTTTGACGTAACCCTGGAAAGAGACGGCCGGCTTGGCCTTGCCGCTTTCCAACGCGAAAAATACGATCTGTGCCTGCTGGATATCATGATGCCGAATATGGACGGATTTACATTGGCGGAAGAGATACGCGATGTCGACCCCGACATCCCCCTGTTTTTCCTTAGCGCCAAGACCATGAAAGAAGATATCATCCAGGGGTATAAACTCGGCGCCGACGATTATATTACCAAACCATTTGACAGCGAAGTATTGCTGCTGAAAATAAAAGCGATCCTGAAACGCAATGAAGACGGCAACAAGGAGCAGGAGAACAAAGAATTTGACCTGGGTGGATATCATTTTAATCCCAAACTGCGCGAACTGAGCCATAATGGCAAAATGCAAACGCTTTCTCCCAAAGAAAACGAATTGCTGAAACTACTGGCCGAGCACCTGAACGACCTGTTGCCCAGGGAGCATGCTTTAAAAAAGATCTGGGGCAGCGATACTTATTTTAATGGCCGGAGCATGGACGTCTACATCGCCAAGCTGAGAAAATACCTCAAAGAAGATCCCAATATTGAGATCGTGAACATTCATGGCAACGGCTTCAGACTTGTAGCGCCGGCGGAGAAATAACGATCAGGTCAGTCAAAACAAACGCGAAAGAATGGCATTGCAGATAAGCCGCAAATAGCCCGCAAACAATATCGTTACGGTAAATAATGTCTTCGCGGAAAATGAAAACAACCGTTTAACTGAACAGGAGATTATTTTCCCCGTTTCCAAAGGATTTTTTGCCGAGATGATCATACGCTTTTGGCGTGGCTTCCCTGCCGCGGGGCGTTCTTTTGATGAATCCTTCCTGTATCAGGAAGGGTTCATAGACCTCTTCGAGGGTGCCGGGTTCCTCTCCTACTGCCGTAGCAATGGTAGTGATCCCTACCGGACCTCCTTTGAACTTATCGATAATGGTCAGCAGTATTTTATTGTCCATATCATCAAGGCCGTATTCATCTACGTTCAACGCCTTTAATGAATGCCGGGTAATGTCGAGATCCACCATCCCATTGTGCAGCACCTGGGCAAAATCCCTGACCCTTCTTAACAGCCCATTGGCGATACGGGGGGTTCCCCTGCTCCTTCCGGCAATTTCCCGCGCCGCATCGGAAGTGATCTTAACGCCAAGGATCGACGCCGAGCGGGTAACAATATGCAGCAATGTTTCGCCGGAATAATATTCCAGCCGCGACTTAATGGCAAACCTCGACAACAGCGGCGCCGAAAGCAGGCCGCTCCTGGTGGTGGCGCCGATCAGGGTAAAGGGATTAAGCGTAAGCTGAATGCTCCTGGCGCTGGGGCCCGAATCGATCATAATATCAATGCAATAATCCTCCATCGCCGCATACATATACTCTTCCACTACCGTGCTTAAACGATGGATCTCATCGATAAACAATACGTCATTCGGTTCAAGATTGGTAAGCAATCCGGCGAGATCGCCTGGTTTCTCGATGACAGGCCCGGAAGTTTCCTTTATTTTGGCGCCGAGCTCATTGGCGATGATCCTGCTAAGCGTTGTTTTCCCCAAGCCGGGAGGGCCGTGAAACAGCACATGATCCAATGCCTCTCCCCTCATCTTGGCAGCCCTGATAAACACTTTGATGTTTTCGATGATCTGTTCCTGCCCGGCAAATTCAGCAATCACAGAAGGGCGGATATTGTTCTCCAACTCCCTGTCCGCGCTGCTCATTAAACGAGGGTCAGTATTCAGGTTCACATTAGACATCAGGTAAAATTATGCTTATTTTTGAAGTATGGATTATGAAAGTTTCGTCAAAAGTACTTTGTTTGATGCGCCTCCTGAAAAAATCTCCCTTTACCTGAAAGCGCTTTGGTACGACGCCAAAGACGACTGGGAGATGTCGCACCATATCGCGCAGGACATTCCCGATAAAAACGGATCATGGATACACGCTTACCTGCACCGGAAAGAAGGCGACCGGTTTAATGCAGGGTACTGGTACAATAAAGCAGGCAAAACCTTTCCATCCTTTTCCCTGGAGGAAGAATGGAATCAGCTGGCAAAAGCTTTTTCGCAATAACCGGAATCCGGTTATCGTTAATGGCATTCTGTTTTTACCTTTGAACCTTATATCCGCCGGAAAAGTCCGTCAGCATGTTAAAGAACATCGATTATCAACTGGAATTCCGAAGGTTCATCAGCAGCCAGCATCTCTACACGGGCATTCGGGTAACGGCGGGCGTAATCATCCCCGCCGTCATATTGTACCATTTCGGA
>JAEUVR010000037.1 GCA_016786785.1 Chitinophagaceae bacterium
GATTTCCCGGGCGTGCCGGCAGACAAGCTTGTTCCCGGATCGGCGGTATTTTCTCCTCCCTTGCATGCTGTACCGCTTAACAATCCCATGCAATGGTGGCAATATATTCCCGGCGCCAGTTGGAAGCAGCCCAAGGGCCCGGGCAGTTCTATACAGGGAAGGGAAGATGATCCCGTGGTGCAGGTGAGTTTTGAAGATGCGCAGGCCTATGCGAAATGGGCGGGGAAGCGATTGCCTACGGAAGCGGAATGGGAGAGGGCGGCCAGGGCAGGCGAAAATAATAAAGATTATTATTGGGGCAGGGAGCAAAAGCCGGGAGGCAGATGGGCGGCAAATATTTTCCAGGGCAGCTTTCCGCACCAGGATAAAGGAGAGGATGGCCATGTCGGCGTGGCAAAGGTTAAAACCTATCCTCCTAATGCTTTCGGGTTGTACGATATGGAGGGGAATGTATGGGAATGGTGCGCCGATTATTATCGTCCTGATTACTACAGTCAGACTCCCAGGTCCAACCCGCAGGGCCCCGCAGACAGCTATGATCCTGATGAACCCGGAGCGGTCAAGCGCGTACAGCGGGGAGGCTCTTTTCTTTGCAGCGATGAGTATTGTATCCGGTACAAGGCTGGCAGCAGGGGAAAGGGCGAGATAAGCAGCGCTTCCAATAATCTCGGTTTTCGTTGCGTAAAAGATGCGAAAGCGGGCAGCAAGGGTTAGCTCGTTCCTTTGTGAGCGCTCCTAACGCTATGCGCCAAATGCATTTTCAACGCTCCCAAGATCATTGTCGTTCCGGGGCGATACCTGTCTTAACTCCCTCTTTCGCAAATTTGCCGGGCAAATGATAATGCCGAATGCCTAGCGAGAACGTGCCTTTAACTCCTTCTCTCGCCAATTTGCTGTCTCCACATGGCATAATACAATCCTTTCTGGGAGAGCAGTTCTTCATGCGTTCCCTTTTCGGTTACCCTTCCTTTTTCCAGCACATAGATGGTATCGGCGTGCATGATGGTCGACAGGCGATGCGCAATAAGGATGGTGATCTGTTCGCGCTGCGCGGAAACAGCCCTGATCGTGGCGGTAATGTCTTCTTCTGTTAAGGAATCCAGCGCGGAAGTCGCTTCATCAAAGATGAGCAGGCGGGGATGGCGCAGCAGGGCCCTTGCAATGGAGATGCGTTGTTTTTCGCCGCCGGATAGTTTTAACCCGCCTTCTCCCAGTACCGTGTGTAATCCTTTACCCGAGCGGGCTAATAGTTGTGCGCAGGAAGCTTTGTCGAGCGCTTCCTTCATCTCGGCCGCTGTAGCGTCGGGCTTTACGAACAACAGGTTATCCTGGATGGTCCCGGCAAACAACTGCGTTTCCTGCGTAACCAGCCCTATTTGACGGCGAAGCGCATTATAACGGATACGGTCAGACGGCACATCATTGAACCGGATATTGCCTGAGAAAGGCTGGTATAATCCCACCAGTAATTTGACCAGGGTGGATTTTCCCGATCCCGAGGGGCCCACAAAAGCAATGGTATCGCCGGACCGTACGTGGAAGGAGATGCCGTCTATCGCATTTTGCGACGCCGTCCGGTGCCTGAAGACCACCCGGTCAAAACGAAGATCGTCCAGCGGCTCCAATGTTACCGGGTTTTCGGGTCGTTGCTCCACAGGCTTACGCATGAGCTGGTCGAAATTATTCAGCGAAGCTTCCGCCTCGCGGTAGGACAAAATAATATTTCCAATATCCTGTAGGGGGCCGAAGATGGTATTGGAGATGAATTGCATGCTGATCAGCTCGCCCGTGCTCAGTACATTGCGAAAGATAAGCCATAGTAAAATGAAGAGGATGGACTGTCGCAGTATATTCAGCGCGGTACCCTGGAAAAAGCTCAGCGTACGCACCTGTTTTGTTTTTGCCATCTCCAGGTCAAATATCTTAAGCGTATAGGTTTTAAGCCTTCTTATCTCCGGAAAGGTCAGCCCCAGGCTGCGCACCAGCTCAATATTGCGCAGCGATTCGGTGATGATGCCCGACATGCGGTTGGTTTCCCGGTTGATCGACCGTTGCAGGGTTTTGATCTTTTTGCTCAATAAGCCTGTTAGCCCGCCTAACACCAACACGCCAATAACAAACGCCGGTATCAGCGCCCAGTGTTTGGTAATGGCATACCATATTAAGAAAGCGATGCCTACCAGGGAAGAGAAAAGCACGTTGATAAACGAGTTAATAAAGCGTTCGGTATCCGTTCTCACTTTCTGCAATACCGACATGGTCTCCCCGCTACGCTGGTCTTCGAATTCCTGGAACGATAGCCGCAGCGTTTGTTTGAGGCCGTCATTAAATATCTGCATGCCGAATTTTTGTACGGCGAGCCGGGTGGAGTATTCCTGGAAAGCTTTGGCCAAACGCGCCAGCAGCGCTATGGCGAGCGCGACAAACATCCACCACAATACGCCGTTTACCAGTTCTTGCTGCGATTTTCCATCGGGGTTTGATGCATAGTCGTCGATGATCTTACCAAAAATGATCGGGTCGATAAGAAATAACACCTGGCTTATCGCCGCAAGAAGAAGAGACAAAAAAACAACCCCGCGATAGGGTTTTAGATACTGCCATAGGATGCGCATGAGAAAAAGTTACAAATGTTTTCTCAGGATTCCGCTGCTTTTTGAGGGATTCTGATAAATATGGAGGAGGCCCGTTATTGCGAAACATTGCTTGTCGGGGGAAGATCTTTATTTTCCTTTCCGGTTGATCTGCCGTTCGAGGAGGGCGATAATTTTTTCCTTATCGGCGACAGCCTGTTCAAGCAATTTGATCTTATCATTGAGCGAGCGGATGACGGTATCTGCGGATAAATAGCTTTTCTCTTCATCCTGCAGTTCCAGGTTGGAAGAAGGCCTTTCATAAACAAGCATATTGCCTTCGCCTGTGATCAGCCATAGTAGGCTTAAGTCTACATATTGATGAACGATCTTTTCCAGGATCTCCGTTCCGAGCGTCCCTTTACCTTTCCATTGCTTTTTGAGATAGCCGTTGGCAATATTGCAGGAGTGTTCCACGGAATAAGCGGTAATGTTTTTTAGCTCCATGTATTGGTATAATCTATCAATAATTCTCAAGAAAAAAACGGCGTTTATCTTAGATAATAGTCTATTTAAAAGTTGCTGATAAATAGACTTAAGTATAATATTGCAATGATACGTCAATCCTTAATCAAATAAAATATTTTTTATGAAGCGCCCATCGTGAAAACCGGAATTATAGTGTGATTAACCCTTTAAAACAATGCCGTATGATAACTATCAATTATGATGAAACCGCATCAACGCCTCAGAAGCTGAGCGCAGAGGAGATCGCTCATCCCGACCAGGTCATTGAAGATTTTTTTGATTACGCCAATTTACAGCAGGTAAGAGGTTATTTATGGGAAATCTTTAAAACAATGATAACCTGCTCTTATCCGGGGCTAAAAAGGAGAGAAATGGCCAACCTGGTCTATTTTTATGAGCAGGTCGAAAAGCTTATGGAAGCTATTCATGTAATGCACGATCAGAAAAATGCCGGAGAAGAACGATAGCCATCCGATTTTAGCGCTAACGCTTTATGCAGACGCGGATAAAAATTCAAAATGAGTCGCTATGCTGAGAACGGTAGTGGCTCATTTTCAGTCTCAATGCTTTAAAAGACCGGAGATAAAAATTCAAAATGAGTCGCTATCCTGGGAATGCTGACTTTTCATTTCCGTTTTTATTTACGACCTTTACATTTCTGATTGCGTTCTTCTAAATAAAAATGATGCTGAAATGATGTATGTCCACGTTTGGAACAAGTACCTGCCTATTATTAAAATATTAATGAAAAAATCAGTAGGGGGCGACCAAACGCTTGATTTGAATCGGATCGATTTTGAAAGAGCGGGAAGCGGCCGTAAAGCGGGATATAA
>JAEUVR010000109.1 GCA_016786785.1 Chitinophagaceae bacterium
GATCGTGTAGAGTTCGATGTTCAAAATGGCAAAAAAGGCTTAAACGCTGTGAATGTAAAACTGATCTGATAGATAAATCAATGATCTTTTTGCAAAAAATAAGAGGCTGTTCCACACAGCCTCTTATTTTTTATGCTTCAAATACGACTTCCACCCGGCAACCCTTCCCCGGCGCCGAATAAAGCTTCATCTCGCCATTAAAAGACGCTAAGCGGTTACGAATATTATTAAGGCCCGCGCCGCGTTTTGCTTTATCTATATCAAAGCCTATTCCATTATCCTCCGTCAGCAATACAACATCCTTCCCCTTATGTTGCAACGAAATGATTGCCTCGTTTGCCAAAGAATGTTTTAAGATGTTGTTTAACAATTCCTGAAGGATGCGGTAAACCATTTGCTTTTTGGCCCGCGACAGAACAGACTCTGAAAATGCCTCTGCTTTTAAGATTATACGGATATCCTTCGACTGGGAAATACTTTCTATCAGCTCATTTATCGACTCCATCAATCCGATATCGGCCAGGGTGGAAGAAACCAGCGATTTTGTAAGCGCCCTTATCTCCGAAATGGCCAGCATCTGATATGTTATGCCTTTTTTCAGCAATTCGTCGCTTTTCTCCGGTTTATGCTGCGCCTGTTCCATATACAACTTCACTACTCCCAGCAATTGATTGATATTATCATGCAATTCCTCTCCGATCTTTTTTCTCTCCGCATCCTGCGCCTCGAACACTTCCCTGGCCAATTCATTTTTATATTGCAGTTTCTGATCGGCAATGGCTATTTCCAACAGGTGATTCTTTATTAAAGCCTCTTCGTTATCTTTCCCGGCCTTGTGCAAACGGCGGAAAAACCTGTCGCTCGCCAGGTAGATCAATATGGAAAACAAAAATATGAATAGCAGACCCTTGTATAATTGCAGGTCTACAAACCTGGCTATATCAGCGGAGGAGAAGTTATAGGATATGGCATCCGACAAGACGATCCACAGGATGCCAAAACATAAAAAAATAAGCGCCATCTGAAAAGCCGGCGACAACTTTATTTTCATAGCAATAGGTTATAGGATAAATATATTGTTTTTTCATTTTAAATACTCCTTTGTCTTCAGATAACCGTCAATGCTTTCTCATTACAACATAAAATCCGGCGCCGCAAGATCATTAAGAAGATTATCTTCGCGCTATGCATTATGTTTCCGCAGAAGGTCTTTCGAAATCGTATGGGATAAAACCCCTGTTTACCAATATTTCGTTTCATATTGAGGAGGGCGACAAAATAGCGCTTGTTGCCCGTAACGGCACAGGTAAATCTACCCTTCTCAACATACTTTCCGGTAAAGAAACGCCGGATAGCGGAACGGTATGGATCCATAAAGACGTTACCGTAGCGCTTTTTGAACAGGAGCCTTCCTTCATTGAAAACAGGTCCATATTAGACAATATATTTCACCACGACCACCCCATGATCCGCGCCATCAAAGGCTATGAGGAGGCCGTGGATTCCGGCGACGAACAGCAGCTTACGAAGTCCATCATAGAGATGGACGAGCTCAACGCATGGGATTTCGACCACAAGGTCAGCCAGATATTCGGCAAGCTTAATATCCATCGCCTGCACCAGGAAGTCTCTACGCTTTCGGGGGGACAGCGAAAAAGAGTAGCCCTTGCCAAAACGCTCATTGATATAGGATTTGAACACAAACACGTATTGCTGATCATGGACGAGCCTACCAACCACCTCGACGTACAAATGGTGGAATGGCTCGAACATTATCTCGACCAGGAAAAAATAACCCTTCTGCTGGTTACGCACGACCGGTACTTCCTCGACAATGTATGCAGGGAAATATGGGAGATCGACGGCGGCCTTTATACATACAAAGGAAATTATGAGAACTTCCTGGAAAAAAAAGCCGCGCGGATAGAAAGCGAACAGGCCAGCATAGACAAGGCGCGCAATCTCTACCGGAAAGAACTGGAATGGATACGCAAACAACCCAAGGCCCGGACCACGAAATCAAAAAGCCGCATTGACGCTTTTGTCGACGTTGAAGCAAAGGCAAAACAGACCATCGAAGACCAGCGCATACAGCTCAACGTTAAAATGAGCCGGCTGGGAGGCAAAATAATCGAATTAAAAAAGGTCTATAAGCGGTATGATGAAAAGCTGATATTGACAGGATTTGATTATACGTTCAAAAAAGGGGAACGGATCGGCATTATCGGGAAGAACGGCGCGGGAAAATCTACTTTTTTGAATATTCTCCAGGGACTCGAGCCCGCAGATAGCGGCAAAATAAATATAGGCGATACCGTTGTGTTTGGCAATTATTCTCAACAGGGCCTGAAAGTCAAAGAAGACCTTCGCATCATAGAATTTGTGAAAAATATTGCCGAGCATTTCCCGCTGGCCAATGGCGGGACCCTAAGCGCTTCGCAGTTCCTGAACCTGTTTCTTTTTCCTCCCGAACAACAATACGCTTATATCTCCACCCTGAGCGGCGGGGAAAAAAGAAGATTGCACCTGCTGTCTATCCTGTTCAGAAATCCCAATTTCCTGGTGTTGGACGAACCGACAAATGATCTTGACCTGCCAACCCTCGGGGTACTAGAAAATTTCCTGAGCGAGTTCGCCGGGTGCCTGCTGATCGTTTCGCACGATCGTTATTTTATGGACCGTCTCGTGGATCATTTATTCGTTTTTGAAGGAGAAGGGAAAATAAGCGATTTTCCAGGCAACTACTCGTTATACCGGAACTGGATAAAAGAAAAAGAAAGCGCCGCAAAAAACAAGGAAATAAAACCCGAGGCCCAAAAAACGTCACCGGCCCTCCAGGAAGCGGCGCCCGCCAAAAGAAAACTCAGCTATCCCGAACGAAAAGAACTTGAATCGCTGACGAAAGAATTACAAAACCTTGAAAAAGAAAAAAATGAGCTTACGGAAAAACTCAATTCCGCCGGCCTCTCTTATGAGGAACTAACTAAAATGACCAACCGAATAGCTGAAATAACGGCGCTGACCGACAATAAAGAATTACGGTGGCTGGAATTAAGCGAATTTGCCGATTAAAAAAACAGCGTGCCTGTCACCCATATTCCTTGTCAACAAACAACGCCTGTGAACCAACGCCGGCGTCTTCAATAAACAGTATCGTCTGGCGCCAAACAGCGCCCTTGTCATCGTTATGAAAAAACGCATTATGAAACATGTTTTTCTTTACTGCCTGCTGAGCTTCTGCCTTACAAGCTTGGCGCAGGATGCCGCCGATCCGTCGGCTTACGGAAGATCCATACAGGCCGAAAACCTGGAAAAGCTCCTTTATACCATTGCCGGAAAAGAAATGGAAGGCCGGGAAACCGCCACAGCCGGGCAACGCAGGGCCGCGCAGTTCATTGAGAACTATTTTAAATCAATAGGCCTGCTGCCGGCATGGGATCAACGCTACCAGCAGAGCTTCCCTATTTATCGCGACTCCCTTATCCGCTCTTCTCTTTCCGTTAACGGGACTGTTTTCCAGCAGGGTATTGATTTTGCCGCAAGCGATAATTCCGACAGCCTGTTTTTCCATGCAAGCGAAGTAGTATTTATGGGATACGGCGTCAGCGACTCGCTTCGCGACGACTATAAGGATCTCGATGTGAGAGGAAAAATAGCGCTGATCATACCTGGCTTCCCTTCCCTATTTGTAAAAAAGGCAGGGCTGCATACGCCAGATCATGATGATCTTCAGGAAACAGCGCGACAGAAAGGCGCGGGTCTTATATTGATAGCAGACCGGGATTTCCCCCGCATCCCCATTCCCTCTATAGGTTCAATGTATGTCAACGATCATCCCGATGACAACGTCTCCAATACTTTTTATGTCTCTTATAAAGTTGCGCGGGCCATTATGGGACCCGATTTTAAAAAACTCACAAAGTCCTCAAAAAAAAGAGCGTTGAGGCCCAAGACGTATTATGCGCAAACCTCGCTGGAACTGGATAAAAAACAACTCAGGTTGGAAAGCAGCAATGTACTGGGCTATATTGAGGGAACCGATAAAAAAGAAGAAGCCGTCGTTATCACGGCGCATTACGATCATCTCGGGAAAAAAGACGATTCCACTATTTATTACGGCGCAGACGACGACGGATCGGGAACGGTAGCCGTAATGGAAATGGCAAAAGCCTTTGCCAAAAGCAAGCAGGACGGCCATGGCCCCAGGCGCAGCATTGTTTTTATGACCGTATCGGGAGAAGAAAAAGGCCTTTGGGGCTCTTCTTATTATTCCGAAAATCCTGCCTGGCCGTTAGACAAAACAACCGTAAATATCAATATCGATATGATCGGCAGAACAGAGTCTAAACGGTCTTCCCCTGAAACCATGAACTACCTGTACGTGATCGGCGACAACCGCTTAAGCTCTGATCTGCGGCCGATCAGCGAGGAGACCAATGATAAATACACAAAGCTTTACCTGGATTACAGGTTTAATGCGCCGGATGATCCGCAACGTATATTCTATCGCAGCGATCATTATAATTTTGCCAAAAAAGGCGTTCCTGTGATCTTTTATTTTAACGGGCTGCACGAAGATTATCACCGGCCGGGCGATACGCCGGACAAAATAAATTATCCCCTGCTGCAAAAAAGGGCGCAGCTCATATTCCATACCGCATGGGAGATAGCTAACAGGGATGAGATGTTAAAAAGAGACCTGAAATAAATCGCCGATAGCGCTGTATTTATACCATGCCTGTTTACCTGCAATAAAAAAACTGAACGGAGCCTAACGGAAATAAGCGCCTGCAATTAGACCGGAACGGAACCTTCCGCCCTAACTGCCGAATACTTTTTTCAACACATCTGTAACGCGCGCGGCAGGATCCTTCCTGATCTTTTGTTCTTCCTGCGCCACCTGGTAAAACAGTCCGGATAAGGCCTTATCGGTAACATATCCCGGCAGATCGGTATTGAGCTTCTTAAAAGTAGTAGGCAGTTTATTGTAGGCTTCCGCCAGAGAGTTCCAATATTTTGTAGCGTTGGTTTTTTCCAGCGCATCTTCAATAACCGGTTTAAAAGAGCCGGTAAGCGGGGTTATGGTCTTCCCTTTCAGGTAGGAAGTGGCGGCGGTATCGCTGCCTTTCAAAATACCGAGGGCATCCTGGAAGCTCATTTGTTTAATAGCATTCACAAAGATGGGCGCCGCCGATTTAGAAGCTTCTTCCGCCGCGCGGTTCATTGATAAAATGGCATCGTCCACCAGTTTACCCATGCCAACGCTTCTAAGCGTAGATTCAACTTTTTTCGCTTCCTCCGGCATCAGCACCTTTATAGCGGCATTGGCGAAAAAACCGTCTGCTGCCGACAATTTGGAAGCGCTGTTCTGCGCGCCCACAGACAGGGCTTCTTTTAATCCCGCCACGATCTCGTCGTTGGATAAACTTCCGCCATTGCCTTTTACCTTGCCGAGTATCCCGCCCGCCTTTTTCAGCAAACCTCCTCCGGAGGCGCCGGATTCCTGGCCATAAGAAAAAACAGCGATCAAAAAGGTTAAAGCAAATAAGATTGTCTTCATAGAAATGTATTTACGCTAAATATAACGCAGTAAGCTCAAAATTATTTGTTAAGCATGCCCTGCGCTTCAGTCCGGGGCCGCCCCTATTTTATTTTAACAATTCTGGCGCCTGATTTTTAATTACAGGGCGGACTTTTTCATTAATTGATCCCCCTCCTTAAACCGACGCAGTATTCCTTGAATTACTGATTTTATGCTTTGATATTGACTATCGGGGTAGACTTGTCCGGACCGGGACAAAACGTAAAATAAGCGCCTCCGCTTATCCAAAATAATAACATTGGCGGATTCGTTCTCCCTCATTATTTTTGTTCATCAACATTTATCTATGCAAAAAACAATACTTCTGAACCTCCTTATCCTTATTGGCTTAATAAGCTTTGCGCAGACGAAAAAACCAGCGCCCGCCAAACCTGCCGCAGCCGCTGCGCCGGTATTAAAAAATGCGATTGATTCATTCAGCTATGCCCTGGGCCTGAGCATGGCCGGTTTTTACAAAGAGCAGGGCGTGGAAAACATCAATTCCCAATTGGTGGTCCGCGCATTAAGCGATGCAAAAACCGGCAAACCGTTGTTGGATGAAGCAGCGCTGAACAATGCCATCATATCCCATGTGCAGAATGCCAAAAGCGCGAAAGCTGCTGAAAATAAAAAACAAGGCGAAGCCTTTCTTGCCGCCAACAAAACCCAGCCCGGCGTAGTAACGCTGCCCAGCGGCTTGCAATACAAGATCCTCAAAGAAGGATCGGGAGAAAAACCCGGCCCTGCAGATAAGGTAAAAGTACATTATGAAGGCTCGCTGATCGGCGGAAAGATATTCGACAGCTCCATAGAGCGCGGCGAACCTATTGAACTCAATGTTAATGGCGTGATCGCCGGGTGGACAGAGGCGCTTAAGCTGATGCCGGTAGGCAGCAAATGGAAATTATTCATTCCTTCGGAGCTGGGCTATGGCGATAATAACGCAGGACCGGATATCAAACCGGGTTCCACGCTGATCTTCGATGTGGAGTTGCTGGATATTGTCAAATAATACGCGTACGCCCTTATTTGTATAAAAGGTCGTAGTACTCTGCGGCCATTCTTCCCGATTCAAACTGGAACCGCACGTCCCGCATACCATTCTGTGCGATCTGCCTCCAGGTATCATAATTTTCGTAGTACAGCGGCAGGATATCTCCTTCCAGGATCTCATACAGTTTATCCAGGTCGTATTGGTCCTGCTGCTGTACGTTCATAGCGGCATAGTCCGCCTCAGGCACAACAAAACCATTGTTTCCCTGATCAATGAACTCGGGGATCCAACCGTCATTGGTGGAGAAATTAACGGCGCCGTTCATGGCGGCGGTCATGCCGCTGGTTCCTGAGGCTTCGCGGGGAACGCGGGGGTTATTCAACCAGACATCCGCCGCCTGCTTTAATCTTTTGGAGAGCGTCAGTTCGTACCCGATCAGCACTGACACATTTTTATAATGATGGCTCAGGTTAACCAGGTAATTAAAATCATTGATCGCCGGGTAATCCATGGGATAAGGCTTTCCCGCCCAAATGATCTGGACGGGGTATTTCAGGTCCGCCATTAACTTCTCAAAACGTTCCTTATCCCTGGTGATCAGCTCTGCTCGTTTATAACCGGCAAAACGCCTGGCCCAGACAATGGTAAGCGCCCTGGGGTCAAACAATTTGCCTGTCTGATCGGCTACCAGTTCAAAAGCGCGTCTTTTCAGGTATGTTTTCCGATCATCCCACAAATGATCGTTCCCATCTTCCATGTATTTATACAATTGCTTATCCGCCCAGTACTTCCAGTTCTGCGCATTGGTAATGGAGATGATAGGGCAAACGCCGCTGTATTTTCCCCACATGACGCGGGACACTTTTCCATGCAGCGCCGATACGCCATTGGCAATATGCGCAAACCGCAGGGCTACCAGGGAATGATTAAACTGATCGTCTTCAATACCTGTAAGTTTACGCACTTCGTCCAATCCCAGGCCGCAGAAATAACTCATTTTCTCGCATAAATGGATATCATGCTTTTCATTGCCCGCTTCCTCGGGAGTATGCGTGGTAAACACCAATCGCTTTTTCACCTCCTCCACATTCCCGAATTTTTTATACAGGTAGAATACGGAAGATACGCCATGCGCTTCATTCAGGTGGTACCGATCAGGATCAAAGCCCAGCTCGTCCACGAGCTTAGCCCCGCCGACGCCCAGCAATATAAACTGCGCCACCTTGGTAGCCACATTTGCATCGTACAAGCGGTGCGTAATGGTTTGAGAAACATAATCATTTTCAGGAAGGTCCGTGCTCAATAAAAACAGGGGCGCGGTTTTAAAGGTCTGGGGATTAAGGTACATGGCTTTTACCCAAACCGGGTGATCATGTATCATGATCTGGAACTTAATACCGGTATCCTCCAGGAAACTATATATTTTTTCCATCCAGGTAACCTGCAGGGTCTGGTCCTGGTTGCGGGTCTGATCATAATACCCGTATTTCCACAATATCCCGATGCCTATCATATTTTGCCTCAACTCATAAGCGCTGCGCAAATGAGAGCCGGACAAAAAACCCAATCCTCCGCTATATATTTTTAAAGGTTGATGAATAGCAAATTCCATTGAAAAATAAGCGACCTTTTTTGAATAACGTTCATCAACCGGGTAGGGTACTTGGTAATTAGTAAAACTCATATTCAATTCTCTTTTTCTTGATGATCCTTAGCGCCGTTTCGCCATGAACCGGCAAAACGGGTTGCAATATAGCAGTTATAGTTTATAATCATTATGAAAGCCGGTTAAAACGATACGCGCTAATATTGCCATATAGCGGGCGTCATGTTCAATCGATCTTAACAACCGGCCCTTTCAGCGCCGCTTATTTTTTATTTGTGGGTTTAACATTTGTTTCCTTTTTCTTTCCGCTCGCGGCTTTTGCCTCCTTTTTTTTCGGGTAGGTTCCTTCAAAAAAACATTTTATATCCCTGTACGAACCGCAACCTTCCGTTTCCTTCATAGTCACAGACGAAGCGCCGAATACAAACTGAAGCGAACAGGGATTGCCATTTTCCTTATAAACCGCCTCTTTGGGAGCTATAAAGCGCGCAGTTCCCTTAAGTTCGCCGATACATTCTCCATCGTTCTTTTCAAAATGAACAAAAAACATTAATTCAGAAGAGCGGCGGCCGTCACGGAAAGAAACAAAATTCTTTTTGTTAATGGAATAATCGCCGGCATATTTGTTTTTTCTAGGCAACGTATCAATAGGGTTGATGATATTCTCAATGATCTCCTTATTGGGCTCCGTGAGAATAAGCAGAAACTCATTGGCAGCGCTATTAAAAATGTATACGTTTCTTTTAAAAACAATCTCCCCGTCTTTTAACTTTCTTTCCCGGAAGGTAGTGATCTGGAACCGCTGATCCAGTAAGCCATAAGCGGAGGTAAATTGATCAAAGCCCAGTTTGATGATGGGCATCATGTTCAGGTATTCATTCTTTTTGCCGAAGCATGCCAGGTATCCCGCCTGCTTTGTTCCATGCCGGGCCCGTATAAAAAGATAGGTTTCTTTTCCTTTTTCCGTCGCTTTTCCCATTGGATACAGGGAGGGTTTAACGCCTTTGCCAAAGTCCTTTGCCCATACCGAATCGG
>JAEUVR010000162.1 GCA_016786785.1 Chitinophagaceae bacterium
CCTGAGCTGTTTTAAAATTCTTTGTATATTACCATTTAACCATTACTCAATCATTAAATCCACATTAACAGATGAAAAAACTCCTTGTTCCGACAGACTTTTCCGATACTGCAAAGAACGCCGCGCGTTATGCAGTACAACTAGCCTCAACTGTGGCAGGGTCTACCGTCATTTTGTATAATATATACGATAAGCTGGCGGTGGGATCTGACGGTTCCCCGTTGACCGAATCTGACGACGACAGGAAAATAATCCTTAACCAGGCGCTGGCTAACCTGGAGATAGAATTGCATGAATTAGCCAATGTGGATATCCGTTATGTCGCCGAAGAAGGAAATTCCCTGGTGGAGAACGTGGATAGATACGCCCGCCATAACGGAATTGATATTGTGATCATGGGCATTACCGGGGCCACCCGCCTCGAGCAGATCTTTATCGGCAGCAACGCCCTGAATATGGCGCGCCAGGGATCCTGCCCCGTGATCATCGTTCCGCCCAAGGCCAGCTTTAAAGAAATCAAAAACGTAGTGCTGGCCAGCGATTTTAAAAATGTGGCTACTACTACGCCGTTTGCGCAGATAAAAAGCGTACTGGATATCTTCAAACCCCAGCTGCATATTGTGAACGTGGACAGCGAACACTATGTTGAGCTAACCCAGGAATACAAACATGAGAGAGCGCAACTGGAGTCTTCCTTCAAGGAATATAACCCGGAATTCTATTTTATCCGCCTGTATGATTTTCTTGACGCCATCAGCAATTTTACGATAGATAAAAATATCGACCTTATCGTTACCGTTCCCAGGAAACAATCTTTCCTGAGTTCCCTTTTTAAAACCAGCAATACCAAAAAGCTCGCCTACCATAGCCATGTGCCCATTGTGGCCGTACATGAATAAGGGCGGCTGGAGAATAGATAATCAAAATCTGAAAAGGATCAATATATCTTTACAACAAGGGGGTTGCAATCAGCACAACCCCCTTGTTGCGCTGGCGACGCGCATAAAAAAGCCCGACGTAAATACGCCGGGCAAATTGGTTAAGGCTCTGATCTGTAGAAATCCTTAATAACCCGATCCTTTTCCAAAATCGGGGTTGATTAATTTACTTCTATGCTTATGACCCAAAAAACAGGCAAAGAGTTGCACAGAGACGAAAATAAAGCGCTTACCAAACGCTGGCGTAAGGAACAACCGTTTAAAACCGTTATGTTTTGCTGAAGCGTCCCTGCTCAGGCATGCGGTTCCTGCTGGCTCAGGCAATGAAAGCTGCCCAGGCCCCAGATGATCTCTGTAGAATCAATGCCGATCACCGGGCGATCGGGGAAGCAGGACTGGATGATCTGTAGAGCCTGATCATCCTGGGGGCGCCGGAAAACCGGAACGATCACAGCGGCATTACTAATATAAAAATTGGCATACGAGGCAGGCAGCCTTTGCCCTTCATAAACAACCGGGTCGGGCATCGGCAGCTCTACTACATTCAGCTGCCTGCCATTTAACAGGCGCATAGACCGGAGCGCCTGCAGGTTTTTCTTCAGCGGCGCATGATTCTCATCATTCCGGTTGGGTTCCACTACCGATAAAACAGTGTCCTCATTTACAAAACGGACCGTATCGTCCACATGACCGTCGGTATCGTCGCCAACAATGCCATCGGGTATCCATAACGCCTGTTCGGCTCCGTAATAGTGAAGCAGGTAATGTTCTATATCCTTCCGGTTGAGCTGCGGATTCCGGTTAGGATTCAGCAGGCAGCTTTCGGAAGTGATCAGGTCGCCGCGACCGTTAAATTCAACGGCTCCCCCTTCCATAATAATGCCGGGATGGTAAACAGGTATCCCGTATTGACGACCGACCAGGGTGGGAATAACATCATCCAGGTCGTAGGGAGGATATTTGCCTCCCCAGGCGTTATAGTTCCAATCAACGATCACTTTGGGGATAGCCGCTCCCGGCTTCACCAGGAAGGCGGGCCCATGATCGCGGCACCAGGCGTCATTGGTTGGATGAAAGAAAAAATCGATATTGTCCAATGGCGCGCCGGCCTGCGTTAACCAATCGATGGCCGACCGTTTCATCGTCTCGTCATTAACGTTAATGCACACCCTTTCTCCCCTGGCGACTTCTTTCACGAAGCGGGCGTAATAAGGATAGATGGCATTGATCTTTCCCGGCCAGGAAGCTTCCTTATGGGGCCAGCTTAACCAGGTAGCATCATGCAAAACAAATTCAGCCGGAAAATGGTAACCGAGTTGATAAGGGGTCTGTGCCAGGGCCATGTTATGCTTCGTCTAAATAGCGTTTGGTAATAGGCTGGTAAGAATCGATTCTTCTGTCGCGCAAAAATGGCCAGTGCGTCCGGTAGGTATCTGTCTTCCCCAACTCAAGCGCCTCTACGAGGGTCGTTTCTTCCTCATGCGAAGCCTGGCAGATCAGCGAACCGAAAGGGTTGGCGATAAAAGAGCCGCCCCAGAATTTCATTTTTCCCTCCTGCTCATAGCCCACCCTGTTGACGCTGACCACATGTATGCCGTTCGCAATAGCATGGCTGCGCTGGATGGTTTGCCAGGCATTGTATTGTTCCTTATTGGTCTGTTCATCCTGGCTGGTCGCCCATCCGATAGCGGTGGGATAGAACAATATCTCCGCGCCCATCAGGGAGGTGATACGCGCCGCTTCCGGGTACCACTGATCCCAGCAGATGAGTACGCCAATGGTCGCAAAACGCGTTTTAAAAACCTTGTATCCGAGATCTCCAGGAGTAAAATAAAACTTTTCGTAATAAGCAGGATCGTCGGGGATATGCATTTTCCTGTACTTGCCCAGGTAAGCCCCATCGGCGTCTAATACTGCGGTAGTATTGTGATAGATCCCTTCTGCTCTTTTTTCAAAAAGAGAAGCGATGATCGCCACCTGCAGCTCTCCGGCCAGTCGTTGGAGAATATCTGTAGTAGGGCCCGGAATCGCTTCCGCGAGCCCAAAGTTTTCATATTCTTCCACATCGCAGAAATACAGGGACGTAAACAGTTCCTGGAGACAAATGATCTGCGCCCCCTTCCCTGCCGCTTCCCTGATCGCAGCGACAGCTTTGTCAATATTTTGCCGCTTGTCCGACGAACACGACATCTGGATCATTCCAACTTTTACAGTAGACATGATAGTGATTTAAAAGATAAAGCAATCGGTCATTGCCTTCCCATCTGGCGTAAAAAAGCCACATGCGAAGCCACCGCATACCGAACTTTGGGATATTCTATATAAACGATCCCGTATTCCTCGCAGGCTTTGCGGATGATCTTACTGATAGCCGGATAATGGACATGGGATATTTTGGGGAACAGGTGATGTTCGATCTGGAAGTTTAACCCGCCTACCAGCCAGCAAACCACTTTATTTTTGGTAGCAAAGTTTGCGGTGGTTTTGATCTGGTGAACCGCCCATTCATCGTCCAGTTTCCCGGTGCTTTCATTGGGCATCGGAAACGAGGTATGCTCAACGGTATGCGCCAGTTGAAACACCAGGCTCAGCACGAAACCGGCAATACAGGTAAAGATAATAAAGCCGATCAGCCAGGCGCTGAATCCTACCATGTATATGGGCAATCCTACAAACAGGAAAAAATGAAATAGCTTAAAACCCCAAAAAACAAGATGATCGGATAAATGCATTTTCTTCAGGGGCATGCTGCCTATCCTGTTCTTAAAATATTTCTGGTAATCCAGCACAAAAATCCAGAATATGTATAACAAGGAATACAGGAACCAGAAATAAATATGCTGGTATTTGTGCAAGGCGTATTTTTTTTGCGTAGCGCTCATCCTCATCCAGGGTTGAATATCAATATCGTCATCTACCCCGTCCACATTGGTATAAGCATGATGAATTACATTGTGTTTTACATTCCACATAAAACTGTTTCCGCCAAGGATATTGAGGGAGAATGCCGCCAGGTGGTTGACCCATTTGTATTTGCTGAAGCTGCCATGCGCGCCGTCATGCATCACATTAAAACCAATTGCCGCTACCAGGCATCCCATCAGTACGCATTCCAGGATCGCCCAGACAGGCCCGGGCGTAAAAAATACCAGGTGTATATAAATAAATACCATACTCGCCATAAGAATAACCGCCTTAATAAACAGGTTGTAATTGCCGGTTACAGACGATCCGACTTCTTCAAAATAGGCGCTGATCCTTTTTTTAAGTTCGGAATGAAATGAGTGAGGAACATTAGAAAACTTAGGCGTTGACATGACTGAATACTAACTTGAATAAATAATTTAAAATCAGGTGCAAAGGTAATTGGTTTGACCTAAAACACACGTTAAAACTCTTCACAAAAAACGTAGAAAATCCCAGAATGTTTTTCGTTTTTGGGAATAAATTATTTTCTTTTTGCTGCGGTTCAGGTTTCGATTTGCAGCAGGGCGTCGAGGTTCTTTACGCCAATACCCTTATCGCAGGTAAACCCTTCGGCATACTGTACGCCTATTCTTTTGCCCAGCATGCGCGCCCTGGCGCGTACGCTTTCCAGGAAGTCGGGGGTAGAAATATAGGTTTGCTGGCCCCCGGCGCTGTCGGGGTTTACATAAAACTGCGTGGCATAGGCCTTCACGGACAGCATTTTTTGTTCAAACACATCGCTGACATCAATGATCAGGTCGGGTTCATAAAACCAGTCCTGCAGGTAATGCAGCACATATTTGGGCCGCCAGCGACCCTGCGCATTTCCCCGCTCATCGGCGGTCTCTATCTTCGCCAGCCCCGATAAAAAGCATGACTCGGCGATCAGGTCGCCGGCCCTTCCATGATCGGGGTGGCGATCCTTACGGATATTGGCCAAAACGATCTCCGGTTGGTATTTTCTTATGGCGCTGATCAGCTTCAATTGGTGTTCTTCATCATTCCTGAAAAAGCCGTCTCTCATTTTGAGGTTCTCCCTGACGCTTACCCCGAGTATTTCAGCGGCAGCCGCGGCCTCGGTATACCGCGTTTCCTTGGTTCCCCTGGTGCCCAGCTCGCCCTGGGTAAGATCTATAATACCTCCTTTCTTACCGTTCCTGATCTCATTTAACAAGGTTCCGGAACAGCCCAGCTCTACATCATCCGGGTGTACGCCGATGGCCAATATATCAAGCTTCATATATTTATTCGTTTACGGATCAAATGTAACAAAATACGACAAACCCGTTTTCAACGCCATCCGGGTCTAAACCAAAATGCCGAACAAAACACAATATACCTTTCTGCCTCAACAACCGCCCGCCAACCTGAGCATGCAGCATCGTCATAAACACAAATGCGTCAATATCCTCATATAGCCCTTTTGGCTCTTTCAGACCGGTGAAGTAATTTAGCGCCGTATCTTCATCTCTAAAATATAAATCATCATAGAATGGCATACGATGTAATTGTTCTTGGAAGCGGTCCGGGCGGATATGTAGCGGCAATCAGGGCTGCTCAACTGGGACTGAAAACGGCTGTTATAGAAAAAGAAAGTCTCGGAGGCATCTGCCTTAACTGGGGTTGTATTCCTACAAAAGCATTATTGAAGAGCGCCCAGGTGAATGAAGATATCAAACATGCAAAGGAATATGGCATTGAAGCTTCGGGTACGGTCGATTTCGGGGCCGTGATCAAAAGAAGCCGCGGCGTTGCCGATAAAATGAGCAAGGGCGTTCAGTTCCTCATGAAAAAGAACAAGATCGACGTGGTGATGGGCTTCGGAAAACTAAAAGCCAAAGGCCAGGTGGAAGTAACCGCCGCCGACGGCAGCAAAAAAATCGTTGAAGGAAAACATGTTATCGTCGCTACTGGCGCCAGGAGCCGCGAACTGCCCGCCCTGAAAATTGACGGCAAGAAGATCATCGGCTACCGCGAAGCCCTGACGCTGCCGCAGGCGCCCAAATCCATGATCATTGTAGGCAGCGGCGCCATCGGCGTAGAGTTCGCCTATTTTTATAATAGCATGGGCTCAAAAGTGACCATCGTTGAATTTATGCCGAGGATCGTTCCGGTAGAAGATGAAGACATCTCTAAAGAGCTGGAGAAAAGTTATAAGAAACAAGGCATAGATATTATGACCAGCAGCGAAGTGGTGAAAGTGGATACTTCAGGAAACGGCGTGAAAGCCACCGTAAAAACCTCGGCCGGCGAAACCACGCTGGAAGCGGATATCCTGCTGAGCGCCGTAGGCATCGCGTCGAATATTGAAGGGATCGGGCTGGAAGAGATGGGCATAAAAACAGAAAAAGGAAAGATCGTCGTAGATAAATTCTACAAAACAAATGTAGACGGGTTTTACTCCATCGGCGACTGCGCTCCCGGGCAGGCCCTGGCGCATGTGGCTTCAAAAGAAGGCATCATCTGCGCAGAGAACATTGCTTTCGGGGAGAAAAAATACGGGCATCAACCCGAACCGATCGACTACAACAATATCCCCGGATGTACTTACTGCTCTCCTGAAATCGCTTCGGTAGGCTTTACCGAAAAACAGGCAAAGGATGCCGGCTATGAAGTGAAAGTGGGCAAATTCCCGCTGAGCGCGTCGGGCAAAGCCAGCGCGGCAGGCCATACGGAAGGTTTTATCAAAGTAGTATTCGACGCCAAATACGGCGAATGGCTCGGCGCCCACATGATCGGTTATAACGTTACCGAGATCGTTGCCCAGGCCGTTACCGCCCGCAAGCTGGAGACCACTTACCATGAAGCGCTAAACGCCATCTATCCTCATCCGACCATCAGCGAAAGCGTTAAGGATGCAATAGAAGTAGCGTACGGAGAAGCGATCCACCTGTAAGCGATCCTTCCTATGCAATTATCTATTTGGGAAAAGGAATCGTTTTATGCGCCCAAAGACATCATCATCGTGGGCGGCGGGCTCACAGGTCTCTGGTCTGCTTATTTTCTCAAAAAAAAATACCCCCGTCTATCGGTTGCGCTGGTAGATCGTGGATTGATCCCCACCGGCGCCAGTACCCGCAACGCCGGGTTCGCCACTTTCGGCAGTCTTACAGAACTGGCGCATGATGCGCAGGTCATGGGCGAGGATCGCATGCTGCAGGTAGTGGAAATGCGTTACCGCGGCCTTAAACGGATCGCCGATACCTTTCGGAAAAAGGATATCGATTTTTCCATAACCGGGGGCTACGAAATGATCACCCCCTATCATCCTGTGTCTACCCGGGAACTAAACGAAAAAATAGCCTATATCAACAGCGCTCTTTTTCCGATCCTGAAAAAAGAAAAGACTTTTGCGCTGGCCAACCATAAGATCCGTCGTTTCGGTTTGCAGGAAACCACCGACCTGGTGGAAAATGCTTTCGAAGGGTCTCTTCATTCTGGTAAGCTCTGTATGGCGCTCTTGCAGAAAGTGCAGTCCCTGGGCGTATTAACGCTTAACCAGATCGCCGTTGAGGGATATGAAAAAACAGGCGAAGGGATCGTACTGCACAACCAGCAGGGCCTGCAACTGGTCGCGCAAAAAGTCCTGATCTGCACCAATGCTTTTGTAAAATCCCTTTTACCCACGCTGGCAGTGACGCCTGCGCGGGGACAGATCCTGCTGACCGCTCCTATCCGTGGCTTAAAGATCAGGGGCGCTTTTCACTCCGATGAAGGGTATATCTATTTCCGTAATCTTGGCGACCGGCTGCTGCTCGGCGGCGCCAGGAATAAGGCGCTTGAAGAAGAAACCACGGAAACGATGGATATTTCCCCTGCGATACAACAGGCCCTGGAAGCCTTTCTCAACAGGTACATCTTACCCGGCATCCCCTATACGATCACCGACAGGTGGAGCGGCATCATGGGTCATGGGCCCGAAAAAACGCCGATCGTCAAAAAAATAGAAGAGCAGGTTTACTGCGCCGTACGCATGAGCGGCATAGGCGTAGCCATCACGCCGATCATCGGTGAACAGGCGGCGGAGCTGATAATGCAATAAAGTTTAAATGCAAAGTAGAATGGGTCAATCAGAAATACGACATTCCGCTTCTGATAATGCAATAAAGCTTAAATGCAAAGCGGCATCAGCGCCATAAACGTAGCCGGCAACCTGCGGATGAACAAATACAATCAGACGCAACGTATTTCAATACCTGCGATCATCGATACGTCGCTTTATCGCTATCAGCGCGCCATAATAAATTTATATGCACGCCCCGTATCGCCTGCCTTTATATAATAAACGCCGTTGGCGAGAGCAGCCGTATTGATACGCATAAGAGATTCGGTTATTCTTAACTGTTTGACTGCCTGGCCTACATGATTATAGATCACGATATCGCCCTGCGGCGGGTCGGCGTTAAACCGGATGGTCAGCGTTCCGACAGAAGGATTGGGAAAAAGCTTTATTTCTTCCGGCGAGGAAGCTGTCATATCGATCGCATCTTCCAGAGGAGTTCCATTAGCTTTTGTAGAGGAAGCCAGGGCATGACGCGGTCCGCCCTCATTAAATAACGAACGCATTTTTTGCGCTTGTCCCAGGGTGAACATATTGGTGCATTCATCGTTGGTAAAGTCCATAAAGTTCATGTACATGCTTCCCCCGGGAGCATTATCGCAGGAAGGCTGAACGCCCGAAGGACATCCCCTGCTGGGAGCGGCCTGCGGAGGCGTATCTGCTATGCCGTCGTCCCCGCAATCCGTATCTCCCCAGATATGACGCAGTCCCAGCCAATGGCCTATTTCATGAGTAGCCGTTCTTCCCTTGCCAAAAGCGCCGCCCGTATTGCCAAAGACATTGTACCGGATCGCCACGCCGTCTTTTTCGGGAGCCCCCCCTAACAGGCTTGCATATCCCAATACGCCGCCGGCAAGGTTGCCCGTCCAGATATTCAGGTATTTATCAGGATCCCAGGCATTGTCGCCCCCCATATCCGATGATTTGATCCTGTCGTCAATCCCAAAAAACTCAATAGTCGTTTTTTTCCTGACAATACCGCTGGTCGGCAGCCCGCTGGGGTCTTCCGAAGCCAGCCTGAATTCGATATGCGCATCGGCTGCCAGCTCCTTAAACGCATCGGGCGTCAGCTGCGCATCCGCATTTTGACGCCGGTAATCCCTGTTAAGGATATCGATCTGCGCTTTGATCTGGGCGGCGCTGATATTCTGTTCTTCCTTATTATACAGCACATGCACCACTACCGGTATGACGATAACAGAAGAGGAAGAAGGAACGCCGGAGGATATTGTACCCTGAGGCATCATACGTGCAGAAGGAATTTCCCCCGGAGCGACGTCAGCCCGAAAGCTATCTCGCGAGAGGTTCGTAAACGCTGAGCGCTTTATGCGTAATTCGGGAACAATACTTCCTGATCCCCGGATATATTCTGCTGTAGCGCAGGCTCTTTGTGAAAAGCCCTGGCCCGCCAAAAGGAAAAAAAATACCAATAAAATAGCAATACGCCTCATTACACGTTTCTTTTGTGGTAGCTTTTCCAGGAAAGGATCTTTCGGACAGAGGCGATTGCACAGGAATTGAAATAAAATATCAGATAAAAATTGCCACAACCTAAAAATGAGATAGTTGTAACAATAAATCAATTCAAGAAAATACAGTAAAGCGAATAGGTTTACTTAACAAAGAGCCGCTTGAAAAAGCAGTGGAAGGA
>JAEUVR010000187.1 GCA_016786785.1 Chitinophagaceae bacterium
CATTTCTTGTACCGGAACTTTCGGGAAATAGATATTCTGAAAGATCCTCACTGTGAGTTGGCCATCAGCGTTCATCTTTTTATACATTTCCAGTTGCTGCTCGTCTCCTCCGCCTACGCAGACAGAAGTAATGCCCACGGAATTGTACAATCCGAACATCTGCACGATCAATTCCGCTTTCTCCTGTTCCGAAAGGGGCGCAGGTTTTGGAATAGCCAACAGTTCGAATGCAGACCTGCGAAGAATACCGGTTGGCGCTCCTCCCGGCTTATCGCGATCGATGCCGGGATGATCTGCCTTATTCAAGCCCGATAGCGCGATCGCCTTGCTGTTTACGATGCCCGCATAACTGCCGTTCAGGAAAACTGGGTGATCGGGCGCCACCGAATCAAGTTCTTTTTTGCTTATCGGGCGCATATCGGCAAGCCGCGTAATAAAAAATTTAGGATGAATGATCCACTCTCCTTTCTTTTTGATTTTTGTCTGCTGCGCTATCCAATCCAGCAGTCCCTTAACATCGGCGATATGAGGAATGGGCTCCGCATATTCGCTCTGCGAAGCCGAAAGCGGATGCGCATGCCCCTCGATCAAACCAGGAACGACCGTGCGGCCTTTGAGATCAATAATATTCGTAGAATCTCCCGCAAGCGCTAGTATATCCTTGTTTTTTCCAACAGCCACGAACCTGCCGTTGCGGATCGCCGCCGCTTCAGCAATGGAGAAATCCTTATCTACCGTAATGATCTTTCCATTTGTCAAAATCGTATCAGCATGTTCTTTACCGGGAGCGCAACCCCCGGCAAACGCGAGGCCTGCAATAACTATCCATAAATACAAAAACCCGGCTCGAAAGGACGATCTGTATCTCATAAATTATTTTTATCAGTTGCCGCTAATTTTTTCAGGCCATAGACGATCGTGGAAAGATGTAAGGCCTGTACGATCTTGTTTTCCTCCACCAGCGCCTCCAGTTCTTCCAGGCTTATCAGTTCCACTACAATGTCTTCGTTATGGTCCAGCGACTGTTCTTTCATCCTGACGCCGCCCGTAGCAAGATACATGTGCATCCAGTTGTTATTGGTCGACGGGTTAGGCGAAATCTTTCCCAGGCGCTCATAGCGCGAAAAAGCGTATCCGGTCTCTTCCAGCAATTCCCTCGCTATGGCCTCCTCAAAGTTTTTGTCTGTATCGTCTACGCATCCCCCGGGAATCTCTATAATGGTTTGCTCAATGCCATGCCGATATTGCCTGACCATGACCACCTGGTTCTGTTCGGTGATCGCCAGCGCCGATACCCAGGTGGGGAACTCATATACATAATAAGGCGAAATGATCTTTCCATCCGGCGCTTCGCAAACATCCTTGCGGATGGTAAACCAGGTTTCGCGATACAGGTATTCTGAAGATAAGGTTTTCCAGTTCATCGACTTGTCGTCCATTGCTATCATTTTAACCGGCGACCCAACAAAAACCTCTAACAGGCGAGACAGGCCGCAGGTAAGTTTATAGGAAAATCTATATTATGCCGGGCGCCTACCTGCTTAACCGGCAATTCCGGAAGCGTTCGCGCGGCATTTTACCAGGATCCTTTTTCCCTGGCGGTTGTAATATGCGCTACATGATGCCTGCCATGCCAGGCATACATACCCAGTTGTTGCCAAAGGGTAAGCTGCTTTTGTTGTACCGGATGAAAAATGGTCCTGTTCCAATCATTAATATCCATACCGCTTAACAGTTCATAAAACCGGCGGTGCAGCGCGTGCACAAGACTTATGGAAACGGATACCGGCAAATCTGAATCCTTCAACTCAGCCCAAAGCCCTTCGTTGTAGGGTTTTACCGTAGGATTATCCTCTGTAAGCGCCAGCTTAAACCGGATATAGGCGTTCATATGGCTATCGGCAATATGATGCGTCAGTCGCCGTATACTCCAGCCGCCTTCGCGGTAGGGCGTATCTAATTGCGATTCCTCAAGATTGCTCAACGACTGCTCCAGCAGAGCGGGCAGGTTTTTGATATCGTCTAACCAGTCCTTCAACTGTGTTTCCGAAAAAGGTTGCGGAGCATATTTACCAATAGGATACCTTGGGTCGGTCGTTTGTTCGCTCATCGTATGGCGTTTTAGTTTTACCGTATAAAGGTAAGCCATAGTTTGATCGCCTGAAGCGTTCTCTCCGATTAACGCCGTAAGCTTGGCCCCGATATAAATAGCGTGAAAATAAACCATGATTTTCCCTGCCGGCCTCCTGGTTAATGCCATAGGCTGCCGGGTATAAAATTTCCTAACGCCTTATGTCAGACTGCTTATTTTACTTTTATCCGCAAGGAACTACGCGCGACTGCTGTGGAGCTCAGAGATATGATTCCAGCTCTTCCATCATGCCCTTGCTTCCTATAAACAGCGGGGAGCGTTGGTGAAGGGTTTCAGGTTGAATATCCAGTATTCTTTGTTTGCCATCCGTCGCCTTGCCGCCCGCCACTTCGAGGATAAAGGCAAAGGGATTACATTCATAGAGCAGTCTTAGTTTTCCGCCTGGCTTGTCGGTCGTTCCGGGATACATAAATATGCCGCCCTTTATAAGGTTGCGATGCACGTCGGAAACCATGCTGCCGATATAACGCTGCGTATATGGGCCGCCGTTGCCCTTGTCTTTTTTCTGGCAGGCGTCGATATAATTTCTTACGCCCTCGGAATAACGGAAAAAGTTACCGTGGTTAACGGAATATATTTTTCCGAACTCAGGGCATTTGATATTCGGATGACTTAAACAAAATTCGCCGATGGAAGGATCCAGCGTAAAACCGTTCACTCCCCTTCTCGTGGCATACACCAGCATTGTCGAGGAGCCATAAACGATATAGCCGGCGGCTACCTGTTTCTTGCCCTGCTGCAGAAAATCCGGGGCAGAGGCGATCTCGCCCTTGGGCGTAGCCCGGCGGTAAACGCCAAAAATGGTGCCGATGGAAACATTCACATCGATATTTCCGCTCCCGTCGAGGGGGTCAAACAGGCAAACATATTTAGAATTCTTGCTTACCTCGTCATTAAAGGCAATATATTCATCCAACTCTTCGCTGGCAATCCCTGCGCAACTGATGCCATGCCGCAGGGCGCCCATGAACTGGTTGTTGGCAAAAACATCGAGCTTTTTTACATCTTCTCCCTGGACATTGGTCGATCCCGCGTCGCCAAGAATATCAACCAATCCTGCTTTATTGACTTCCACATTCACCCTTTTGGCCGCCAGGCCGATATCCCTCAATAACCCGCTGAGTTCGCCGGTAGCGGTAGGAAAATTTCTTAGCTGCTGGATGGTAAACTCATCCAGGGTTGACACTTTTCTATCGATGTTCTGCATATAGACAATTAAAATATTTTGCAAATGTAAGCGATTAATAAATCGCTCCCCGTGGATAGGCCGGCGACTTACTATCTTTGCTTCATTATCTTTAAACGTTCATTACGCTTAAAATCGTACGATCAACCCCTTAAAACAAATGAAGGTCTTCAAATTCGGCGGCGCCAGCATTAGCAATATGGACAGGATCGCGCAGGCCGGCGATATCCTGAAAACTTACGGCGGCCAGAAGATCCTGGTAGTGGTCTCGGCTATGGGCAAAACCACCAATTCGCTGGAAAAAGTAGCGGAAGCTTTTTATAACGGACAACAGGATGAGGCGTTGACGCTTTTTGAAGCGATCAAAAAAAACTTCCTCACGCTAGCCAATTACCTGCTGGTGAAGGGATACAACGACGCTTATGCGCAGGCGCTGGATATTTTCACAGAGGTGGAATGGCTGCTGCACGATCGGCCGGTAAGGAGCTTCGACTATTATTACGACCAGATCGTTTGCTCCGGCGAACTGTTGTCTTCCATCGTCGTAAGCGCTTATTTCAATGAAGCCGGCATCCGGAATACATGGGTGGATGTAAGGGATATCCTTCGGACAGACAATCGTTTTCGCGACGCCTCGATCGACTGGTTGTTTACGCAGGAAAAAATCAATACCGCGTTCATCCCCTTGTTCGACGTATCGGATATTGTTATCACGCAGGGATTTATTGGCGCCACCGCAGAAAACGAAAGCTCAACGCTAGGGCGCGAAGGAAGCGATTATTCGGCGGCCGTATTTGCCAATATGCTCCAGGCTTCGGAGCTGACCATCTGGAAGGACGTAGCAGGCGTCATGAGCGCCGATCCCAGGGAATTTCCCCAGGCAACCGCAATCCCTCATCTGAGCTATGAAGAAGTTATCGAGATGGCTTACTATGGCGCGCAGGTGATCCACCCCAAAACGATAAAGCCCTTGCAGAATAAAAATATTCCCTTACAGGTAAAATGTTTTTTAGACAGGGAACTTCCCGGAACCCTGATTAGCGATCAGCAAACGCCCGATCTGCCCCCCATCATTGTTATTAAACGCAACCAGGCGCTGATAAGCCTGCATACGCTCGACTTCTCTTTTGCCGGCGAAAAACCAATAGCCGCTCTCTATCGATTGCTGGCCGGGGCTCATATGCAACCCAACCTGCTCCAGACCGGGGCCATCCGTATCGAGATCTGCGTGGACGACAAAGACGACAAAATAGAAAAACTGGCTTTAGCGGCCTCAACCATCTTTGACGTACAGGTAGAGAGAGGGCTGTCCCTCCTGACCATCCGGCATTACCGCGAGGATTCAATCGCACAACTTACTGATGGGAAAAAGATCCGGCTAAGACAACAAACGCCGAAAACGGCTCAACTGGTATTGGCTGATTGAACGGCCCGCGCTATCCAATAAAACATCGGGGCAATATTTTCAAGGGACGCAGCCAGCGATAAATAAAAAATCTCTTTCCACAAAGGAACAAAAATGGCTGCTCGCCAATAAAATGAAGCGCCTGCGAATGGCGCAACCCAACTTTAACTATCAATACCCGAATAAAAAAGGGGCAGTCTCAAAACGAAGAGACAGCCCCTGTATAATTATATTTCATTAAACTATAGGATCCAAATAAGCAGGAATATCACCAACCATGCTGCAAAACCAAACCATGCCCATTTGATCACATTATCATCGCCGATCAGGTAAGCGATCAATACGCCTATAGGGGCCAGCAACAAGCCCAGCACAAAACCGCCAATATTAAAATCGGAAGTATCAATACCCGCCGGAGCGGCAAACGATTCCGGCTGCGCATTATTCTTAGCTGCTTTTTTCAACTTATGCTGCATCATTTTAAGAGATAACTTTTCTGCAAACGACATTTTCTTCCCGGTGATCTCTTTATAGGTCTTAGGCGTTAACGCCATAAACTCATTCATGGTCATGCCCGCAAATGGAGAGGCGTTAGCGGCTTCAGATTTGGCCGCTTCTGCAGTAGATGGCGACACGAGCGCAAAAGAAGAATGCGCTATTACAAGCCCGGCAAAAATTAAGATCGAAAGTCTAAGCAGATATTTCATAATGTGTAAGTTTGAATAATGAATAATTTCGTCGCCGTAAGGAGGCTAAAAAGGATCCAATGCGAAGATGATGATTTTCTGTTAAATATTATATAAAATGGAGCCTTTAAATTTTTACACAGAACGAATAACGGTTTACCGGAACAGGATAAAAAAACTCAGGAAAAGGATTGCCACGGTAGCCATTTTGCGACTGACCAGCTTTGTCTTTCTCGGACTATCGCTTTATTTTCTTTCCAGGCAGTACGCCGTTCCTCTATTACTGATCAGCGTTTTCTTCCTGATCTGTTTTATTATTTTCATACGCGTATCTCTCAACCTGCAATCTGCAAAACAGCTCTCGGAAAAAATGCTGTTCATCAACGAAAACGAACTCAGGGTCATCAACCATGGAGAAAACGGATTTAATGACGGCAAGGAGATAGCGGCAACGGCCATCTACCGCGACGACCTGGACATATTCGGCCCAAGATCCCTGTATCACCTGCTCAACAGGACCGCTACCAGTCACGGTTCGGAAGCGCTCTCTGCTTTATTAACCTCCCCGCTCCGGTCAAATAAAGAGATCGCCGAGCGTCAGGAAGCGACCCGGCATTTTTCCACCCAGCCCGAGCTGGGCCAGCTGATCGCCGCGCAGGGGTTACTGCATGCAGAGACAGAGGGGAACATGAACGATCTGTCGGAATGGATGGAAACGCCCCAAAAACTGGCCGGCATCGCCTGGCTGAACATTATTCGGATAGTATTGCCCATATGGAATATCGCAGCCCTGCTCTACTATCTTTCCGAAAACAATCCCTTGCCGGTGATTGCGGGAGTGGCGTTGAGCTGGCTGATCATCAGCGTCTTTTTAAAATACATCCATACTCAACACAGGCTCATCGGTAAAAAGCAGCCCATACTGGAACAATACGGATCCATCCTTCAGTATTTCGGCCAGACCGATGCAGGAAACGTTACCCGCCTCCGCTCCTTAAAAGAAAAGACGGCTTCCGGGCGCCAGGAAATATGGAAACTATCAAAGCTGGCCGCTTCCTTTGATCAGCGGTTAAACCTGGTCGTATTCATGTTTGCCAATAGCCTGCTTCTCTATGATGTGCAATGTATGATCGCTCTCGAAAAATGGAGAAGCCGCAACAAACGGCATTTCAGCGAATGGGCAGACTGTGTGGGAAGTATTGAAGCGCTTAACTCCCTTTCGGTATTTGCTTTTAATAATCCAGGATACTGTTATCCAACGGTCGAGGAAGGCGCACCCTTTATAAAAGCTACCGGTATGGCTCACCCGCTTATGCAGCTGAAGGCGCCCGTAGCCAATGATCTCTGTGTTGGAAAGGAAGATAAGCTGCTGCTGGTAACCGGTTCTAACATGTCGGGAAAATCCACTTTTTTACGGACCGTAGGCATCAACCTCCTGCTGGCGCAATGCGGCGCGCCGGTATATGCCGATACATTTGCATTTACGCCGATGAATATCCTTTCCTCCATCCGCATCAGCGATTCCCTACAGGAGAATACCTCCTATTTTATGGCAGAATTAAAACGGCTGCATGACATTATTGCCGAACTGGAAAAAGACGCTCCGGCGCTTGTATTGATCGATGAAGTATTGCGCGGCACCAATTCGGACGATAAGACCTACGGCTCGGAAGCTTTTATCCGGAAACTGCTACGGTACCCCTGCATCGCGCTTTTTGCCACGCACGACCTGAGCCTGAGCGAATTGGAAAAAGCGCTGCCCCAAGAGGTAAACAACTATTGTTTCGAAAGCAGCATAGAAAACGGCGAGCTGCTGTTCGACTATGCGTTGCGCCGCGGCGTGGCCAAGAATAAAAATGCTTCTTTCCTGATGGAAAAAATGGGTATTATATAGGGCCTTGCAAAATGGATACCGCCGGCGCCGGAAAGGATACAGGATCGGCCAACCGAACGCTGCGACCCAACTCAATAAATAGGGCATATCAATTTTGATATGCCCTATTTATTAATATAGATAACCCTTTCTGTACTTCACTTCTTCATATTCCGCGTCGGTGACATTTTCGCCTCCTGCGGCGTTTGCGTCTCCCTGTTGCTGCTGCTGACCGCCATCCGCTCCGGGCTGCTGCGCGCCCGCCTGCGCCTTGTATATCTCTTCAGACGCTGCCGTCCAAGCTGTATTCATTTCAGCCGTTGCCGTATCAAGCGCTGCGATATCCTGCGATTTATGCGCTTCCTTCAGCTTATTCAATGCCGCTTCAATAGGCGCTTTTTTATCAGCCGGGATCTTATCGCCAAACTCTTTCAGTTGTTTCTCCGTTTGGAAGATCAGGCTATCCGCCTGGTTGATCTTCTCGATCTTCTCCTTGGCTTCTTTATCGGAAGCCTCATTGGCGCGAGCCTCATTCTTCATCTTTTCAATTTCTTCCTTGGTGAGGCCGCTGCCGGCTTCGATCCTGATCTTTTGTTCTTTGCCCGTGCCCTTGTCTTTTGCCGTTACATGCAGCAAGCCGTTGGCGTCGATATCGAAGATCACTTCGATCTGGGGCACTCCCCTGGGCGCGGGGGGAATACCGTCAAGGTTGAACATGCCCAGGCTTTTATTCTGCGAAGCCAGGGGCCTTTCTCCCTGCAATACATGGATCTGAACGCCGGGCTGGTTATCGCTGGCAGTAGAAAACACTTCCGATTTTTTGGTCGGTATGGTGGTATTCGATTCTATCAGCCGCGTCATCACGCCGCCCATGGTCTCAATGCCCAGGGAAAGCGGGGTAACATCCAGCAACAATACATCCTTTACTTCGCCGGTCAGTACCGCTCCCTGGATAGCGGCGCCTAAGGCAACCACTTCATCAGGATTCACGCCCTTGCTCGGCTTGCGACCGAAAAATTTCTCTACGATCTCCTGCACCTTAGGAATACGGGTGCTACCGCCCACCAGGATGATCTCATTGATCTGCGAAGCCGATAAACCGGCATCTTTTAAAGCCTGTTCACAGGGCTTCAAACATCTTTCAAACAGGGCATCCGACAGTTGCTCAAACTTAGCCCTGGTAAGTTTTTTAACCAGGTGCTTGGGAACGCCGTCTACCGCGGTGATATAGGGCAGGTTGATCTCCGTTTCGCTGGAAGAAGATAGCTCTATCTTAGCTTTTTCAGAAGCTTCCTTCAAACGCTGCAAA